>JACBXP010000020.1 GCA_015863185.1 Aerococcaceae bacterium DSM 111020
CACGGATGATTGTTTCGGTTGTTGTACCATCTGGGTTAACGATCGTTACAGTGTGAGTGCCGTCGCCGTTGTCTACTACTGTCGCTGTTGGGGACTCACCATCTTCCCCATCACGGATGATTGTTTCGGTTGTTGTACCATCTGGGTTAACGATGGTTACAGTGTGAGTACCGTCGCCGTTGTCTACCACTTCTACAGTTGGTGATTGACCATCTGCTCCGTCGGTTCCATCTTGGCCGTCACGGATGATTGTTTCGGTCGTTGTACCATCTGGGTTGACGATGGTTACGGTATGAGTGCCGTCGCCGTTATCAACCACTTCTACAGTTGGTGATTGACCATCTGCTCCGTCGGTTCCATCTTGGCCGTCACGGATGATTGTTTCGGTCGTTGTACCATCTGGGTTAACGATGGTTACAGTGTGAGTGCCGTCGCCGTTGTCTACCACTGTCGCTGTTGGGGATTCACCATCTTCACCGTCTTGGCCGTCTTGACCATCTGGAACAAACGCTTCGTCATACGGATTAGGAGCAATGTTGCCTTCACCATCTACGGTATAGAAGTAAATCCAAGTGCCAGGAACAGTAGGCGAAGTCGAAACCGATGGATCTTGCGGCCCTTCTCCTCGAACTGTTTCCGTAGTAATACTGTTTCCATCTTGTGGTTGCTCAATAGTTTGTCCAGGAACAAAGTATGTGTTGGTAATAACTTGCTCCCCAGTATTAGGGTTAACATAGTATTCATTTACTGTTGTACCAGGGTTATTAGGATCTTCAGAAGGGATGGCTTCCCAATCACGGGCTACCCCATATTCGATAATTTCCTGACGTGGTTCAGTAAGACGTATCCGATCAACTTCTGTAAAGTAATTGTTAAAATATTCATCTGTTCCAAAATCAGCTACTGGGGCACTGACCACTTCATGAATATAAATCACACGATCTTGGCCTTCAGTACCACTTTGAACAACTACATCTTCTCCAAATGGTAAGTTTGGATTAAAACGACGAATCGTCTCAAAAGGAACATCTTCAACAATCATTTCATACACTAACTGATCTTCACGATAAAATCCTGAATCGATTGTTAAATCTGTTTCGGTTAGGGTAACCGGCACAACAAATCCATCAGAATCAATGCTATCATCAGCACCTGCATTTAGAGTTGTTGGTATATAGTCATCACCAGGACTTGCAAATTTAACGGTATAATCTCCCGCTTCAAGATTATCGAATCGATAATTACCATTCTCATCTGTTATTGTCATATTCACTAAATTATCATTCGAATCACGTAATATAACAACTACACCAGGTATTCCGACTTCATTAACATCTTGAAAACCATCACGATTGGCATCGTTCCACACATAATCTCCAATGCTATATAAATCTGGCTCTTGCACCATTTGATAAACATAAGTGACTTCTTTTGTTACACCAGACTCAAAGTTCCCGCTAGCAGAGCTTCCATCTAAATTGTAAACAGGACTATTAATTGGATTCTCCACAGCTACTAACTCATAACCTAAGCGTGGGTTCTCAGTAGTTGTATATGTCTCACTAGATAAGCCAGTTTGAGGATTCTTTGTAAGCTCTTCATCAACCGATAAAACATTCCCATTCTGGTCTACTGTTTCGTAACGATGGTGCTCTATAAAAGCCCCAGGTAAGGCGGTTCCATCAGCAACGCCTGAAGACTCTTTTAATACTAGGAAGTTGTCCCAAGTGTGATAAGTTCTAGCGGTATAATAATACTGTCCATAATATGAATCATATGCTATACCCTGGGCGCTTGTTCGCACACGGTGTTTTAAATCATTAATTGACGTTGGATCAATATTCCCTTCAAATTGACTATCTAAAATTATAACGTAAGGGTCAGATATATTTCCTAAAAATATATCTGCATATTCCCCATCTGCATTCGTCCCATAGGATACTGTTGGAAACACTTCATTTAATTGAGTTTCGTCAACATGGTAACTTTCATTTAGAGAATAAGTAGAAGGAACCCGATATACCTTAATATCTGATACATTAGAGTTTACCTGCCCACTACTATCAGTACCATCAAAGATTTGTGGATATAAGTTAACATAAGTTTGATACAGATTTCTATCCTGTGGATTAACATATATAACTTGACGATATTCGTTTAAGCCACTATCAGTATCAACATCAAAAATCATCGAAGTTGAGCCAACACCGTAAGAATTCTGATGTATATAGGATGAGTAATCAATTGTAAATAATTCAGTATGTCGGTCACCAGCTAAATCAAAAGTTGCATAAAATGATTCTGAGTTAGGGGTCGTTTGTCTGTCCGCAAAAATTGGCGTTGTAAAGTTACCTACAATATTTGTTTTATCATTAACATAGTCAGTGAATGTATAGGTTAATACTTTTGTTTGTGTATCGTAAACACCGTTAGCGATAATATCACCACTAATGTTGGTGAGAGGTGCTACTAAATACTCATAAGAGGAATTATCATAGCTAATATCGCCATTCAAAGATAATTTCTCTGGGTAGCTTACGGTAAAGTAATCCCCGCCTTGAACTCGTTCACCAACAACAAAATCAGCTGACAACTCTGAGAAACCACTTTGATTTGGATCAAAAGTCGTTGGATTAATAGCTACTTGATAAATGTTCACTAAATCATTCACATTAGCATCAGCTTGACCAGTATCCAAACGGTATAGACTGGCAGAGCTTACAATATTGTTCTCTTCATTATATTTATTTTGAATCATTGCCTGACCCATAGCATTTACAAATTGGTCACGCGTATATTCCATTGTAAAATTGTTCAGGTTGTTAGCAATTCCTGAATTGATCGCTTCAAGTTCTTCAGGTGTTAAGTCTTTTGAGGTAAACAAGTCAACTTCAGCTTGACTTAAGTGAGTATAATCGGATGAAGCAGGTGAATCTGAATCTAAGTTCTCAACAGACAGACTAACCGCATCATCTTCAACAACAAGTGCTTCTCCTTGAGAAGCACTTGTTGCTTGGGAAGTCTTAACCTCTTTGCTACCTTCATCAGCGATTGTCTTATCAGCAGATGATTCAAGAGCGTTATCTGATTCACTGGTTGTTTCACTAGTTGGTTCACTGGTTTCTGAAGTTTGACCGTCAGAACCTGCTTGTGAAATTTCTTCCTCAGTAGCACCCTGTTCAGCCTCGTTAACTAAAGTTGCATCTGTATTTGAAGCATCAGAATTTGATTCTACAGACTCTTTTGCGGATTCATTGCTAGAAAATTATTCCCTAGTTTGATCCGGTTCAGCTACATTTCCCTCTATATCAGCGTTCTCTTCTGTAGTTGACTCACTAGAAACTTCTCCTGCTTGTGTATTCTCTTGAGCCGGTTCTTCAATTGAAATTTCAGTGGAAGTCGCCTCTTGACCTTGTTTGGGTTCTGAGGTCAACGCTTCCTCAACCGAAGCAGTTGGCGCTTTCTCAAGAGCTTGTTCTGGACTAACTTCTTCTGCTTGAGCCACCTCTCCAGATCCAATCACAAAACCGGCTCCAATTGCGACGGAAGCCACACCGACACTTAATTTTTTCAAGGTAAAACGTTTAAATTTGTTCGTGCTTTTCTCAAAACGCACGCGATGGTTATTCTTTCCGACCACTCTTTTATTCCTCCTTGGATAGTTTTTTTATAAATCAAAAAATCAGTTACTAAAATAAAAATTTATCTTAGAGACTGAATCGATTAGTTATTAGAAGCTTTCTTATCTTTCTCTTTTGATTCTTTCTTTTGCGTTTCTTTTGTGACACGTCCGGATATACTACTTTTTCCTTTATTGACAATTACTTTAACTTTTTTACTCAACTGATCACCTCCACATTACCAACTTGCTACAATGAACTACCTAAGAAATTCAAATGTGTTCCTCATACAGACAACTATTAGTGATCTTGAAGCTAAATTTATTATCTTGTAATCCTACACCACCAAACAATGCAAGGAGGATTCACATGACCTAAGTATATTAGAACGCACAAACTTAATATTGCAATATATGTATAAAAGTTCCCTTTAATTTTATACATATATTATTTTAAATCTCTTTTAATATCATTTATTAATCTAAATGTTGTTTAGGCGAATTAATATGCATCACTATTATTAATGAACTAGAAATCAGTACTAATAGGGAAGTATTCCACAATAAAATCATCAAATTTTGTTTAGGTTTGGAAAACACATAGTCACATAAGATATATTCTTGTAACTTGTTACAAGAATCATTATATGTTAATTACTCGACAAAGTCCAGATAATTATGTAAAAAATAAAAGGCCATGTAACAGCCCTTTTACGGTACAATGTTTTTAACCACAAAAACATACCCAGGAGGACGTTACATGACCCAAGTACATTTTACGCTGAACAACGAAGAGGTTCAAAGTATTATTGAGCATTCGGTATAAGATGAAGTTTCTAAAAATATTTTGATCACTGTTTTCAACCCATTGATGGAAAATCAACGAACAGAATATATTCAAGCCGATGACTATGAACGTTCAGAAAGTCGTCAGAGTCAAAGAAATGGCTATTATGAGTGAGACTTTACGACTCGTGTGGGCACACTCGAATTAAAAGTGCTTAGAACACGTAATGGTGAATTTTCACCGACGGTGTTTGAGCGTTATCAGCGAAATGAACAGGCACTGCTCGCTTCCATGCTAGAGATGTATGTTTCGGGTCTTTCTACTCGTAAGGTCTCAAAAATTGTTGAAGAGCTCTGTGGAAAATCTGTGTCGAAATCTTTCGTTTCTAGCCTTACTGAACAGTTGGCCCCGATGGTCAACGAATGGCAAAACCGTTCACTCTCTGATAAACATTATCCTTATCTGATGACGGATGTTCTATATATCAAAATCCGTGAAGACCATCGAGTACTTTCTAAAAGCTGTCATATCGCCATTGGAATCACAGATGAGGGTGACCGTGAAATCATCGGTTTCATGATTCAAAATGAAGAAAGTGATGATACATGGTCTCTCTTCTTTGACTACTTAAAAGATCGCGGTTTACAAGGAACCAAACTCATTATTTCTGATGCCCATAAGGGATTAGTCGCTGCAATTCGCAAGTCTTTTACCAATGCAAGTTGGCAGAGATGTCAGGTTCATTTTTTGAGAAACATCCTCAGTTCTATCCCAAAAAAGAATTCAAAACCGTTTAGAGAAGCAGTCAAAGCAATCTTTAAGTTTACGGATATTGATCGTGCTCGAACAGCTAAGAATACGTTGATCGATGAATTTATCGACCAACCTAAGTGTGCAAAAGCCTGCGAAACATTGGATAATGGCTTCGAAGATGCCTTTCAATACACGGTTATCGGAAATGGCCACAATCGGCTAAAAAGCACCAACCTTCTTGAACGACTGAACCAGGAAGTCCGTAGAAGAGAAAAGATTATTCGCATCTTTCCCAACCGAGCGTCTGCCAATCGGTTAATTGGAGCTATCCTTATGGATCTTCCTGATGAATGGCTCAGTTCTACAAGAAAATATATTAAGTTTGATCAATAAGAGACTGGTAAAACATTGTATAGTATTTTACACAGGATTATGGACTTGACTATATTAAATTCCAAACTCGATAAAAATAAATTAAATTCGATAATTGATAAAGTTAATTTAAGCAAAATACAATCGAAGTTAGAGTTCTATTTTGGAAAAGAATATAATTCTAATGGCATCATTTTGTCTGGAGGAGAACAACAAAAGTTGCTTATTGGAAGGTCTTTATATTCTGAAAAAATAATTATAATGGATGAACCTACCTCAGATTTAGACCCAAAAATGGAAACTATATTATATGAACTATTAGGATCAGTTTTTGATGAACAAATCATGCTATTTATATCACATAAATTAGCCAGTTGTAAATTTTGTGATGAATTTATAGTGATTGAGGATGGGAGAATAATACAAAACGGAACACATGAAGAATTAGTGAATGTAGATGGATTATACAAGAAAATGTGGAATTCACAGTTGGAACTCTATACCTGAGAATTTTTTGAAAATATGCTGTTCCACTTGAAGAGAATTCCATCTTAAATTTCAAGTATAGGTTAACAACCTTTTCACAATCAACAAACCCCCTCTCGACCCATTTCCCGTACACACCCCTAATTTTTCAGAAAAACCACATTTCGAGCACACTTTAGTCATTTTAAGCAAAAAAATAGGGTTCCCGAACACTTCAACAGTGCTCAGGAACCCTATTCGTATGCGTTCTATTCACCTGTGCGAGACATCAATACTATTGCCTCCACGTGTATTGGTAATATGTTATAAATTGATTTAACTATGTTAATTGTATCGTTTTGATTTTTTTCTTATTTATAAATATCTCTTCGATGACCAACATGAATATTAGTAATGATGAAAAGATATTCATCCACCAGAGAGATTATTCGATAGTCACCCACCCTAAACCGAACATAGTCCTTCAAATCACCCCTCAGTGTTTTACCAGGGGTAGTCGGAAAATCTACATTGACTAAATGCTTACCAACCCATTTCAGGATTTGCTTTTGAACACCTTTATCCAACTTCGCGAACTCTTTTTCAAAACTTGAAGCAAAGACCACTTGATATTTAGCCATATTGTTCCATCATTTCATCAAAGGACTTAACTTTTTTTCCAGCTTTCACCCACTCTTCATAAGCTTGATCTGCCATCATCACATCAAAATCATTTTCTAACTTTTCCAAAATCGCTGTACGAATAAACTCTGCCTTAGAAATTTTTTTAGCATGCGTATATTTCTCAAGCGATTCATTGAGATGTTCATCTAATCTAACTGAAATTGGAGAAGTCATACGATCACTCCTTGTAGTTAATATTAACTACATTGTAGCATGGTGATGCTTCTCTGGCAAGAATTAATTGAAGTTCTTACAATGATACACATTGATCCTCATAGCTTAATGTACTAACTCCTTGATCATTATGATTTCATTCCATTCTTCTTGTTTTCCTGCTTCAACATAACCTTCTGTTTTTAGTAGGTGCTTCATTGCTAGATTACCTTCCACATAATCAGATACAATTTTTTCATATTCTTCAAGCGAAGATACGTAGTCTTCGATCGTTCTTAGCGCGTTTCGTCCGTATCCTTTTGATTGGTATTGACTCCCAATCATCATCCTCCAGATATGAACGACCTGATCTTCGATGTCAGTCATGAGTGATAAGAAGCCTACAACTGTTCCTTGCTCTTCTAATGCAAACAAACGCACTGTATCATCGTCACGATAGCAATAGCTTTCAGCTAAAGAATAAATTGGATCTCTGACGAAGTTGGCTTGTTTTGGCTTTAGTTGGAGTGCCATGATGTCATATATATTGTCTTCTGTTATCTCTACTAACTTCATTGTCTCCATCCTTTCTGTTGCTTAAACTGCTTTTTCATACCTTCTTTTCCAGATATCCATTATTAATATTCTCTAGATGTTATTAGTTTTTCACCCAAGCGACTTGATTGATTAGGTCAATTATCAGTGTACTTTATCGCCTGTACATAAGCAACATTTTCAGTAACTGAGCTTGTTATATCTATGTAATTATTACTGAGGTCCATCAAGAGATTGGCCGTTGGAAAATTGATTTAGCACTCAGAAAGCAAAGATTAGTAGAATGTGTCACATTTAGTTTGACATCCAACCTTGTTTACAAAAAGTTTAAATTTCATTTAATTTGACAGAAATAAATGTTAAAACTACTTCAACAGAACCTCTCTATGCTTAACTTAGGTCATCTCTATGCGGACCCTAGAGAGGAATTTTAGGTTTATTTCATCCTATTTTCCTGAAATAATACCTTTAGGAGAGTGATAACATGAAAAGTAATACAGATACTTTGGTTTCGATTACCGAGGCCAATCAGAATTTTTCCAATGTGGCACGCCTCGTCGATGAAAAGTTCTGCCAGTATTCTTAAGAACAATCGGCTCAAGTATGTCATTATGGAATACAAAAGATGGGACGAAATAAAAGATACTAACATGCTAAGAATCCTTTAAGTTAGAATTAAAGGTTTAAAGATACTGTTAGTAATACTTTGCTTAGTGCCCTGGTACAATTGCTAGGGGATTTTTTGATCTTTGGGAAGAAATTTATAGTCGACCTGTTCCCACATACCAACCCCTATTTCCCCCAGGTAAATCATCTCCTAGGTCAAAATTTCTACTTTCCAACCCAAAAACGAGGTCCCAGACATTCATCAAACGCCTACAAACCTCGTTCTTATGCAGTTTGTTACTTAACTTTTTCAATCAATACGATGCACTCGACGTGTGTCGGGGGTAAGGTATAGATTTATTTTAGTGTGGTGGTTGTGTAGTTTAACTTGATTTCCTCTTTGATAATTATTTAAGACTCAAAGTATAAATTTGCTCTACAAATCATTAATCAGTCAAAACATTAATGAATTCATCTAAACTTCCTATTATCTTTAACAATTTGTCCCTAAAAACATTTTTTCCTCGCCAAACAACATATCATTAATTTCATAAATAAAAATCTTGAAGCAATTTGTAATAATATAATCAAACTCTTCACTTTCCATTTTTAAGTAGTGTTCCACCAAACTGTTTAATACACTTTTTCTATATTCTATCTTATCTGGTAAGTCAAAATGAAATAAATGATTCCTAAACTGACCTCTATTCTTTTAATTTCCGAAAAGGGAATCTGAAACATTTATCAATTCACTCAGCTTTTCAGGAAGTTTAATAAATTCTTTTTGATAAATCCATATCCCTTTGATCATTATTAAATATGTTATAAATTTCATACGCAAAAGAGTAGATCCAGCTAATTCCAATACTTCAGGGTATAAACAGTTAGCACTATTAACTAAGCACAGTAGATTGAAAAGAAATATATTTTGGTCAACATTCAAGTCATTAATAAATAAATCACTTCTTTTTTTCTCGTAAACAAAATAATCATTCATATCAAATTTATTGAGCTCTATGCTGCTACTCATTTTTAAGCGAGAATTTAACTCTTCAACATCTATAAAACGAGAGACTATAAACTGCAAAAAGCTAGTCATGTTAGCCGAAAACTCTCTTAAATCCTCTAAAGATATTTTGTTGTCATCTAACAAAAACATATAAAATCTCATGTGTTGAAAGTTGTTATAATAAGGAATTCCCTTATATGAAAACACAGAGAAATCTTTTTGCCCTAAGAATTTAATTGCCAATTTTTGAATTTTATTATAGTCATTCATCAATAAATGATAATTTTTATTCATGCTATTAATAATCTCATTTTTTATTTGTGAATATTTTGTTACATCAGTATCTTGTTTTAACAATAATCTATTTAAATTTAATAATTCCGTAAAGTTACATTTGCCTTTGGGATATGCTTCGTTTAATAGTTCAGATAAATCAAATTTATTTATAACATCTATGAGATTCAAACTTAGAAATGGCAAGTATTGAAAAACAATTCTCGAAGTAATTTTCAAATCATAGTTCACTAGCCTAAGAACTACTAAATAATTCTCAAAAAGATCATTAATTAAATCAGCATTAATTTGCTCTTGATTTTTCACTATTACACCCCAAAGCTTAATTATCAATCAAATTAATTTTATATTGTTGCGCTCCAAAAATACCAAAATAACCCAATTAATATTTTATATTTTGATTTGTCAATATAAGCTAGACAAATGTGATTCATTTATGTGACTCAAAAATACTTCTAAAGGTGTTTGATAATCTAAGGATTTTCTAGGTATTTGATTTCTCTTATTAGCTACCGCAGAAACA
>JACBXP010000021.1 GCA_015863185.1 Aerococcaceae bacterium DSM 111020
TGATTTCATTATGAATGGTTTGGGGCGCCCGATTAAGGATCGCTGCGATAGCTCGATTTGAATAGTTTTCTTGTTTAAGAATAGCAATCTGGCAACGTTCTTGATAAGAAAGATGTGTCCATTTTTTTATTAGCTGTGTTATCATGAACTTGCGTCACGTGAATTCATCCTTTTCTATTGAGAGTTGTGGTAACTTCAATATAGCATGAAATTCACGTGATGTTATTTTTTTTGAGTGGCTAAGTTGATTATACAATCCACCGTATTTTAAAAGTTTGAATATGTAGGGAAAATGATATAATAAGCATGAATAGACTATAAAAAATGAAAGGTGCAATAAAATGTTTAAAACTTTGATTGTAGATGATGATAAAGAGTTATGCAATCTCATAAAACAAAGTTTGATTCATGAGGGGATAGATGCAGACTATTGCTACTCAGGAACTTCTGCCTTAAAAAAATTAGAAGAAATCGATTATCAAACTATAATACTAGATATAATGATGCCTGGAATAGATGGTTTTGAAATATTGGAAAGAATCAGGGAAACAAGTGATGTTCCAATACTAATGTTAACAGCAAAAAATAATACTAAATCAAAAGTTATTGGACTAAAATCAGGAGCAGATGATTATCTTACAAAACCTTTTGATATGGATGAGCTGATTGCTCGAGTTGTTTCTTTACTAAGAAGGTACTCGCATTTTTATTGCACAGTAAAAGGTAAGTCGGAATTAAAATTTAAAGGTTTAGTAATAGATACAAATAATCGAACAGTAAAAACAGAATTAGGTACTTTTGAATTGCCACCTAAAGAATATGATGTTCTAATTTATCTAATAAGAAATCAAGGAAAAATACTTACTAAACAAATGATTTATGAAGAAGTTTGGGACGAAGATTATATCTATGATGATAGCAACATTATGGCAATAATAAGCCGAATAAGAAAAAAGATAGAAAAAGATACAAGTTTACCAGTTTATATTCAAACAGTTAAAGGTGTAGGATATCGTTTCAACGGAGAGGTTTAAAGTGTGATTAATAAAGTATTAATAATTTTATTTTTTATCTCCATAGTTTTCAATATTATTCAATACAATAAAAATAAAAAAGTAAAAAGACAAATAAAAAATATGGATTCTATTTTAACAGATATGCTTTCAGGCGAAGTAGGTCATAAGATACTTGCATCTAATGATGATATTACGTCTGATATTGCATTTAAGATTAATGCTATAGTGTACAAGTTAGAAAAAGAAATATCAGATTTAAAGATAGATAGTGAGACAAATAAAGAATTAATGACTAGTCTTTCACATGATTTAAGAACACCACTTACAACATTGATAGGTTACTTAGATGCTATTGATAAAGGAGTTGTAAATGGAAAAGAAAGAGAAGAGTATTTTCAAATTGCTAGGTCTAAAGCTTATGACTTGAAAGAGTACATAGATATACTTTTCGAATGGTTTAAATTTCAATCAAGTGAAATTGATTTATTAATAGAAAATGTTGAAATAAATGAATTAACTAGACGTATTTTAAGAGATTGGATTCCTATACTAGAAGAAAATGATATTGATTTTGAAATAGATATGCCTGAAAGACCAATTTTTATAAAAGTTGATAGAGATAAGTATGAGAGGATAATAAATAATCTATTACAAAATGTAATAAGTCACAGTAAAGCTTCTAAGCTATACATTAGTATTTCTAACAATGATAGACGAGTATTTATTTCTATAAAAGATAATGGAATAGGTATTTCTGAAACTAATTTACCATATATTTTTGACCGTCTCTATAAATGCGATGCGGGAAGAAGTAGAAAAGGAAGTGGACTTGGACTTGCTATTGTAAAGCAAATGGTTGAAGTTATGCAAGGAGAAATAAGCGTAGAAAGTAAAGAAGGAGAATTTACAAATTTCATAATTCAATTTAATACGTCATCGAATAGATATAAATAAAATTTTAGTTCTTGTTTTTACAAGGACTATTTTTATTGCAAGGTTAATGCAAGGTTAATATAAGGTTAATGCAAGGATGATGATTTATAATGTAATTATAAATAAAAGGAGGTAGATTTCATGAGCAATTATATTATAGAAACAAAAAATTTAACAAAATCTTATGGAGAACAGAAAAGTGTAAATAATTTAAGCATAAATGTTAGGAAAGGTAGAATTTATGGATTGTTAGGAAGAAATGGAGCTGGGAAAACAACTACTATGAAAATGTTGTTAGGATTAACTAAGCCAACAAGTGGCAAAGTTGAGATATTTGGACAAGATATCATAGGGAATGAGAAATCTGTATTACCAAGAATTGGTAGCTTAATAGAGTCGCCAGGTTTTTATCCCAATTTAACAGGAACAGAAAACTTAGAAATATTTGCAAAGTTAAGAGGAGTTCCTAAGAAATCCGCTGTGAAAGATGCCTTAGAGGTGGTCGGTTTACCATTTGGAGATAAAAAACTTTTTTCTCAATACTCTTTAGGTATGAAACAAAGGTTAGCCATAGCCCTTGCTATCATGCACGATCCAGAGCTTTTAATTTTGGATGAACCCATAAACGGGCTTGATCCGATAGGTATTGCAGAAGTTCGAAAGTTTATTCGTTATTTGTGTGATGTTAGAGGGAAAACAATCATTCTTTCTAGTCATATTTTATCTGAAATTGCCTTGTTGGCAGATGATATTGGAATTATTGATCATGGTAAACTTTTGGAAGAAGGAAGTTTAAAAGACCTAGAGGAAAAAAATGGTAAATACATTCACTTTGTGGTTTCAGATACGGGACAGGCTTCTAGAATTTTGGAAAGGGAATTTAACACTGAGAACTTTATTATCGAAAAGGACAAGAATATTCGACTATATGATTTAGATGTTTCAGTAGCGTTGATAAATCGAAGTCTTATAAAGTCAGGTATAGATGTATATGAAGCTCATAGATCTGAAAATACTCTAGAGGATTATTTCAAAAAAATAACTGGAGGTAAGGGAATTGAGTAACTTATTCATGGTAGAATTAAAAAAGTTTAAACGCAAAAAAATATTTATATTTGCTCTACTTCTAGCCTTTGTTTTTCCTTTAATAGGTACGGTTTTAATTGTAAAGGGAAATAGTTCTGATTTTTCTAGCATAAATAATTTTATTCGAGAAGAAAGTGGATTCTTACTATTGATGCCAATATTAGTTTTATTAGCCATCAACTCATTTTTTTTAGAACTTGATAATAATACAATGAAAAATCTTTTAGTTATACCTATTTCGAAAAAAAATATTATTATTAGTAAATTAATTGTATTACTTATTTTTTCAATAATATTTCAAATTGTGGGATTTGGCATTGGGACATTAATGAGTCTTGTTTTTAAGATTCCTTTAGATGGATTAGGCTTGAATTTTATTTTAGCCATTGCTACAGGCATTGTTTTATGGGCAGCAGCCTTGCCTTGTATCACCTTAGTCATTTTGTTTGACAAGAGTTACTTATTATCTATAATCATTGTATTTATATATACATTGACTAACTATATCATGCATTTTTCCGAGGGCATTATTATGCAACCTATAGGATTTAATCTTGGGACACTTATGCCAATACCTTTGATATTTCGTTGGTTGTATCAATTTAACATACCTGTGGGAGATGTACAAATCGAATTTTTTAATAGATTTAGTGAATATTTTGTATCTTCACCTCTATGTTTTTCTATACTGTTAATTGAGTCAATCATCTGCATTTTGTTAATGATAAGAATTTATAAACGTAGGGAAATTTAGGAGGTATAGATATGATTAAAATAATTCAAACTGAATTTAAAAAATTAAAGAGATTTCATATATTGCTAATTGGATTAATAGGTATGGCTTTTCCATCAGTACTTGCTGTTTTCACTCAGTCTGTAGCTACTACAGGGACTAATCCAAACTTTGATTTTCAAGCCCTTTTTGATAGTTCAATTTGGAATAGTGTAACTATTTTTATGCCCATAGTATTTACATTAATTGGTGGCTATATAATCAACCGAGAGTATACGGATGACACATTAAAAAATATTTTTCCTATACCAATTAGCTTTAAAAAACTAGTTGGTGGTAAGCTATTAACAATGGCGATCTTAAGTCTTCTTTTAGGAATATATAGTTTTATTGTTACCGTTATAATAGGAAAAGTAAGTGGATTGGAAGGTTTAAATACTCCCATCATTTTGAAGAATTTATTCCAATTTATTGGTATAACTATCTGTGTCTATATTTCTGTTTTACCAATAATGGCTTTTACAAGTAGAAAAGAGGGAATGTATTTAGGAGGAGTAATTCTATCATTTATATTAGGATATAGTGCTATGTTTATAAAATCACCTCTTATTAGAAGTCTATATCCAATGTTATCAGGATTTTCAATTGTTGGATTTGATACAAGTACTTTTACGAATGCAACCGAGCCTGCAAATATGGGATTATCCTTATTGACTTTGGCTTTGTGTATGGTTATTTCAGTAGTAATAATTGTAAGGTTAAATCCACAAAAAAAAGATCATAGAGAAAAGGAGAAAAAGGAATTATTTTCAAGAAAGTAGGTAAAAATGAAAAGAAAATCTATACTGTTGTTATGTATGTTAATAATATTTTCAACTCTAACAGCTTGCTCTAAAGATGAAATATTAAATGCATACGACAAAGTGGTAAGTAGTACAGGAGAATTACAATTAACGAAAGAAAGAAATCTAGTTGGAACTAAGAAGTCTGGTGAAGATGATTATACAGGGGAATATACTGCTGAATATGAAAATTGGATCTAAGTCAATATCTTGGACACAAATAAGTTAATTTTTAATTACGCATCGTCATTTATTGCAGTTTATATGTGAAGGCTTGACATGGAGCTTCTGCAGACTTGGATTCTAATCCAGGAAGCCAGCTTACTTGAAAATATCGCTGGCTTTCTAAAAGAGGCTATCATACTTGTCTCTCCACGTAAAGCCGTGCTCTACATCTCGTTTGTGTAGTTAGTTAGGGTGCCTGATTCAGTATTAAATCTTCCATTTCTTGTGGAGTTAGAAAGCCAATACTCCCATGTATTCTTTTGCGGTTGTACCAACCTTCTATATATTTAAATAACTCTACTTTTGCGCTGTTAAAATCTAAATATTGCACGTGATTGACTTCTTCTTTCTTTAAAGTGGCATGGAATGATTCGATACAAGCATTGTCATAAGGGCTACCTTTACGACTAAAGGAATGTGTCATCTTGTATTTTTTTATCACTTCTGCAAAGTCATCACTTGTGTATTGTGAACCCAGATCTGAATGAAAGATGACGCCGTCATCTGGTTTCTGCGCAACATAGGCATTCTCTAAAGCATTTTTTACTAATTCTTTTGTCATTGAGCGTGAAAAAGAGTGCCCGATCACTTTCTTAGTGTGCAAATCTAAGACAGACGCCAGGTAACACCAACCATGACGAAGCGTGTGGATGTACGTGATATCGCCAACCCATTTCTCGTTCATCGTTGTGGTAGAAAAATCTCTTTTGATAATATTTTCTCTGCCTTCAATTTTTTGTTTACTAGCAGTTGGCCGGAATTTCTTCACGATGATAGACCGAATACCGACCTTTTTCATCAGACGTTGAACTTGCTTTAAACTGATTGAATAACCTTCTTTTTCAAGCTCTTTATGAATTTTAGGTGCCCCATAACGTTTTTTACTCTCTTCATGAATTTGTACGATTCTTTCAGTATATTCACGATTTTCACGGTCACGATTGGACTCCGTTTTATTCAATGACTCATAGTAGGTCGATCTAGATATATCAAGGGTTTTACACATTTTAACAATAGGAAATTCATCTTTATGTTCTGTTATAAATTCTGTCAGTTCATTCTGATTTACTTTCTGGCGAATATGGCCATAGCCTTTTTTAAGATGCCTAACTCCCGTTTTAACCGAAGGTTTTCTTTTTGGATGGCATCGAGTTCTTTAGGTGTAATTTCTTTGCCATCAGTACCTTCAACTGGAGTCAACTTCTTTATCCATTTATAAATAGTTACCTCAGAAACGCCATACTCGCTGCTTAAATCCTTTACAGAACTTCCAGAATGATAAAGATCAACGAACATTATTTTGAAATCATCGTTATACTGTGTACGTTGTTTTGTTCGATTCATTATGACACATCCTCCTTAAATTGATTGTATCTAATTTAACTTAGATATGTCCATGAAACTATACTAACATCAAATTTTACAGGTAAAGAATATATTTTCGGTGGTACAACAATAGATCGAAAGGCTGGAAATGAAATTGAGGTTAAATGTAATCTTAACATTGAAAAAGGGGAAGCGAAATTAATGTTTGTATCAGGTTCAGATGATCCTGAGGTATTGATGGAAGAAAGTGGAGAATGGTCTGGTACAATAAAACTACCCAAAGGAGGAAATTATTTGTTTATTGAAGCCGATGATTTATATGGATCAATGAAATTAGAAGTAAATTGAATGTGGAATAGTCTGTGAGTTGATTGGAAAATGGAATCTACTGGATTTTTAAAGTAAGTAAAGTTTGAATATAAACAAAAGAAATATTCTAATAAATTAATTTTAGCAGATATGTTAATGCTTATTCAAGGTTGTAATTTAACTTGTAAGTTAAGAAAATAATTATCTAAACAGCTCTTTTATGGGCTGTTTTTTATTAGTCCTAGATTGTAATATTAAGCTAGACAAATAAAAAGGTCATTTATGATACACTCTTACTATACTTCCACCACGAAGAATAGGAGAGATCATAAATGACCTACACCCATCTTACCACGGATGAATTAGT
>JACBXP010000022.1 GCA_015863185.1 Aerococcaceae bacterium DSM 111020
AGATGGACTTTAATGAAGTGAACCAAGCGTTTATTTCTTCTGTCGCCGTGCGCAGAAATAAAATACCTAGAAAATCTTTAAACTATAAGACGCCGTTGGAGGTCTTTATTGAGAATGTATCAGAGTTAAATTATTTCTATCTTAATTTGACAAATCAAATTTAATAAAAACTTTAAAATACATAAGGCGTATATTTTTACTACTTTATAGATAGCTATCTTCACCATAAATTTCATCGCCTCCAAGTAAATATATGTTGAATAATCAAAGATAAGTAATATATATGAGAAAATAATAAGCAAAGTAAGTATTTAAGAATATAATAATTATACAAGAGCTGGAAGACGAGGGAGAGCCTGACCTCTAATTTAAAAGGTTAACAAAATAACTCTGTTAAGGTTTTTATCAATATCTATTTATGGTAATGTTTAGTAGAAAGCTAAATGTCAATTGAATAAGGAATTATTCCATATGAAAAATAAGATTAACCAACTTACAAGAGTCCATCGAAGTGTTAATAAATTTTATACGACAACCTATTCCTTTGAAGAAGCGATGATATTGTTTATTATTTTCTTCTTATTGTTCCAAATTTAAACAGAATAACAATTTATCGAAAAGAGTTAGCTCGTAATAGCCCCAATTATCAATTTGGAATAAATAGTGAACCATTTCGTCTGTTTCTTCGTGGTTAAAATGAGTATTAGAATAATAATGAATGCGTTGTTCAATAATCATCCTGTTATGGCGATGACGAATATTAAGATCTTCTTGGTATAGTTTATCTTCTATATTAATTCATAAAATTGACAATCCATTCCTCCGAGCAAAAAAGGGAGAGTTTTATTCTATGGATGTGTGGAAAGATATAACTTCTGTAGGTTTAGAGCTACTAGAAGAAGCCTAATTATATTTTGAATTAGGGTGCTATTTTCTGGATTGATTTCGATCCAAAGAATGGTCGTGAGATTCAAAAGCATCGCCCAAGCTTAGTTGTCTCGAATCATGCATTTAACGCTGCGACGAAATTCGCCGTCATATGCCTGATTACTTCAACAATGAAACAATCCCCTGATAGATACACGCTCAAGAATAGCAAGACACAGGGCCAAGTCGTTATCAATCAACTTAAATCACTCGATTACCAAAAACGTCACATTAGCTTTATAGAGAAAATCGAAGCATCAGCTATGGGGATGATTTATCAAGTGATTTCCTATATCTTTTTAGCGCAACAAGGCTAGTCGGTAGTCTAATAAGTATATTACTCTCTAATTCATCACTTAACATCAATGTTTTGAAATTCATCTACTTAAATACCATTTCAATTGTCATAGGAGAAGCCGCACTCATACATGACTTGCCAAGATTAAATTTTACAGCTTGGCTGGTTCTAACTATTTGGATAATTTTATTTGATTTAGCTGGGAGATGGCGGGCTAATCGTATGAAGCTGATGTGAAAAACTAACTTCAAATCAAAACCAATAAAACTTAAGGGTCTTGACGGCTTAAGTTTTATTGGTTTTATTTAATACAATTGATACTATGGTACATAAAGGGCATAGGAGCTGAGCAAATGTTTAAACTTAGAAAAGGCAGTAGTCAAGATGCGAAATCTATCGCTAGAGTTCAAGTAGATAGCTGGCAGTCAACCTACCGAGGAATTGTGGCGGATGAATTTATTGATTCCTTAACTTATGAAGGTCAAAGCGCAAAGTGGGCTCGATTGAAGGAAGAAGCTATATTATATGTTATCGAGAATGAGAAGTCGGAAGTGGTAGGCTTTGCGACGGCTGGGGCCCAAAGGAACGGAAATTATGGAAGTTATGATGGTGAACTTTATGCGATTTACTTGTTACAAGCTTATCAAGGTCAAGGGGGCGGTCGCCTTCTGTTTGAGGCGGTGAAGAATGCTTTGTTAGCTTCTGGCTATCAGAAAATGTCAGTCTTGGTTTTAAAGGGCAACCCTGCCGTCCAATTTTATCAAGCCATGGGCGGTCGTTTGCTTGGGGAAGAAGTCTTGCAGATTTTGGGAGAGGATTATGTGGAATATGTTTATGGATGGGATATATTAAAGTAAGGTTTCATTAGATGAAAACTGATTCACCTTGATAAATATCAGCTGCTTTTTATGATGATGATTATCCTGTCCTGTATTCCCGTGGTAGGTTTGTACGACGGACATATCAAGGTAAAATCGGGCCTTTATTCCCGTGGTCAAATTCAACGACGGGAATAGAACCCCCAAAAACAGGTCTGTATTCCCGTCATCAAAAATATGCTATAGTTATTTCATATAAAATAGGAAGAGGGTAGTATGATGCTAGCAAAACCGAAGAAATTAAATGCAGGAGACACAGTCGCTCTTGTATCTCTATCAAGCGGCTTAGCGGGAGAGGAAAGCATTCTATGGCGAACGCAACAAGGGATTGACCGCTTGGAGAGTGTCTTTGGATTAAGGGTCAAAGTCATGCCACATGCTTTGAAGGGAATGGAGTATATCTATCAGCATCCTGAAAAGCGGGCGGCTGACTTGAACCAAGCCATCGCTGATCCTGAAGTTAAGGCTATTGTTTGTGCCATTGGAGGCAATGAAACAGTTCGGATTCTTCCTTATATTGATGTGGAAAATCTGAAGGCCAATCCTAAAATTTTTACGGGTTATTCCGATACAACCACCAACCATCTCTTCTTTTACCAACATGGTATCTCGACTTCTTATGGGCCGGCTCTCTTAACCGACTTTGCGGAAAATATTGAGATGGATAATTACACTATAGAAAATATTCGTAAAGCTTGGTTTTCAGCAGATCTGATAGGGGAAATCAAACCGTCTGCCTTTATTCGCCAACACGGTTTACAGTGGGATGAGGAAAATAAAGGCAAGACCCGACCCCAAATTACAAATCAAGGTTATGAACTTCTTAATGGTCAGGCGGCTGGGCTAGTTACGGGACACCTAATTGGAGGCTGCTTAGAAGTCTTAACTAATTTAAGGGGCAGCCAATATTTTCCGGCCCTTGAAGCATTCAAGGGTGCCCTTTTATTTCTTGAAACTTCGGAAGAATATATCAGCCCCTCTCAACTAGAAGACAACTTACGAGCCTTTATGACGATGGGGATCTTTGACCAGATCAATGGGCTATTAATTGGTAAGCCCCAAAATAATGTTTACTATGATGAATACAAAGACATTTGGCATAAGATACTAGAAGAAGTGGGCCGGCCTGACTTAGCGGTTTTATACAATATGAGCTTTGGCCACAATGAACCCAAGTGTGTTCTTCCTTATGGGGCACAAGCCCAAATCAATACTGAAGATTCAAGTTTTAGGATAGTTGAAAGTGCAGTGATAGATTGAACAAATTTAACTCAGTTTAGCTCAATTCTCTCGAATGAGAGAATTTGGGATTCATTGAGTTTGAGTTGAAATAAGTCGGGCATGGTCATCTGTCGCCAATTTTCGAAACCAAAATTTGAATCAAGGTAATTAAATAGCAAAGCCAAGATTGTTCCATGACTGGATATAACTATATTCCTGTCAGGAGAATTTAAGATACATTGATAAAATTGGAGAATCCTAGCCCTAGCATCATTAAGCGATTCGCCATCATCTAATTGATAGTCAAAATCTTGCCATTGTTTTAAAGTAAATTGATTGAAGTATTCAACCCAAGCTCCGATTTGTCTCTCTAATAGATTGTCAGACAATAAAATTTCTAGCTTGTGGTCATCCGCTAATTTCTCAACTGTTTGGATGGCTCTAAGGGCGGGACTTGAGTAGATTTTATCAATCTCTATATCTTTAAATTTATGGGTTATTTTCAAAGCCTTTGCATGGCCTTCGGCTGTTAAAGGGGCTAATAGGTCATCTTGAATCCTTGTGTCTCTCAGAGAATGTCTGACAAAATAAATAGTTTTCATACTGGCCTCCATATAATTCAAATATACTTCATTAATCATATCTTGAATTGTAAAATTAAGCTAGAAAAATAAATAAACCATTTGTGGTACACTCAAATCAAATTTCCAACCACGAAAATTAGAGGAGTGACACAAATGACCTACACACATCTTAGCATGAAAGAACTCGGATGGATAGAAGCTTATTTTGATATCGGTTATAAAGCCTGTGATATCGCAAAAAAGCTTGGACGTTCCAATCACCCCATCTATAACGTTGTCAACTTCCTTAAGAAAGGCGGCACTATTCGTGACTATTTTGAACGCTACACACAGAATAAATCGAAAT
>JACBXP010000023.1 GCA_015863185.1 Aerococcaceae bacterium DSM 111020
TTTGTTCATTGAAAACTGAATATCCGTATTAATTCTTCGATGCGAGGAATTAATACACAAACAAAAATTATAATTTCTAAGAAGATATAATGAACCGAGAAATTGACCGAGTCTATAGCAATATAGAACAAAAAATAGCGCGATCATATTGAAATGATCAATAATGGTTAAGAAACAAAGGGCGCACGGTGAATGCCTTGGCACTAGGAGCCGACGAAGGACGGGACGAACACCGATATGCTTTGGGGAGCTGTAAGTAAGCTTTGATCCAGAGATTTCCGAATGGGGGAACCCGGCAGTTTTAGACTGTCACGCGAGAGCGAGGTAAACGCAGAGAACTGAAACATCTTAGTACCTGCAGGAAGAGAAAGTAAATAACGATTCCCTGAGTAGCGGCGAGCGAAACGGGAAGAGCCCAAACCACTTGTTTACAAGTGGGGTTGTAGGACTCAGCTGTGAGATGATGATTGGATAGTTGAAGTGTCTGGGAAGACACAGCGCAGAGGGTGAGACTCCCGTAAACGAAATCGAATCACACTCTATGAGTATCCTGAGTACGGCGGAGCACGTGAAATTCCGTCGGAATCCACCAGGACCATCTGGTAAGGCTAAATACTCCCTAGTGACCGATAGTGAACCAGTACCGTGAGGGAAAGGTGAAAAGCACCCCGGGAGGGGAGTGAAAGAGTACCTGAAACCGTGTGCTTACAAGTAGTCAGAGCCCGTTAATGGGTGATGGCGTGCCTTTTGTAGAATGAACCGGCGAGTGACGATAGTTGGCAAGGTTAAGCTGAAGAAGCGGAGCCGTAGCGAAAGCGAGTCTGAATAGGGCGTGAGTCAGGTGTCGTCGACCCGAAACCAGGTGACCTACCCATGTGCAGGTTGAAGGTGTGGTAAGACACACTGGAGGACCGAACCCACGTATGTTGAAAAATGCGGGGATGACGTGTGGGTAGCGGTGAAATTCCAATCGAACCTGGAGATAGCTGGTTCTCTCCGAAATATATTTAGGTATAGCCTCATAGCGAGCGTCATGGAGGTAGAGCACTGTTAGGACGAGGGGCCCTCCCGGGTTACCGAATCCTGATAAACTCCGAATGCCGTAGACGTATCTATGGGAGTCAGACTGCGAGTGATAAGATCCGTAGTCGAAAGGGAAACAGCCCAGCCCACCAGCTAAGGTCCCTAAGTGATTGTTAAGTGGAAAAGGATGTGGGGTTGCCCAGACAACTAGGAGGTTGGCTTAGAAGCAGCCATCCTTGAAAGAGTGCGTAATAGCTCACTAGTCGAGTGACCCTGCGCCGAAAATGTACCGGGGCTAAACAATACACCGAAGCTGTGGATTCATCCGAAAGGATGAGTGGTAGGAGAGCGTTCTATGTGCGGTGAAGCAGTACCGTAAGGAGCTGTGGAGCGCATAGAAGTGAGAATGCCGGTATGAGTAGCGCAAGACAGGTGAGAATCCTGTCCACCGATTGACGAAGGTTTCCAGGGGAAGGCTCGTCCGCCCTGGGTTAGTCGGGACCTAAGCTGAAGCCGACAGGTCTAGGCGATGGATAACAGGTAGAGATTCCTGTACTTAGAGTTAACGATTGAGTGATGGAGGGACACAGGAGGTAGAGTCACGCAGCCGATTGGATGGCTGTAGAAGCAACGAGCCTGGTTGAGAGTCAAATGCTTTCGACTGTAAGGGTGAGTTGTGACCTGGAGTGAAATATAAGTAGCGAAGGTGACGCATCAAACTGTCGAGAAAAGCTTCTAGCGAGTTAACTTTAACCCGTACCGCAAACCGACACAGGTCGTCAGGTAGAGTATACCAAGGTGATCGAGAGAACTCTCGTTAAGGAACTCGG
Organism: Aerococcaceae bacterium DSM 111020; assembly: GCA_015863185.1. Classification (GTDB taxonomy): domain Bacteria; phylum Bacillota; class Bacilli; order Lactobacillales; family Aerococcaceae; genus DSM-111022. The sequence continues at coordinate 1,854 of JACBXP010000023.1, forward strand.
CAAAATGACCCCGTAACTTTGGGAGAAGGGGTGCTGACGCAAGTCAGCCGCAGTGAATAGGCCCAGGCGACTGTTTAGCAAAAACATAGGTCTCTGCCAAACCGAAAGGTGACGTATAGAGGCTGACGCCTGCCCGGTGCTGGAAGGTTAAGAGGAGTGCTTAGCGCAAGCGAAGGTACGAATTGAAGCCCCAGTAAACGGCGGCCGTAACTATAACGGTCCTAAGGTAGCGAAATTCCTTGTCGGGTAAGTTCCGACCCGCACGAAAGGCGTAACGATCTGGGCACTGTCTCAACGAGAGACTCGGTGAAATTATAGTACCTGTGAAGATGCAGGTTACCCGCGACAGGACGGAAAGACCCCATGGAGCTTCACTGTAGCTTGATATTGAGTGTTTGTGTGTCATGTACAGGATAGGTAGGAGCCTAAGAAGGTGGATCGTCAGATTCACTGGAGGCGTCAGTGGGATACTACCCTTGATTCATGAACGCTCTAACCCGCGTGTAGAACACGGGAGACAGTGTCAGGTGGGCAGTTTGACTGGGGCGGTCGCCTCCTAAACAGTAACGGAGGCGCCCAAAGGTTCCCTCAGAATGGTTGGAAATCATTCGCAGAGCGCAAAGGCAGAAGGGAGCTTGACTGCGAGACAGACAAGTCGAGCAGGGACGAAAGTCGGGCTTAGTGATCCGGTGGTACCATATGGAAGGGCCATCGCTCAACGGATAAAAGCTACCCTGGGGATAACAGGCTTATCTCCCCCAAGAGTTCACATCGACGGGGAGGTTTGGCACCTCGATGTCGGCTCATCGCATCCTGGGGCTGAAGTCGGTCCCAAGGGTTGGGCTGTTCGCCCATTAAAGCGGTACGCGAGCTGGGTTCAGAACGTCGTGAGACAGTTCGGTCCCTATCCGTCGCGGGCGTAGGAAATTTGAGAAGAGCTGTCCTTAGTACGAGAGGACCGGGATGGACACACCGCTGGTGTACCAGTTGTTCCGCCAGGAGCAGAGCTGGGTAGCTATGTGTGGGATGGATAAGCGCTGAAAGCATCTAAGTGCGAAGCCAGCTTCAAGATGAGATTTCCCATTACGCAAGTAAGTAAGACCCCTGAGAGACGATCAGGTAGATAGGCACGAAGTGGCAGTGTGGTGACACATGGAGCGGACGTGTACTAATCGGTCGAGGACTTAACCATGAAACAATGGATCGGCGTTTGTGTAGGATATTCAGTTTTGAGTGAATGAAGGTTCACTTGAGATAAGACAACTGTGTGGTGATGATGGCAAGAAGGACACACCTGTT
>JACBXP010000024.1 GCA_015863185.1 Aerococcaceae bacterium DSM 111020
ACAACGGCGACGGCACTCACACTGTAACGATCGTTAACCCAGATGGTACAACGACCGAAACAATCATCCGTGACGGCCAAGATGGAACCGACGGAGCAGATGGTCAATCACCAACTGTAGAAGTGGTAGACAACGGCGACGGTACTCACACTGTAACGATCGTTAACCCAGATGGTACAACAACCGAAACAATCATCCGTGATGGGGAAGATGGTGAGTCCCCAACAGCGACAGTAGTAGACAACGGCGACGGCACTCACACTGTAACGATCGTTAACCCAGATGGTACAACGACCGAAACAATCATCCGTGACGGCCAAGATGGAACCGACGGAGCAGATGGTCAATCACCAACTGTAGAAGTGGTTGACAATGGCGATGGAAGCTACACAATTATCATTACAAACCCAGACGGGACAACAACAGAAACGATTGTCCGTGATGGTAAAGATGGTAAAGATGGTGCTGACGGAGCCGACGGCCAAGACGGTCAAGATGGTCAATCTGTTACTGTTGAAACCGAACCAGGTACTTTCCAAGGAAAAGAAGGCGTTTGGATTATTGTCCGTGACCGTGATACCGGTGAAGAGTTAGACCGAGACTTCGTTGCGAATGGCGAAAACGGAGCTGACGGAGCGGATGGGAAAGATGGTGAAGACGGTAAAACACCAGAAATCACGACGGAACCAATCACAGATCCAAATGGTAAGGAATTGGGCTACAAGATTATCATCACCCATCCAGATGGACGTGTAGAGGAACGTATTATCTATCATGGTCAAGATGGTCAAGACGGCCAAGACGGAAAAGATGGAAAATCAATCATCGCCACCGTTGAGCGTGGAGATCATGATGGTAAATCAGGGACATGGTTGATTATCCGTGATCGAGATACTTTCCAAGAAATAGACCGTGAGTTCATCGCAGATGGCGCAGATGGGAAATCACCAACAATTTCTTCTCGTGATACCGAAACAGGTGTAGAGATTACGATTATTAACCCTGATGGTTCATCGCATACGCACATTATTCGCGATGGTCGCGACGGCAAAGATGGCGAAGATGGAAAATCCATCACGGCCACAACAGAACCAGGCAGCTTCAATGGTCAAACCGGCGTCTGGATTATTATCCGTGACCGTGAAACAGGTCAAGAATTAGACCGTGACTTTGTCGCAGATGGGCAAGATGGTCAAGACGGCGAAGATGGTCAATCTTCAACTATCACGATAGAACCTGTCGTCGACCGTGATGGCAATGAAATCGGTGTGATTATTCGTATCACTCATCCAGATGGTACGACTGAAACACGTACGATTTACCATGGTCGTGACGGTAAGGATGGTCAAGACGGCAAAGATGGTGAAACACCACAAGTTCGCACAGAACCAGGCGAAGATGGTCAAGGCAATAGTGGTTACTGGTTAATCATTACGCGTCCGAATGGCGATGAAATCGTGCGTGAATTCATTCGTGACGGTAAAGACGGCCAAGATGGTCAAGACGGCCAAGATGGCGTCGATGGCAAAACACCATCCGTCAAAGTAGAACCTGGTAAGAATGAAAAAGGTGAAAGTGGCCAGTGGATCATCATTTATGATGGCGACGGTAATGAAGTCTCTCGTGAATTTGTCCGTGATGGCAAAGACGGCGAAGACGGACGTTCACCAAGTATCGAAACCATTCCAGGAACCAATGAAAATGGCGACACTGGACTATGGGTGATTATGAAAGACGCTGACGGTAATGAGTCTAGTCGTCACTTCATCCGTGATGGTAAAGATGGACGCGGCATCAAGAAAATTTATACGATTGATGGTCAATTAACGATTGTGTACACTGACAATTCAACGGTAACGATTGAGATTCCTTGTTGCATGCCAGGTAAACCAGGCGAACCAGGTGAACCAGGCGAACCAGGCGAACCGGGTGAACCAGGCGAACCAGGTGAACCAGGCGAACCGGGTGAACCAGGCCAACCAGGTGAACCAGGCCAACCAGGTGAACCAGGCGAACCAGGTGAACCAGGCGAACCAGGCGAACCGGGTGAACCAGGCGAACCAGGTGAACCAGGCGAACCAGGCCAACCAGGCGAACCAGGTGAACCAGGCGAACCGGGTGAACCAGGCGAACCAGGCGAACCGGGTGAACCAGGTGAACCAGGCGAACCAGGTGAACCGGGCGAACCGGGCGAACCAGGCGAACCGGGTGAACCAGGCCAACCAGGCGAACCAGGTGAACCAGGCGAACCAGGTGAACCAGGTGAACCAGGCGAACCAGGTGAACCAGGCGAACCAGGTGAACCGGGCGAACCAACACCAGGTGAACCAGAAACACCTGGAAATCCGACACTTAATCCAGCAGATCCAAGTGATCCAGTAGAACCAGCGGAACCAAGTGTTGATGAACAAGTAGCATTAGTTAAACAAAGTATTGGTACATTACCAGAGACTGGTGAAAACGATCAGACAATGGAAACCTTAGCCTTAGCAATGGTAGCCTTATTGTCCGGAGCAGGTCTCATGGTTGTTGATACAAAACGTCGTACGAAAGAATAGTCATTTCACAAAGATGAACTTTCTAAGACAACAGAAACTCCCATGCGTTACTGACGCGACGCATGGGAGTTTTTGTCGTCAAAATATTTTTGGCTCTATGTCAAATAATGTTGACGGAGTTTTGACGACTGATATTTCAGTCGTCTTTTTCTATGCACTTTTTCGTTGATTATACTTTATGTCTGCGTCTTCGTCGTTAAAATATAAATGTCGTGGTGGTTGTGTATTTGTTTTCTTGAATTGTGTTGAAATAAGAATCCGGCAACGTAAATGACCAAAATTACGATAGGCATAGCCTGAGCGTTTAATCATCTTGATTTTATTAACGGTTCCTTCAACGACCCCATTGGA
>JACBXP010000025.1 GCA_015863185.1 Aerococcaceae bacterium DSM 111020
TCTGGGCCATACTAGTACTGGATGCATCTGCAGGATATCGCGGCCGCTTAATTAACTGGCCTCATGGGCCTTCACTTCACTGCCCGCTTTCCAGTCGGGAAACCTGTCGTGCCAGCTGCATTAACATGGTCATAGCTGTTTCCTTGCGTATTGGGCGCTCTCCGCTTCCTCGCTCACTGACTCGCTGCGCTCGGTCGTTCGGGTAAAGCCTGGGGTGCCTAATGAGCAAAAGGCCAGCAAAAGGCCAGGAACCGTAAAAAGGCCGCGTTGCTGGCGTTTTTCCATAGGCTCCGCCCCCCTGACGAGCATCACAAAAATCGACGCTCAAGTCAGAGGTGGCGAAACCCGACAGGACTATAAAGATACCAGGCGTTTCCCCCTGGAAGCTCCCTCGTGCGCTCTCCTGTTCCGACCCTGCCGCTTACCGGATACCTGTCCGCCTTTCTCCCTTCGGGAAGCGTGGCGCTTTCTCATAGCTCACGCTGTAGGTATCTCAGTTCGGTGTAGGTCGTTCGCTCCAAGCTGGGCTGTGTGCACGAACCCCCCGTTCAGCCCGACCGCTGCGCCTTATCCGGTAACTATCGTCTTGAGTCCAACCCGGTAAGACACGACTTATCGCCACTGGCAGCAGCCACTGGTAACAGGATTAGCAGAGCGAGGTATGTAGGCGGTGCTACAGAGTTCTTGAAGTGGTGGCCTAACTACGGCTACACTAGAAGAACAGTATTTGGTATCTGCGCTCTGCTGAAGCCAGTTACCTTCGGAAAAAGAGTTGGTAGCTCTTGATCCGGCAAACAAACCACCGCTGGTAGCGGTGGTTTTTTTGTTTGCAAGCAGCAGATTACGCGCAGAAAAAAAGGATCTCAAGAAGATCCTTTGATCTTTTCTACGGGGTCTGACGCTCAGTGGAACGAAAACTCACGTTAAGGGATTTTGGTCATGAGATTATCAAAAAGGATCTTCACCTAGATCCTTTTAAATTAAAAATGAAGTTTTAAATCAATCTAAAGTATATATGAGTAAACTTGGTCTGACAGTTATTATTTACCCACCACTTTGGTAATTTCGCCTTTCACGTAATGCACAAATTCTTCCAGCTGATCCGCACGGCTGGCCAGACGATCTTCTTCCTGGCCCAGATACGCCTGACGCGCTTCCAGAATCACCGGCTGATACTGCGCCGGCAGACGTTCCATGGCCCAATCCGCCGCCACATCTTTCGGCGCAATTTTGCCGGTCACCGCGCTATACCAAATACGGCTCAGGGTTAGCACCACGTTGCGTTCATCACCCGCCCAATCCGGCGGGCTGTTCCACAGGGTCAGGGTTTCGTTCAGCGCTTCAAACAGGTCCTGTTCCGGCACCGGATCAAACAGTTCTTCCGCTGCCGGACCAACCAGCGCCACGCTATGTTCACGCGCTTTGGTCAGCAGAATGGCCAGATCGATATCAATGGTCGCCGGTTCAAAAATGCCGGCCAGAATATCGTTACGCTGCCATTCGCCAAACTGCAGCTCACGTTTCGCCGGATAACGCCACGGAATAATGTCATCATGCACCACGATGGTCACTTCCACCGCACGCAGAATTTCGCTTTCACCCGGGCTCGCGCTGGTTTCCAGCAGATCGTTAATCAGCGCACGACGGGTGGTTTCATCCAGACGCACGGTCACGGTCACCAGCAGATCAATATCGCTATGCGGTTTCAGGCCGCCATCCACCGCGCTGCCATACAGATGCACGGCCAGCAGGGTCGGTTCCAGATGACGTTCAATCACGCCCACCACTTCAGACAGCTGGGTGCTCACTTCCGCAATCACCGCTTCACGCATAATGTTCAGTTTGGTTTTCGGACGGCTGCCCTGCTGGGTCACATCGTTGCTGCTCCACAGCATCAGGCAACGGCCCACCGCATAACGCGCCTGCTGTTTGCTCGCACGCGGCATGCTCTGCACGCCAAAAAAGCAATCATAGCACGCCATAAACACCGCCACCGCACCATTACCGCCGCTACGTTCGGTCAGGGTACGGCTCCAATTACGGCTACGCATACTCTTCCTTTTTCAATATTATTGAAGCATTTATCAGGGTTATTGTCTCATGAGCGGATACATATTTGAATGTATTTAGAAAAATAAACAAATAGGGGTTCCGCGCACATTTCCCCGAAAAGTGCCACCTAAATTGTAAGCGTTAATATTTTGTTAAAATTCGCGTTAAATTGATGTCAAACCAA
>JACBXP010000026.1 GCA_015863185.1 Aerococcaceae bacterium DSM 111020
CTCACTCAAAACTAAACAAAGACATGCCAATCTATGCAAGGTCCTTACTCCTTAGAAAGGAGGTGATCCAGCCGCACCTTCCGATACGGCTACCTTGTTACGACTTCACCCCAATCATCTGTCCCACCTTCGACGGCTCCCTCCATAAGGTTAGGCCACCGGCTTCGGGTGTTACAAACTTTCGTGGTGTGACGGGCGGTGTGTACAAGACCCGGGAACGTATTCACCGTGGCGTGCTGATCCACGATTACTAGCGATTCCGGCTTCATGCTCTCGAGTTGCAGAGAACAATCCGAACTGTGAATGACTTTAAGAGATCTGCTTGGCCTCGCGACGTCGCTTCTCGCTGTATCATCCATTGTAGCACGTGTGTAGCCCAGGACATAAGGGGCATGATGATTTGACGTCATCCCCACCTTCCTCCGGTTTGTCACCGGCAGTCTCACTAGAGTCCCCAACTGAATGCTGGCAACTAGTGATAAGGGTTGCGCTCGTTGCGGGACTTAACCCAACATCTCACGACACGAGCTGACGACAACCATGCACCACCTGTCTTGATGTTCCGAAGAATTTCACCTATCTCTAGGTTATGCATCAGATGTCAAGCCCTGGTAAGGTTCTTCGCGTTGCTTCGAATTAAACCACATGCTCCACCGCTTGTGCGGGTCCCCGTCAATTCCTTTGAGTTTCAGCCTTGCGGCCGTACTCCCCAGGCGGAGTGCTTATTGCGTTAACGCCAGCACTGAGGGGTGGAAGCCCCCCAACACTTAGCACTCATCGTTTACGGCGTGGACTACCAGGGTATCTAATCCTGTTCGCTCCCCACGCTTTCGAGCCTCAGCGTCAATGTGAGCCCAGAGAACCGCCTTCGCCACTGGTGTTCCTCCATATATCTACGCATTTCACTGCTACACATGGAATTCCGTTCTCCTCTGCTCCATTCAAGTGACCCAGTTTCCAATGACCTTCCACGGTTGAGCCGTGGGCTTTCACATCAGACTTAAGTCACCGCCTGCGCTCCCTTTACGCCCAATAAATCCGGACAACGCTTGCCACCTACGTATTACCGCGGCTGCTGGCACGTAGTTAGCCGTGGCTTTCTGATCAGTTACCGTCAGATCCACAACAGTTACTCTGTGAATTGTTCTTGGCTGATAACAGTACTTTACGATCCGAAGACCTTCTTCATACACGCGGCATTGCTCCGTCAGGCTTGCGCCCATTGCGGAAGATTCCCTACTGCTGCCTCCCGTAGGAGTCTGGGCCGTGTCTCAGTCCCAGTGTGGCCGATCACCCTCTCAGGTCGGCTATGCATCATCGCCTTGGTAAGCCGTTACCTTACCAACTAGCTAATGCACCGCGGGCCCATCTTTCAGTGACAGCAGAGCCGTCTTTTATCCATTAACCAGGCGGTTAATGGCTTTATGCGGTATTAGCGTCCGTTTCCGAACGTTATCCCCCGCTGAAAGGTAGGTTTCCCACGTGTTACTCACCCGTCCGCCGCTCACGTCAGAAGGAACAAGTTCCTTCGTCGGTTCGCTCGACTTGCATGTATTAGGCATGCCGCCAGCGTTCGTCCTGAGCCAGGATCAAACTCTCATGAAAGTTTTTTCATGAGCCGATTGTGACTCATTCTTATTACTAGCTTATGTTTAGTTTAGGTCAGTTGTCTCTGACCGTCTCGAAATTTATTTCGGGATGTGTTCATCATCAATTAAGATGATGCCTCACACATTTTGGTGTTTGTCTTTGTTCAGTTTTCAATGAGCTGTTGTCGTAAATGACAACCTCTATATATTACCCGAGGTGTTGATGTTTGTCAACACTTTTTTGAAAAAAGTTTTTTCTTACTCGGAGTTTGTCGCTGGATGCAACTTCTATAGTATAACACTTACTAACCAAGAATGTCAACAACTTTTTTAATTGTTTTTTCTTGGAAGCGTTAAACGCGTTGCTGTGTCAGCATTTATTATATTACCACCCTTTGACCTGTCGGTCAAGTACTTTTTGGAAATTCTTTTCTTTCCTGTTTCGGTGGGTCGCTAGCGCAACGTTATCTAATATAACATCACCGTCTCAAAGTTGTCAAGCACTTTTTGAAATTATTTCAAAAATATGACGGCCTCTTGGCGACAAGTAATAATATA
>JACBXP010000027.1 GCA_015863185.1 Aerococcaceae bacterium DSM 111020
ATGAGTCATGACATTTCCTACCTTTCATTTTGTTTAGACACTTATATGATAACGGAAATGCATGACTTTTTGTATGCACAAAAATAGTGCTGATGATTTCTCATCAACACTAAAAATTATAGAACCAACATTTAGACTCTTTGAGTTTGAATGATGGGCTTTCTTAATGAGAATGATCGGTTATGGGCAAAATAAAAAGCACCTATTCAGTTAATTAAAACGAATAGACGCTGAATGTAAGTGATTTTTTCTAAAATGAAAGGAGAGTCACTAAAACTCTCTAAACAGACTGACTACTTTTCCTAAAATTGTGACATGGTCAACAATAATATCTTCCATTGAATCATTTTCAGGACGCAAAACATAATGGTCCGACTTTTTGAAGAATGTCTTGCATGTCGCTTCATCATCCTCAGTCATTGCCACAACAACTTCACCATTTTCAACTGAAGGTTGGCGACGGACAGTAATAATGTCTCCATCCATGATGCCAATATTTATCATACTCTCACCTGAGATTTCTAACATAAATAAGTCATTTGCATCAAAATGATTTAAATGAGAAGGGATGGGATAAAAGTCGCTTGCATCTTCAACAGCTAATATGGGTGCACCAGCTGCTACACGACCAAGCATTGGAATTTGTTTTGGCTGAATATCTAGAGCTTGAAGGGCTAAGTCAGTGAGCTCTAACGCACGTGTTTTACTGGGATCTTTGATGATGTAACCAGCTTTCTCCAGTCGAGATAAATGCCCATGAACAGTAGAAGTAGAAGCAAGGCCAACTTGGCTACCAATTTCACGAACAGTCGGAGGATAACCATTTGATTGAATCGCTTGATAAATACATTCAACAATGGCATATTGTTTATTAGTCAATGATTTCATGGGTCTCAACTCTTTCCTAAATAATGATTTAATTATAGCAAACAATTTACATGGATGCAAACAAATGTTCGTAAAGGAGATTATTATGTTAAATGATGAAAAATTAAAAAGAATCAGTGAACTAGCGAATAAGAAAAAATCAGAAGGTTTGACAGAAGACGAAGCAATAGAACAACAAGCACTACGCGAGGAATACTTGAAAAATTTCCGGCGTGCTTTTTCTAAAAATGTTGAAGGAATTAAAGTGGTTGATTCGGAAGGAAATGATTTGACTTCCGAAAAAGTCAAAGATATTCAACGAAAAAATGGCTTGCGTTCCTAGATTGATGCTGAATGCTTGCTTGATTAGGGCACATCAATTTGATAAGATTATAAATGAAATTTTACCTCAACTTAAGGAGAGATAGTATTGGAAACATGGATTTGGATTGTATTAATAATTGTCGCATTGCTTGCAGGATTAGCGATTGGATTTTTTGCTGCTCGTAAATATATGATGGAGTACTTTAAAGAGAATCCACCTATTGACGAGCGAATGATTGTGCAAATGATGACCCAAATGGGAAGAAAACCATCAGCTAAACAAGTACAACAAATTATGAATTCCATGAAACAACGTTAGTTACAGATATAGTTTCATGGAAAAAGTCGATTATAAAGTAAATGATAGTTTATTATCTAATGCCTTCAAAAGGGAGTATTTTACGTATCCTTTTTGGAGGTATTTATTTGGGCTCTATGTCAAATAATGTTGACGGAGTTTTGACGACTGATATTTCAGTCGTCTTTTTCTATGCACTTTTTCGTTTATTATACTTTATGTCTGCGTCTTCGTCGTTAAAATATAAATGTCGTGGTGGTTGTATATTTGTTTTCTTGAATTGTGTTGAAATAAGAATCCGGCAACGTAAATGACCAAAATTACGATAGCCATAGCCTGAGCGTTTAATCATCTTGATTTTATTAACGGTTCCTTCAACGACCCCATTGGA
>JACBXP010000028.1 GCA_015863185.1 Aerococcaceae bacterium DSM 111020
TTGAAGATGGTGCTAATGTAAAAGGTTACTTTTTATGGTCATTGATGGATGTCTTTTCATGGTCGAATGGATATGAAAAACGTTATGGTCTTTTCTATGTGGATTTTGACACTCAAGAGCGTTATCCGAAAAAGTCAGCTTATTGGTATAAAGATTTGGCAAAGACAGGATATATAAGTAATTAGCTAAAATAATTGTATATGGATGTGTCTGATTTATAGAAATTTGAGTAGTCAGTTGTTATTAGTTTCAATTCTAATAAAACATTTTGATGCAAAAGGGGTCAAATAATGACAAAAAAATTAATTTTTTTAGATGTAGATGGCACATTAGTTAATTATGAAAATAAATTACCCACATCAGCAGTTGAGGCAATTAAATTGGCTCAAAAAAATGGACATAAAGTTTATATATCAACAGGACGTTCAAAATCTGAAATGTATGATTATATACTTGATATAGGATTTGATGGATACATTGGTGTTAATGGTGCGTACATTGAAGATGGCGATAAAGTGGTTTGGCATAAAACGATAGAGCCAGAGAAAGCAAAAGAAATAGTAAATTGGTTACACAGCCGGCAACTTGAATTTTACTTAGAGTGTAATAGTGGCTTATATGCTAGTGAAAATTTCCGTGAACGTGGACAATCGACAATGGAAGCATATGCGGCATATAAAGGTAGACCTAGTACAGAGGAAATTTTGGTAGACTATATATTTCCGGAAATGATTTATGATGCAAATTTATATCGAGATGATTTAAATAAGGTATCATTTATATTAGAGAGTTATCAAGACCACATAGAATCAAAAAAAGCATTTCCAGATATGAAAGCCGGAACTTGGGGTGGAGTCGGAGAGAAAGCGCTATTTGGTGATTTAGGTTTAGCCGGCATCGATAAGGGAACTGGCATAGCAAAATTATTAGAATATTTGGGCCATGATAAGATGAATACATTGGCTTTTGGAGATGCCAAAGTTGATATACCTATGCTGTCGTATAGTGAAATTGGTGTAGCAATGGGGAACGGCGGTGATGAAATTAAAAAAATGTCAGATTATATAACTGACAGTGTAGAAGATGACGGGTTATATAATGCATTTAAATATTTTGGGTTAATTTAAATAGAGTCCTTGACTGAATGTATTAAATAATATTGGCTCTATGTCAAATAATGTTGACGGAGTTTTGACGACTGATACTTCAGTCGTCTTTTTCTATGCACTTTTTTGATGTTTATATTGTGTAGGATTTGCTAAAAAGTCTATTATACACTGGGAAGAGTGGTATTTAACACCTTTAACTAAAAAGAGAAGATAAGTATAAAAGAATGAAGAATTTGAAATATCGAAGCTTTGGTGGATTAATCACTGTATTTTAAAAATCATTCTTTGATGAGTTTAATCATTGTAAATTTATTAATCGCTATATGGAATAGTAAAAGTACAAGAAATGAGATGAAAATAATTTAACTGTTTTAAGTCATAATTTTTTTATTTTCCTTAAATGTTTAATGATTAAGGGGATACATGATTTTTAATAAAACAAATTGTGTTAGTTATTTTCAATTAATTTTTAAGAGTATAGATTTATTTTGGTGGATTGTATAATCAACTTAACCACCCAAAATAAAAAACATCACGTGAATTTCATGCTATATTGAAGTTACCACAACTCTCAATAGAAAAGGATGAATTCACGTGACGCAAGTTCATGATAACACAGCTAATAAAAAAATGGACACATCTTTCTTATCAAGAACGTTGCCAGATTGCTATTTTTAAACAAGAAAACTATTCAAATCGAGCTATCGCAGCGATCCTTAATCGGGCGCCCCAAACCATTCATAATGAAATCA
>JACBXP010000029.1 GCA_015863185.1 Aerococcaceae bacterium DSM 111020
GGTTCTATAATTTTTAGTGTTGATGAGAAATCATCAGCACTATTTTTGTGCATACAAAAAGTCATGCATTTCCGTTATCATATAAGTGTCTAAACAAAATGAAAGGTAGGAAATGTCATGACTCATACTCATTCTAACCAAAATTTACTCGGAATTAAAGACCCAAATATAAAATTTACGAGCGATTTAGAACAAGAAACATATCAAGCGGTGCTCGCTTATCGCTCATCAGGTAAAAAGAACGATCGGAATTTGGAAAAGAAAGTCCTCACTGTCTGCGGTTATTTAGATAACATGCCATCAGAATGTCGTTATTGTGGGTGTGTCAATAACGGAGCCAAAGATATGGTTCGTAATGGTCGCATGAAAACGGCCCTTTTGATTGGCCAATATAATTTTCAACCGGTTTATTTAAAGTTAGAAAAACAACGCTATCTTTGTAAGCATTGTCGTAAAACTACCGTCGCCAAGACATCATTAATCAAACGCCATTGTTGTATCTCTAATCCTGTCAAACAGCTTATTCGTGAGGAATTAGCGGAACTGCAATCCATGACACTCATTGGACGACACCTCAATGTTTCTACGCATACGGTGATGCGTGAATTAGAGCGGTGGGGAGATAATTTACGGCCGAGACCGGCTTCTTTACCCATCCATTTAGCGATTGATGAATTTAAGTCCGTCAAACACGTGATAGGTTCGATGTCCTGTATTTTAATGAATAATCATACGCATGAGGTTATAGACATCCTTGAAGACCGGACACAAAGCTATTTACGCGCGTATTTCCTCCGTTTTTCACTGGCAGAACGCCTTAACGTTCAAACGATTACGATGGATATGTACTCCCCCTATCATGAATTTTTACCGTCGCTATTTCCCAATGCAGAGATTATTATTGATCGGTTCCATATTGTTCAATTACTTCATCGTGTCCTGAATCAATACCGCATTGTGGTGATGAATCAATTTAAGAATGAACGACCGCGTGATTATCGCAAACTAAAACAATTATGGAAGCTGTTATTAAAGCCACGTGAAACGCTCGATTTTGAACATTATCAGACGCATCGTTTATTTGATGGGTTCATGACAGAAAAACGGATCGTCAGTTATTTAACACAGCTCGACACCAGACTATCCTTGGTGTATAACCATGTGCACCGGATCGTGGAAGCTGTCCGTCGTCATTCGTTCAAAGAGTTAATACATAGATTAGAAGAAACAAAGAAATATGTCTTTCCACAGAAAGTACGAACGGCCTTTAATACCCTTTTTAAGTATCGTTTAGAGATTGAAAATAGCCTGAAATATACCTTATCCAATGGGGTCGTTGAAGGAACCGTTAATAAAATCAAGATGATTAAACGCTCAGGCTATGGCTATCGTAATTTTGGTCATTTACGTTGCCGGATTCTTATTTCAACACAATTCAAGAAAACAAATA
>JACBXP010000002.1 GCA_015863185.1 Aerococcaceae bacterium DSM 111020
TATGAGTCATGACATTTCCTACCTTTCATTTTGTTTAGACACTTATATGATAACGGAAATGCATGACTTTTTGTATGCACAAAAATAGTGCTGATGATTTCTCATCAACACTAAAAATTATAGAACCGCTATTTCTATTGTCTTGGATAAAAAGATAATGGAATGAGGGCTTTGGCCTACTCAAACGGTAGATAAAGTGTGGCACTTTTAGAATAGCTTAATCATTGTTTAAAATAATCCATTAAAAAAGGCATTGATTTGCGTTAGGACTGAAAAAGATAGTTTTTTTTCATTGTTTATTCATATTTATCTGTTAAATTAACAATAGGAATAAACTGAGCTGAAGGAGGAAACGATGAATATACTAAAAAAACACCCAATATTCAAATGGTCTGTGCTAGTCTTAGCCATGCTTACCTTCTTAATGAGTGCTCAAGGAAATACAGTAACAGTGTTGGGGCAGGACACAGTACAAACCACCCTCTCTTTAAAACCTTATTTACCATTTTATCATTTTATAGAATATAATTATCAGGGCGATCAGAAGAACTACTCTGATAGTAGTATGATACTGGAATTCAATCGGGATGCCGAGGGAAAATTTCAAATTGTGGCCATTACCGATCATACTCAAACGGCGATAGTCTATCAAGTAACGGATCTTGGCCTTTATGAATTAGCACGTTTTGCGGATTATATGGATGTTCAAGACTTGCGGTATACTGATGCTGCCAATGATGGGCGGTCTGATTTAGTTTTTCCGATGAATGTAACGGAAGGGATGACTTTTCAAGGTGGGCAGAATAATGCCTCCCAGATGACAGTTCAAGAAAAGTTAGATACTTTAGAGATGAATGGCAAGCTATATGAAGACATTATCGTGATCCGTGAACGCCGAGGACAACAAGAATTCGATCATTATTATGCTCCTAAATACGGCTTGATTGCGGTGGAAGAGCGATTCTCTGATGAGTCAAAAGCTACTGTCTTTCAATTATTAACGACCGGTGGTTATTTAAGTGATTGAGTGTAACTAGGGGATTTAGAAGTCAGGCTTCTTTTATTGCTGTTGTTAAAGGCTCTTGAATTTTAAGACATAATACGGTACAATGAAGAAGTTAGGCACCCATAGTGTAATGGATATCACGTAAGATTCCGGTTCTTGAGATGGGGGTTCGATTCCCTCTGGGTGTATATTTAGAAGAAATAAGAATGTATAAGAAAGTTTTGTAAACTGTTTTAAATGGCTTTGTGTAGCTGTTTGTGACAGTTTTTTGTTTTTAGAGAATGAATAAGAAGACATAAGAAAGTGAAATAATTTTGCACTAATTTTGCACCCACTCATTTAAGATGTTCTCTATCTTATCATCTTGCATTTGTTTGTATTCGTCTAGTATGTGGCTGTATGTTTGGATCGTCTCTACGGTAGAAGAATGCCCCAGTCGCTTAGAAATGTAATTAATATCGACGCCTTCATAAATCAATATTGAACAATGGGTATGCCTTAACGAATGAATCGTTAACTGATCAATGCCTAATCTCTTGCATTTTCTTTTCAAATACTTCGTAAGTCCCGTATGTGATATTCTGGGTTGATTGAATTCATCTAGAAATAGATGTTCCTTGTTGTACTTTTGGTTTTTAATTTTATGAACTTGTGATTTTAAATATAGTTCGTTTGTTATAAGAATTGTCCTTAACGATGATTCGTTCTTTCCAGGAGTAAAGTCCTTCGTGTAGGTATAATCAAAGCCTTTTCTGACTGATAATTTATCATCGCTAATATCATCATAAGACAGAGCGTATATCTCGCCAATTCTTAGGCCGGTCATAATCGCAATGTATAACATGAAATCATTAAGCTTGTTTGTGTCTAAATTCCTAATTAAAGCCATAGCATCGTTGTAATTCCACGCTTTAATTCGGCCGCTCCCTTTATTATCATAAGTCAATTTTGCTCCGTAAGTAAAGTCTCGAGTGATTAAACCGTCCGCCATAGCGTTCTTAACGACAGATTGAATAATATAATGCGGTCTTTTAACCGTGTCTTTAGAACGGCCTTTACCTCTTTGGTTTAAGAACTCTTGATATTTAGGTCTAGTTATTCTATCCATCGTTATTTCGCCAAAGTATTCCCGTATCACTTTAGCGTCTCCTAAATATCTCCGATGAACTTTAGGCGATACCTGGCCTTCTTTATATGTCTTTATCCATTCATCCACAAAGTCGGACAGCACGGGCGGTCTAGAACTATCTGAATCAACTTCTTCCATTAGTTTCACTTCATAAACTTGTGCTTCTTTTTTGGTATCAAAACCTTTTTTGGTTTTTTGTTTGTATTTACCAAGATTGTCTTTATAAGAAACACGACACATCCATTTGCCAGTCCGTTTATCTTTAGATACTGACATTGATTATTCCTCCTTCTATTTGATATAATAGACACAGCAAATAGCCCTAATTAGGGTGTTTGTATCAGAACCTCACTCCTCAGCTTTGGTCGGTTAGGGAGTGAGGTTGTTTTTTATTCACCAATAATCATGTTGTAGTTATCCGCTACATTCGGCAAGTTTTCTTTCAAGAATTGTTCAAAGTTAATTTGACTGATTGTTTCTTTAGATAATGTGATTGTCCCAGATACGGCTTCTGAATCATTGCCGTATTCGTCAACTGTTTCAGCATAACTCATAAAAAGTATCTCGTTAAAATCTTCATCTTGAACTTTCTCAGCATAATCTATTACGTCGAATTCGAAGCTATCTCTCATCATGCTTGGCGTCAAATTCATCGGAATGTTTGTCTCAATATATACATCTTTCAACCCATTTTCTTCATTAACATTAAACGCACGCAGATCATCACCAAAGACATCATGCGCTGATTGCTCTAAAGGATTGTCGTATGATGCGACAACTTCCGTTTCTTCCGTCACCTCTTCAACTTCGGCGACTTCTATTGTTGCTTCGTTTCGGTTTGTTGTCTCGGTCGGGCTATCGTCGCTAAGGAATACCGTTAGGCCTCCCATAACTAAAAGTCCGACAGCGAGCGAACCTAAACAGCCAAAACAACCTCCACTTTTCTTTGCCATTTCTTCCCTCCTATAATAACACTTTCCTAATGACTTGGACTTCGACTAACTTATGGCGGAGAGAAGGGGTGTTATTTATTTTTCCATTTGACCCCATCACCCAGCATTTTTGAATTCCCTAGAATTTCTGGGCCATTTCTAAAAGATAAAAATAAATCTCTTTCAAGAGCGTCACTATCTTCTAACTCTAAAAACAATGCTAATTGCCCCATGCCTTCGCAGGCATTTATTAAGTTATCCTTATCATCTTCAGATAACTCATTTATTTGAGGTTCGACTTGGATAATTAAGCGTCCGTCTTTTATAAATTTGATTTCATTTATGAGTAGATGTAGGTCATAGCTCTCATCGCCTTCCAGTGCAAATTGATGACTTTCCTCTAGACTTTCTTTTAAGTAGTCATTTACTTTTTCCAGCTCTTTTTCATTAATAGTTAATCCTGTATCTTGCTTTTCTTCTTCTTTAAGAAGCGCTTCTGACTCAGGCGAAATCTCTTTTTCTTCTGCTCTAATAATAGGTACTCCAGAACAAAGAACAAACATACTTGCTGCTAATAGAATTTTTTTCATATTTTCCTCCTATAATAATACTTTCCCAATAACTCTTACTTCATCTTCAATAATCATATCCTCATATTTATCATTAATAGATTTAAGGATAACTTTTTCATCTTCCTTATAGAATTTCTTACAAGTAACCTCTCTTCCGTTTAACTCCACAATTGCAATCTCGCCATTTTCTACCACTGGCTGTTGTTTATAGAAGATAATCTGTCCGTTTTCTATTAACGGCTCCATCGAATCACCTTTGACGGTCAAGGCGTAATCTGCATCATTCGGAACATTGGTGTTTATCTGTTCTGCATTCAATTGATTGTAACCCACTCCTGAACCGGCGGCCGTTTGTCCGACAAGGTAAATCGATTGTTCTTCTTCTAAATTCTGTTCTTCTAATTGATCCTCAGCATAGGTGTATACTTTCTGCTGGCGGGGTGGGGTGAGTTCGTTGGTAACTGAAATGATATCATCTAAGATTGTTGACTCATTATTAGATAAATCTTTGTTCATAAGGTCATGTAATGTAACCCCAAAATAATTTGCTAAATCACTTAGATGCCCAGATCTCGCAAGATTAGTACCTCTTTCCCAATTGGTTACAGAAGTAGGGCTTTTTAGACCTAACATATCTGATATATCTTTTTGTTCCAAGCCTCTTCTTTCTCTAAGGTATTTAAGGTTATTCGCAAAATAATTATTTTTCATTTATAACACCTCTCTTTATAATCTGATTTTATCAAACGCAATTAATAAAGTAAACAAAAAAACTCAGGAAATCTGAGTTTTAGTGTTGACATCAGTTTAACTGAGTTGTATAATGAATTTAGAAGTTAAGGAGAGGAGGTAAACGGTATGGTGGAAATACTAAAAAACCTAGCACCAGAACAGGTAACAGCTGTTCTAATAGCGCTAGGCATTGTGAGAGAAGCAAGGCTCTTAATAAAGTCGATTCTCGATTATAAACTAGAATTAAGAAAACTTGCCCCACAAGAAGTTAAGGATGAAGCGATTTAATCGCTTCTCCTAACTAAGTATACCATCATACCGTTAGAAAAACTATGTTAAGAATAAATATAGCGTTATTTGCAGTGTGGTTAATTTTATTCACTTTAAGGAAGTTTATCGAACATAAGGATAGGGGGTGATACAGTGGAATTAATTAAAGAGAAATATTCTTTAAAAGAATTAAGAGCCCTGAATGGTATTTCAAGAAAAGAGCTTGCAGAAAGAACCGGGCTAAATTACAACACGATACTAGGTTATGAAAATGACATCAGCAAACTCAGAAAAGCTAGTTATGAAAATCTTGAAAATCTAGCAAAAAATTTAAATGTAGGGGTAGACGATATTTTTTTAAACAACAACTCAGTTTAACTGATTTTTAAACAGCCTAACTAGAAAGGAAATATTTATGAATCACAATAATGAATCCATCACAAGTCTTGAGCAAGTTAAAGTTGTCCAGGTGATAGAAACAGAGGTTATTAGAGGCGAAGGGACACAAGAAAACCCATTACGGCCTATTAGACAGTACTGGGATTTTGAGGGGAATTTTTTAGGAGAACAAGTTGACGTGATTATGATTAGGAATTATCAACAAAGTGTTGAGCGTCTTCACCAACTGAATAATACGCTAGAAGAAGAAATAAAGTCCGAATAAATTTTTTTAATTCTACAACACTATAATCTGGATGTCTCTTAACAATATGACTGGCATCATTTCCTAACCAAGAAGAAGCTTTGGCTAAAGATTTGATAAGTGGTTCTTCAAAACGATTAATAGTTTTAGATAATAATTCAGTTTTAATAGTTTCTGTTTCTTCAGGAAGTTTTTTCATCCAATAATTTTTGACCAAAGATTCAAGTGATTTTCGGTATACCATGCCTGCAGCATTCAATAAATTATACGATTCTGCAGTCATAGCTTCTATATATAAATCATAGAATTCAGGGTAATCATTTTTTAAGTATTCGGGAATATCAATTTTTATTTGCTTGTAAGGATATGTTTTTAGATCAGGCATTGAGTTTCCTATACCTAAAGGGTAGTCGTGGACTGTTATAAAGAATTTACGGCAAGAACAACATTTGTATGTAATACAGCATTGATTAGAACTCTCACTGGATGAAATATTTTCGATTGAATGCTTGCCGCCTTGATTGCAAATAGGACAAATATTGGTAGCCACTAATGGCGTTTTATCATAGTTAATCATGACACCATCTTCATCATAAGTGTATGCCATAAAATTCGCCTCCTTTTTAATCAATTATATCACGAGTTTAAATTATAAGGAAATTATATCACGAAAGGAAGTGATTAGAATGCAAAGCATTGACTTGCTTAATAAAGAGTTCGAATTAATGGAGTTAAGACACCAACAAGAGATGGAAGAACTCAAATTAGCCATTGAATTGATGGGCGTGGGTGATTTGAAATGGTTTAAACAACTGGTCAATCGCCAAAACGCGGATTGGATAAAAAGCGAAATTCTTTATCCGTTTAGAAACGACTTGGAGGGGCACTTAATATCCTATCCAGCCAAAAAAGGAAATTTGTGGACGTTCAACAAACGTCCAACAGCTCAGTGGATAGAAGAAAATTTTGAGAGGATTGATTGGGGTAGTAAAAGAACATAGACAAACGTTCCAACGTTTGCCTATGAATGAGATTAGTGAACACGGTGTCTGTGTGCCACTAAAATTCTCCCCGCCCAAGCGCGTGTTCTAGCAGAACGACTGCTGGCTAACAATCTTGCTGCTCGACGCACTTTAGGGCTAGGACGACATTTTCTCGCCATTAAATCACCTCCCGCGAGGGTATAGGTGACTAATAATTTTACCTAAAAACTTTTAGATAGAGAATTATCGTCATGTATATTATATCGAATGTTTAAGAATAATCAACATATAGTGGTGTTGGAAAATAAAAGCACAATATATAGGAGGAAGCCGTGGAGAAAATAATTTATTACATAGAAAAAGATGAACGGACTTTGTATCAATTAGCAAAAGACGCAAACGTTGATTATGCGTTACTGCATCGTATTGTGAATGGAAAAACAAAGAAGAATATCTGGTTAGATACAGCATTCAAATTAGCTGATGCCTTAGGAGTTGATGTGAATGATTTTAGAGAGGGTGATTGGTAGTGGATGAAGAAAAATGGAGAAAAAGAGCGGAAGAGAACGAAAAAATTTTTGTGAACATTTTGGGGTTTGTATTAATCGCTATGATTCTTTATGTCGGATTGTTCCGGTGGATGATTGAGATTGGGTTGTTTGGTTAAGGGGGAGCGAAATGTATTACGGACGTCCAAAGAATGCTCCTGATAATTATTGCACATATTGTCATAAAGCAACGGGAGTTCCGTACAAAGAGCGTGAAAAGCAAGTTGATTTTACTTGCGGAGTCTGCGGAAGAAGTTTTAGTAAATTAAAAAGCCACCACGGGAATGGCGGCTCAAATAAAGATACAAATAAATTATAACACGAATTAAGAGGGATAGATATGTTTAATAAAAGTTACGATGATTATTTATTAAATGGAGCCACAGCTGATGGGGAAGTTTTATTTGAAGATTGGCTTGGGGAACAAATCTATGATCCCGACGGATATTATTACGACACTTTGAACAATGTACATGTTCACGAAGATGATGCTGTCGATTATGTCAAAGAGACTTTTATGACTTCGGAGGAGGTTGTTGATGGTGAGCGCTAATAAATACAGTATAGCCACCACAGACAAAGAGTGGCACGCATTACGAAGCAAAGGTCTTGGTGGTTCTGATATCGGAACATTAATGGGGTTAAATTCATATAAATCAAAGTATGAGTTATGGTTGGAGAAAACAAAGAGAGTTCAATCGCCAGACATATCTGACCGAATTGCAATTCAAGTCGGTAATGAGTTAGAAGATTTAGTTGCGAGAATCTTCTCTCAAGAAACTGGTCTGAGAGTTCAGAAAGATAATAAAACCCACTATCACAAGGATCATGATTTTTTGTTGGCTAATATTGACAGAAAAATAATCGGAGAAAAAGCGTTGTTGGAATGTAAGACAGCATCAGCTTTCCTTGCAGACCAATGGAAGGAAGATGAAGTCCCTGCAAGTTATTTGCTTCAAGTTCAACATTATTTAAACGTATTGGACTATGACTATGCATATATTGCAGTCATTATCGGGAACCATGATTTTGTTTACAAGAAAATTGATCGAGACCAAGAGCTTATTGATTTATATCAAGCGGAAGCGGTGAGGTTCTGGAACGAAAACATCCTCAAAGACGTTGAACCGGAAATAGAAGGCTTAGTCACTAAGCAAGCAATAAATTACATTAGTAATCGGATCGAGTCTGGTAAATCTATGGAAGCTACTGAAGAACAGAAAAAATCCATAGAAAATATCCGTTACTACAAAAAACAAATTAAAGAATTAAAAGAACAACAAAATAAATTCGAAGACCAGCTTAAAGCGTCGATGGCTATAGCAGGGGCTGAAGTCGTCGAAGGTGACGGTTTTAAAGCGACGTATAAACAGTATACGCAAAACAGATTAGATAGTTCTAGATTAAAGAAAGAGTTACCAGACGTGGCCAAAGAATACACCAAAGAAATAATTGCTAATCGTTTAACGATTAAATAGGAGGAAAATATTATGGCAACAACAGATACCATTAAAAATCAAATAAAATCACAACAAACAGAGAGCAAAGCACCAGCTAAACAACAACCGAATAGCGTCAAGACGCTCTTGAACAGTCCTGCTATTCAAAATAAGTTCAAGGAGATACTTGATGACAAAACTTCTACATTTACATCGAGTTTAATCACGCTTATCTCCAACGATGATTATTTAGCTGATAGTCAACCAATGTCAATCATATCTGGAGCAATGCAAGCAGCACAATTAGATTTACCTTTAGAAAAGCAATTTGGTTTTGCTTATTTAGTTCCTTTTAATCAAAAAGAGGGGAACAGTTGGGTTAAAAAAGCTCAATTCGTTCTGGGTTATAAAGGTTACATTCAACTAGCACAGCGTTCTGGACAATACAGGAACATAAATGTAGGTAACGTCTATGAGGGTCAATTAAAGTCATGGAATCCATTTACAGAAGAACTGTTGTTTGAACCAGAAGGGCAGACAAGTGATAAAGTCATCGGATATTTCGGGTATTTCAAGTTAATTAACGGGTTTGAGAAAACAGTTTATTGGACAAAAGAGGAAATAGAGAAACATCGAATTGCCAACAACAAAGGGAAAAGCAAAAACGATTTGAGTGGCGTTTGGAGAACAGATTATGATGCGATGGCCCAGAAGACTGTTTTAAGAAATTTATTAAGTAAATGGGGAATTCTGAGTGTGCAAATGCAAAAGGCAGTGGTGAGTGATGATCAGATTGCAGAAGAAGTTGCTGATGATGGAGAAGTAATATTTAAAGATGTTACTCCAGAGGATGTGCCACAAGAAACAGAAGACGTTGCGTTCTTAGAAGAATAATGGACGACAAAAAGAAGTTAAAAGAATTGCTGAATCTATTTTATGTCGTTCACATGAGAAAGCACGGAATTAGCGGCGAACAGTATAAAGAGATGCTCGAAAAGGAACTAGAAGCATATCCAATGGATGCTGAATACAAGGAAGTTCACAATGCTCAAAGAAAGATAATGAGAAATTTTAAATTAAGATAGGAGACGCTATGAAAGAATTAGAGATACTTAAAAAATATATTTACAAATTACGAGAACACGAGTGCGAGGGAGATAGTACTGACGACTATGAATTGGGGCTATGGTCCGCTTACAGCCACATTCTTCAAGTCTTAGAATTGATAATAGAAATGAGTGGTGTTGATGGCTCAGAGAAGGATGTTTAGTAAGAAAATAACTGAATCAGACCATTTCTTGGACTTACCAATGTCAGCGCAATGTTTATATTTCCACATCAATATGACGGCAGACGATGACGGCTTCGTCGGTAACGCAAAAACAATCAGAAGAATGATCGGTGCTAGCGAAGATGATTTGAAATTATTGCTAACTAAAGAATTTTTAATACCATTCGAGTCCGGGGTGGTTGTAATAAGAGATTGGAAAATACATAACTATATTCGCAAAGATAGATACAATGAAACATTTTATAAACATGAGAAAGCTCAATTGGAAGAAAATGAAAACAATCAATATCAACGTTTAGAGCACCCGGTTGACCAAACGGCCACCAACGGTAGACCGGTGGTTGACCAACGGTTGCCACAGGTTAGGTTAGGTAAGGATAGGTTAGAGTTAGGTAAGGATAATGACAATAACAATCAGTCGTCATCGTCAGATGAAAATAAATATTCAGCAGTCTTGAATTTCTGGCAAGACAACTTCGGAATACTGAATAACTTTGTCATTGATAATTTAAGACAATGGATAGACGAGATGTCTCCCGAAGTAGTAATGAAAGCTTTGGAAACTTCTGCTGGTCAAGACCAATATAAATACAATTACGTTAATGGCATTCTTAACAATTGGTATAAAAAAGGGTTAGATACTATCGAGAAGATAGAAGCAAATGAAGTTTCTTTTCAAAACCGTAAGAAACAACAATCCTATAAACAACAAATCAGAGAAGAGCCGTTGCCGGAATGGTTGACTAATGATCAACAGGAAGAAGAGTCGCAAGAGTTAGAGGATGCAGAAGATATCATCGGGAAGTTGAATGAGTTATATGAATAGACATAAATATAACGCAAGAAAGACAACCGTTGACGGAATAACCTTTGACTCAAAGGCAGAAGCGGATTATTACAAACACCTTCAATTTCTTGAAAAATCGGGGGAAATAGACGGATTCAGGATGCAAGTAAGGTTCAACCTTATCCCGTCCTTTAACCACCCTACAAAGCGAAATAAAGACGGGAAACCGTCGAAAGTCAGGGCGGTTAATTACGTTCCCGATTTTGTGATAGAGAAAGGCGGTGAAGAGTATGTCGTAGACGTTAAAGGAATGAGAACAGCGGACTTTAATTTAAAGGCGAAGATGTTCATGCACAAGTACGGCATACCGCTTTACCTCGCCAAGAAGAAGGGCAGAGGATTTGATGTTAAACCATTGTAGATTTGACCAAAGGAGAACAGTCATGAATCTTACAGCAAAGGAACTATACCTATTGAAAATCATACCAAGAGGCAGAAACAGAGCGATGACGTATCGGAAATTAAAGGAAAAATATCAACTTGATATGACGAGACGGACGTTCTGCGACATGATACGAAGATTAAGAGAGAAGGGGATTGCTATCGGTGCAGACCGAGACCCAAGAGGCGGTTACTACTTAATCGAGACCGAAGAAGAACGAGAAGAAGCATTTAAAGAGTATAAAGCACAAGCTAACAAAGAAATTACCATAGCGTATCAGTTTAAGCGCGGGTTGTTGGCCGGTGAGTTAGAAGAGAAATTAGAGGGGATGAAAGAATGAACACAGTTCAATTAGTAGGAAGATTAACTAAAGATATTGAGTTGAAATATACGCAGTCAGGTAAACCGTTCACCAGCTTCGTTGTAGCAGTAGACCGGAGCTTTAAGAACGAAAATGGAGAAAGAGAAGCAGACTTCCCGATGTGTCAAGCATGGGGCAAGACGGCGGAATTGATGGAGACTTACACAAATAAAGGTTCTCGGGTTGGTCTGGAAGGCAGCATCAGAACAAGGAGCTATGACAATGATCAAGGGACACGAATTTATGTAACCGAGATAAACGTTGACCGAATTCACTTCCTGGACAACAAGCAAGACAACCAACAACAGGGGCAACAACCACAGCAACCGCAACAGCAGTTTAATCAACCACAAGGACAGAACAATGGATATCAGCAACAAAATCAATCATTTAACCCAAATTATGGGCAGAATAACAATTATCAACAGCCAGTAAACGGCGGACAAGATGTTGATATAGCACCAGACGATTTGCCGTTTTAATAAAGGAGAATAAACAATTGGCGAACAAGAGGACTAACAAGAAAGAATGGGAAGAGCCGCTTTATCTAACAATGAAGTCAGAGAAGGGGTTGACGAGAGTGGAAGAGAGCAGATTGGAACTTCTAGGGGAGTTCTTCTCTGCTTCTAACGGCCCATTTGATGGCACACACTGTTATAAATGCAACCGCATCAGAGATCTATCTGAATTCGACACCAAGACTAAGACTTGCGTATATTGTGAAAGAATTGGAATCAAAGCAACAGGAAAAGTTAACTGGGAAATATACGACAAAGAAGCAGTTAAGTTGCTTATATCGAGATTAATTAAAGAGAGCGACCTAACTGATGAAGAATTGGCGGAAGAGTTCGGGGCATCGCCTACGTCAGTGGCTGACTGGAAACACAAACGAATTGTGCCTTCTCTATTGGAACATTATGAAAGAATGGCACAGCACTGGAACACGACAGTCAAGGATTTGTTGATTGGCGATGACATAATCAAAAGACCATCGCATTATACTTGGCGGGGAGTTGAGTGCATCGAAATGATGCAAGTCTGGTTGGAGCAGTGGGAGATTGACGGAGCTATGGAGGGTTATATTTGGGGAAATATAATTAAATATCTTTACAGAAGCCCTATGAAGAACGGCCAGCAGGACATCGAAAAGGCAGTGAGATATCGAGAGCACTTGCTGGACGCCGAAGGTTATGACTATGTTGCAAAACGGTGGAACGATTTAATAACTAGTTTCAAATATGATAAAGGGATGATGAAAAGTGGAGAATAACAGAAAGAAAAACTTTACGATTGGTTTGTTGTTGGCGGTGTTGCTCGTATCAATTTTCTTTAACGTCAGAGCTTTCAGTACGCAACAGTCAATCGTTTGGAGAAAAATTGACACTTATGAAGTCGGAGACGGTCCGCATTCTCACAAATTTGATGTGATGCGGCATATTAATGGCAAGGACATGAAGTTTGTGGAGGTGGCGGAATGATACTAACTAACGATATTGCTCGTGAGAATATCGGCAGGTACATTGACCTCAAGAAGAGGATTGGCGGTTATTATCCGAAGCAAATTATTGAATATCCTGATGGTAGATTGGCTTTAAAAGATCCCCAGGGTGTATGCTCGCCGATTGAAGATACAGGCTTTAACGTAGTACATTACGATTTTTTTGTACAAAAAGATGGATTTAAAGAGGTGGCGGAATGATTCCTAAATTTAGAGGTTTTAGCATAAAGGCAGATGAATGGGTGGAAGGGAGCTTAATATATCGTGAAAAACCTTATTTGCATGATATTGTAGTTCCTATTGGTAACAATAGTAGCGTATCATACGCTGTTGACCGCAATAGTATTAGTCAATATTCAGGTTTAAAAGATATAAACGGGCAAAAGATTTTTGATGGGGATATTTTAGTTTACATTGATGACAATAAAATAAGAAAAGACGAAAAGCACGTTGTTAAGTGGTATAGAGGTGGCTTTGAACCAGTGATGTACTATAACACAAAAAACTTCGAAATCATCGGTAACGTTTACGAACATGCTGAATTGTTGGAGGTGGAGGAATGAATGAATATGAAAAACTAGATGCTTTGTACCAACGAGACCAAGGGATTGGTGTTCCTTACCCTGAGTCCGACACGAATGTCGGTTACAAAACGAATAACAGTACGATCCAACCATTAAACAAGAAACAGCTAATCGAACGATTGGAAGATTATCTCGATGATGATGCAGTAATCAATTTCAGGATGGAGTATGATTACGAGATTAAAGGTTATAAGAAAATGGATATTATGGATTTCGACATCTATGCAGTGAATGTTAGAAAGGCTGATAAAGCATGAAATTATTACTGTTGGCATTGATTGTTTTCTTCATGCTAAAGAGAATGGAGTATGATTGGCGATGAAACAATACCAGATTATATTGATTACTAAGAATGATAACAAAGATAAGTATTACATCGACGCTAAAGATATGGACGAAGCATATAACATTGCAAGTAAGGATGCACATCGCAAGGGATACAAAATTCGGTGTGTGTCTGAAGTTCCAGCAAGCATGACGTTGTTTTAAGGAGTTGATCAATTGTCAAAGAAGTTGAAGCGCACGACCTTCATTCAGATAGAGCAGATATTAAAGGAGTATAAAACTTACAGCAAGATTATATCGGAGCGAAAGTTGGACTTACTCTATCCATATCAAGAAGCAGATAAAAGGGATGATAACATCGGTGGTGGAAGAAGCAATACGACTTCACAACCCACTGAAGATATGGCGCTTAAACTGGCGACAGACAAACAGTTGAACCGGATCGAGTTTCAGAAGAAGGCTATAGAAAAAGTCTATAACAATTCATCAGAAGGAACTCAGAAAGTTATCAAGGAGTATTATTTCACTGTGCCAAGAACAAAATCTTGGGCTGGGATAGCGGAAGAGACGAAATATTCAAGAAGACAATGTTTCAGATTGAGAGACCAATTCTTTAATGAACTGGCTGATGAACTGGGTATGATTAAATGATGGCACTAAAATGGCACTTTTGGCTTAATGAAACGTGCTATTATGATATTGTCAAGATAAGACATAAAAAACCATCCCTTTTATTATCACGCTGGCCATGGCGTTAAATATGGCCTGTTTAAATCAGTCGCTAATCCTCCGGAGTGGAAGACGGTGATATGGGCACTAATATATGTTGTTGGTTGTGGCGTAGTCCCAGCAGACATCATGATTGGCGGTTGATTTAAGCAGATGCGTTCGGAGGATTATTTACTCCTAGCTGATTATCATCCTTTGCCATTACCGAACGCGATGCTTGTTATATATACTTTGACGACCTTGTGAGAGCGGGGTCGTTTTTTATTACGATTGGAGGTAGTTCAGTGGCATTGACACCAAAGCAAGAAAGGTTTGTGCAAGGGATAGTCGCTGGGCTATCTCAAAGGCAAGCATATATTAAAGCGGGTTATTCTACTAACAACAAAACGGATAACTATATTGACGTAGAGGCATCGAAGTTATTTTCAAATCCTAAGGTTTTCCACAGGTATCAAGAGCTTATGGACGAACATAAGGAGAAAGCTCTATGGACGAGAGAAGAAGCGGTAGAGGCGCTTAAATGGCTATATAATCAAGGGATAGTATCTATCAAAGAACATGATGAAGGATACGTGAGACAAGGGACGTCTAGCGCTATTCTCGGAGCGATCCAAGAATTGAACAAGCTAGAGGATTTATATCCTTCTGAAAAATCGGAGATTGAGTTGTCCGGCGGGGTGGTGTTCATTGACGATGTCCCGGAAAATGACTAAACACATTTCACTATCAAAGGCGCTGGGCGGTGGTTATAACCGCTATTATCACACGAAGGCTTTTTATCGAGTGGTTAAAGGTGGACGTGGTTCGAAAAAATCGAAGAATACAGCATTGATTTATATCCATGACATTTTGAAGCACTCTTGGGCTAATCTTTTAGTAGTCCGGCGATATTCGAACACTAACAAACAATCGACATATACAGATTTAAAGTGGGCGGCCAATAGACTTGGGGTTGCTCACTTATTTAAATTCAATGAGTCGCTACCCGAGATAACGGTCAAAGCGACTGGGCAGAAGATATTGTTTCGGGGGTTGGATGACCCATTGAAGATTACATCGATTACGGTTGATAAAGGTTTGCTATCTTGGTTGTGGTGTGAGGAAGCGTATCAGATTGAATCGGAAGATAAATTTGACACGCTGGTTGAGTCTATTCGTGGCTCTGTTGAGGATCCTGATTTTTATAAACAGGTAACCGTCACGTTTAACCCTTGGAGCGAAAGGCATTGGCTTAAGACGGCATTTTTTGATGAAGAGACGCGGAAGAATGATGTATTTGCTATAACGACAACCTACCGCAATAATGAATGGTTGGATAAGCAAGATATTGACCGATATGAGGATTTATGGCGAACGAATCCGAGAAGAGCGGCAGTCGTTGCAAACGGCGATTGGGGAGTCGTAGAAGGGCTTGTGTTTGAGAATTACACAGTCAAAGACTTTGATATCCAAGCGACTATTAAACGCATTGGAGAAACGACAGCAGGACTAGACTTTGGATTCACGCATGACCCGTCGACGTTCCCGAGGTTAGCGGTAGATTTAGAGAACAAAGAATTATATATCTACGCAGAACATTATGAATACGCCATGACTACTGACGATATATTCAAGATGATTGAACGGGAAGGGCTGTTAGACGCTTATATCACAGCAGATAGCGCAGAACAACGATTGATAGCAGAATTGAAGCAGAAGGGCGTCAGGCGAATCGTTCCGTCCGTTAAAGGGGCTGGAAGCATTAACGCTGGCATTGACTTCATGAAACAGTTCAAGATTATCATCCACCCGTCATGCGAACATACAATTGAAGAATTTGATACGTATATCTACAAGCAAGATAAAGAGGGCAATTGGTTAAATGACCCGATAGACGACAACAATCACATCATAGACGCTATCAGATATTCACTGGAGAGATATCATTTCGCAAGAGAGCGAGTAGATACGAAGCAGAAAATCAGAACAGCCAAGCGCTTGTTCGGTTAAGGGGGTTATGAAAATAGAAACCAATCATTACGGAGAAGGGGAATATATTCCTAAGTCCTATCAATTCGAAAGAGATATGGACTATGACAATCCGGCTCAACGAGTCGACGGGTTGCAATTCGATGACGAGGCGAATGAACATTTTGTTTATCACGATATGAACGATCTATTAACCACAGAGGACGGTAAGAAAACGTTGGCTGAGATGATAAATACGTTCATCAACAAGCAGAAGGAACGGCTAGATATTCTTGATGGCTATTCGAAAGGAAATAACTATACGATATTACATGGCCGGCGTAGATTAGAGCAAGAGAAGGCCGATTATCGTATTTCACATAATTGGGGAGGATATATAAGCGACTACATAACGTCTTATCTATTATCTAAGCCAATTACGATTGGAACGAGACAACCGGACGATGACGAAGCGGAGTCACTGAAAGTCGTTTCAGAAGTCAATCTAGCCAATGATATTGATACATTGAACTTTGAGTTGGGTTATGACGCGTCACGCTTCGGGCGAGCATTTGAGTTGCACTACCGCGGAGAGGACCATTCGGATAATATCGTGCAGATTGATCCAAGGGAGATATTTGTGATTCGGTCTAGCGACGTTTCTAAGCGGGTAATCGGGGCTGTGCATTTACCTGTTTATAACGGTGAGTATCATATGACGATCTACACAGCGGATTATCAGATTAGCTATGAACCATTTAAAGATGGCGGAGTTCGATTCAATGGCGAGCAACGGAAACGTCATTTATACGGAGACGTTCCGGTCGTCGAGTGGTGGAACAACCGATTCAGACAAGGCGACTTTGAGAATGAGATAGCCTTGATAGATGCTTATGACAGCGCGCAATCAGACACAGCTAACTATATGTCTGATTTAAACGATGCACTGTTGGTTATCAATGGAGACTTGGAGAGCGCAAAAATTGGCATTCAAGACGCAATCGATATGAAGAAAGCGAACATGCTTCTTCTTGAAACGGGTCTTGACCACACAGGAAAGCAAACCTCAATGTCGGCTGAGTATATTTACAAGCAATATGACGTAGCTGGGGTGGAGTCGTACAAGGATAGGATAGCCAATGATATTTATAAGTTGTCCAAAGTGCCTAATCTCGATGACGAGAAGTTCGGCGGACAGCAATCAGGTGTGGCGTTGAGATATAAGTTACTAGGACTGGAACAAATACGCTCGATTAAAGAGTCTTTCTATACCAAAGCGCTTAAGCGGCGCTACCAATTGATTGAGAACATCCACGAAGAGTTATCGGCTGACGATATAACGGCTGATGATTTGACTTTCACGTTCCACCAGAACATGCCGGAAGATGTTTGGTTGGAAGTAGAACGATACATCAATGTTGGCGGAGAGGTTTCTGATACGACACTAATGGAGCTGGCGAGCTTCATCGAGAGCGCAGAAGATGAGAAGCTAAAGATAGCGCAAGACGGTATCAACCCGAGCTCTACCGATGCTGAACGCGAGTTCCTGATGGGAGCGAGAGATGAAAAAGAATTACGAGAGAGAGCGTAAGATTCAAAATGATTGGGCGAAAGCTGACTTTGATGCCGAGAAGATGTTGGAGGAAGTCTTCCGTGCATCGTCTAATCGCATTCAGTCGCAGATAGATGGATTCTACTTGAAATATGCAAGAGCTAACGGACTATCGAGAGCGGACGCTAACAAACGACTAAAAGGCTTTGATGTTCCGGCATGGGCGGAGAAAGCGGCCAAGGCGGTGGCTGAGAAAGATTTCAGTCCATACACCAATGACTGGATGAGGACGTATAACGCAAAGATGAACATATCGAGACTGGAGTTGCTAAAAGCGGAGCTAGACCTTGAATTAATGGGTCTTTATAGTGATACGAACGAGATTATGGATAATCACCTTACAGAAGCCTATTTGTCGGAGACAAAGCGCCAAGCTGGGATTATGAAGATGAGTTCGAGTGGTT
This sequence comes from Aerococcaceae bacterium DSM 111020, assembly GCA_015863185.1. Lineage (GTDB taxonomy): Bacteria > Bacillota > Bacilli > Lactobacillales > Aerococcaceae > DSM-111022. The sequence goes on from JACBXP010000002.1 coordinate 18,195, forward strand.
CCGTTCAAAGGGCCAAGCAAGTTGTGAATGCTGATTTCTATGGCATCAACTTCTCGGAGCGAATCTGGGGACGGACCGGCATGTATCAGGAGCATAAAAAGTTCTTGTTCGGTTCGCTTAATCGAATGTTCACAGACATGAACGGCTACCGCCAAGAGCGCAACAGGTTGATGAAGGAGTTCGGAGTGACCGAAAGCGAAGCGATGAGACTACTGAGAACAGAATCCGCTAGAATTCGGTCAACCGCTCAAAGAGATAAGTATAATGATGGCGGATTTACTCATTACCGTAACGTTGCGGAACTCGGCGCTTGTAAGGTGTGCGCTGATTTTGATGGCAAGGTTTATCCGGTTGAGGATGGAGTTATGGGGGAGACTATGTTTCCGTTTCACCCAAATTGTCGTTGTAGCACATATGGAATTATTGAAATGGTCAAGAAAGACGGCACAAGTAATCTTGATGATTACGATGTCGTGGATTAAAGGAGGTGACTTTCTTTGAAAACCGCGAAAACCGAAAAGAAAGGCTGAGTGATCCGAATGTATCTTGACTAGCAAAGAGCTGATTATAAGGAGATTTTGAATGGAATATAAAACTAATGATCACTATTCAGAAGATGAAATGTTTGAAAATGCTATACATGTTTTAATGAACACAAATAGATACATCTTAATTTCAGAGGACGGCGATAGAGAACTTGGTATTATTACTGGACTAGAAAATTTAGAAGCGATAGAAGCGTTGAATGTCACTCAAGGTGCTTTCATTGACCGATTGGCACAGCAGATTATAGAAGAATATTAGTATTATATTTTATGTCCAGACCGTGCGGTAAGACGTTAAAAGATGCATGAGATTCGTGGAGGTTGCACGTTAAAGCGTACAAAAGGAGATTAGATTATGACAGAAGAAAAACAAAATATTGAGGAAGTCGACACTCAAGAAGAAGCAGAACCGGTTGTCAAAGTCGCAGAGATGAAACGCAGATTAGAGCAAGAGCAGAAGAAGTATCAAGAAGAGATTGACGAGTTGAAAGAGTCAAATCAAAAGGCGATTGAACAAGCGATTGCTGAATATAAGGCGGAGAACGAACTATCGGGCAAAGAGCTCGAAAAGTACCGTCAACAGCAAACGGAAGCCGAGAAGCAGAAGCTACTTGACCAAATCAAGGAGTTAGAACTCGAGAAAACGAGACGGGAGCTTAAAGATGAAGCAATTAATACTCTGTCTGAGAAGAAGTTGCCAGTTACGAATGAAGTTCTTGATTTTGTTGTCAAGAACACGGCGGAAGAAACTTTATCCGCCATAGATGATATGGCAAAGATTATTGCGTCAATCAAGAATGATTATGCAGTTTCTGACGCTCCGATGACAAGCGGTGGACAGTTATCTTCTGGAATTCAAGCGGACGATACTTATTCACTGATTAACAAACTTAAAAAACAATCATAAGGAGAGATTTAATACATGGTACAAACATTTAATCCAGATCACGTTATGTTGTCTCAAACGGCAACAGGAGAAGAAATTACAAATGCTGGCTTTACACAAGAATTTTTATCACAATTATTAACGCAATCATTAGCTTTACAGCTCGGAACGAACGTTCCTATGACTTCACGCATGCAACGCATGTCAGGAGCTGGAGAGTTATCTAACGCTTACTTTGTTGGCGAAGGCGAGAAGATTGGAACGGCTAAAGTTGAGTCGCAAGATTACATTCTTGAAGCTCGTAAATTAGCGGTTATCTTACCGGTTACAGAAGAATTTTTAACTTATACATGGTCTCGTTACTTCCAAGAAGTCGTTCCAGTCGTAGTTGACAAGTTCGCTAAAGAATTAGACGGGCAAATCTTCCTAGGAACAGGCGGCGGCGGAACGAACGTTTTCGGCAATAACATCGTTCAAGCGGCAACTGACGCTGGAAATATCGTTAGCGGCGATTTAGACTTCAATAACTTAATTGAATTAGAAGCGACAACAGCAACTGATCCAACTGATTTGGTCGGTCATCGTTCACTAAATGTCGGCCTCCGTGGCGTGGTTGACGGCGCTGGACAATATGTCTTTGACCGCTCGACAAGAACAATCGATGGATTACCTTACCACGACTTGAAATTATCGCAAGGCGTTCAATACGACGCTGGATTAATTGCTGGAGACTTCAAGAACGGTATCCGTTACGGAGTGCCAAACGGCAATCAATTACGCATTAAATTATCAGACGAAGCAACGTTATCTAAAGTTCAGAACACTAACCCTGACTCAGGAGATGTCCACTTATTCGAACAAGACATGCTGGCGACTCGTTTCATCTTCGAAGTAGCGGTAGCTATTCCTAATAACGAATCATTCGCATTACTACAACCCGCAGTCGGAGTTTAGGAGGGATTAAATGGCACAGTATAAAGTCCTAAAACCTATCAAAGATATCGAAAAGAACGAGATGTTGAAAGTCGGAGACGTAGTTGAACTAACAGTTAAAAGAGTAGAAGATTCTGAGAAAAAGCACGGAACAGGATTTTTAGAGCGTATCGACAAAAAAGACAAGGAGTAATCTTATGGCAGATACTCAAATATCAAAAATTAAACGTCGTTTGGGTATCTCGGATGAAACGCAAGATGAGTTACTCAAAGATTTAATTGATGACGCACAAAGTCATTTCATGGCTATCACTGGAGCGGAAGAAGTGCTTCCGAAGTACAATTTTATCGTAAACGACGTGGTTGTGCTTCGGTACAACCGCCGTGGTAGTGAAGGCATGGAGTCCGAAAGCGTAGATGGCTATTCTGTCAAATACGAAACGGACGACTTCAAAAAATATCAATGGATACTCGACCGCGATTTTGGAGAGCAATCTAGCTCTCGTGAGAAAGGCAAGGTTAAGATCATATGAAAACGCCACATACCGTTGAGTTATATTTCAATGAAGACGTGCATCCGACTTATGATCCGGTAACGAACACTTATGTCTCGGAACAAGAAGAACCAAGAATCGTGAACGCCTTCGTCAACAAACTATCTTCAACGCAAATGGCTGGGGAACGAGTGACGGAGCTGTACGGGGCTAGAAGCAGACTGGTAGTTTCCGTTCGAGTGCTACAACAATCAGATTTATTCAAAGACGGCAAACCTTTTGTCAAGGCAGTAGTTCATGCGCCTTACATAGATGGCTTGCCGTTTGTTCGCGTTGACAGAATTGACGCAATGACAAAAGGAGCCGTGCGCTTAGTGGAGGTGGAAGAATGAGTTTCGACATTGAATGGATTGGGAAAGATGAGTTAGGCGATTTGCTTCAGAAAGCCATTGACCAGTCAGAAGAGAACGTTGACAAAGTTATCAAGAACAACGGCGAGAAGTTACAAGCTAGAGCGAAAGTTCATGCGCCTAAAAGGACTAGATTCTTGATGAATAGCATCAACGCAGAGCATAGTCATTTGCAATCTGAGATAACGTCACAAGCTAGCTATGCAATCTATCAAGAATACGGCACAAGATTTCAGCCTGGTAAAGCTCATATCAGACCGGCGTTCCACGAGACCATACCTGGTTTGGAACGAGACATTAAAGACGTAGCGGAAGGACTGTTCGGATGACGCCACAACACGACATATTCAGAGAGCTATTTCAAATATTCCCCATCATTGGTCAGACATTTGATTACTTACCGCCAGAAAAGACAGAGTATCCATTCATTTATATCGGCGAGTCTTACGACTCTGAACGAACGATGAATGACCTCGTTGGGCAGTTGACACAGACTGTTCACATTTACGGTCTCGTTACTCAGCGGATGCTACTCGAAGAGATGGCTGGGAAGATTCACAATTACGCATCAGCGATTAAGACGACAGAGAATTACAGCGTGGCAATGACGAATTTCCGCTATCAGGTTATTCCTGATAATACGGACGTCCAACCGTTGCTACATTACGCAATTGATCTGCAATATACATATAACAAAAAAGGAGAGACATATACATGGCAGTAACTTTAATCCAAGGGAAAAACATGTTACTGTTCGCTCGTCTTTATAAAGACAGAACAGTCATGCCAGCATCAAAGATTCGTTTCCAAACGGAACACTCAATCTCAATGGAGAAGGAATCAGAATCAACAATCACGAAAGACGGAACGATGGTTTCTATTTCAGACGGTGAAAACGAAATCGATATGACTTCGTTAGCTTACAATGACGACGAAGAAACGTTATTTGGCTGGAGATATCTTCGCGACGAAGGTTTCAAGAACAACGAGCTAGTGGAAATTTGGCAAGTAGACTTAGACTCGTTAAACGACGAAGGAATGGTAACAGCGGACTACTTCCAAGGTTACTTCTCGGCGTTTGAATTATCGGCGCCAGCAGACGGTTCGGTTGAGTTGAACTATACCTACGCTATTAACGGAAACGGCGCACAAGGCCAAGATACGGTTGATATGGAGGCTATTAAGCAAACGGCTTACGACTACCAACGCATGGCAGTCGCAACGGACACTGGAGCAGAAGTTTAAAAATATATGGTACTAAGGGGGGGCTAATGCAGTCCCCTTTTATTTTTTAGGAGGAAATTAAATGAAAATCAAAATTAACGATACGGATTACGAGTTGCACTTTGGCTGGGCTTTCTTGCGTCACGCTAACAAGCATTATGGATTAGAAGCGGAAGGCGTAAATACTCAAACCGGCGGTATGGTTATCTTAATGGCTGGAGCATCAATGAAAGATCCAGATTCTTTCTTGAAGTTGGTTAAGTGCGGATTAGCAAGCGAACAATCACAACCGACGAACTCTGAACTAGAGGGATATGTTGAGAAGTTGATTGAAGATGGGAAATATCAAGAAACGTTTGACCAATTAATCGAAGAAATAAAAAAGCGTCCGATACTAAATCAGGCAACAGCGGGGAGCGGAGTAATCTAGATTTAGATTATGACGACATCATTGCAATCTGTATCGGCAGATTTAATTTAAGTTTGCTGGAAGCTAAACGATGCACTCCTCACGAGTTTCAGATTTACTCAAAAGCCTATCATATCAAGGTCAATGACACGAATAGGGATATTGCAATGCAAGCGTGGCTCAATCAAGCCGTGCAAGCGACTAAAGGTTCGAAGAAGAAACCGAAGCCTAAGTACAGAAAGTTTCAAGATTTTTATGACCATGAGAAGGAATTTGAGCGGATTATCAATGGTGATAAACCACAAGTAAGAAGAGCATTGAGTTTGGCGGACAGGAACAGACTCCTAAATAGAATGTAGAAAGGAGGTTATCAATGTCTAATTTAACCGTTACGGCTAAATTAAACGCTAACGTCAGCGATTTTAAAAGCGGAATAAATGATGCGAAATCAGCGCTAGACAACCTATCCCGTGCAACGGCGAATGGCGGCGACGGTTTGAAAGGGATCGGCAGGCGTATGTTCGGGGCCCAAGTGGCGGCCAATGCGGTCTCTAAAGCGTTCTCTGTGGTCGGGAACGAAATAGGGGCATTAGGTGGCGAACTGAACTCGTCAACTAAATCATGGCGGACATTTGAAGGGAATATGCAATCGCTAGGTCGTTCCCCGCAACAGATTAACAAAGCCAAAAGAGCGATGCAAGACTTTGCAACCAAGACCATTTACAGCGCCTCGGACATGGCAACGACTTATTCTCAAATGGCCTCCATTTGGGAAGGAGACACAGAGCGGTTAGTTAAAGGTATGGGTGGATTGGCCGCATCGGCAGAAAACCCGAAACAAGCAATGAAAACCATGTCACAGCAAATGACTCAAGCATTAACAAAACCGCAATTACAATGGCAAGATTTCAAGCTGATGCTAGAGCAAGCTCCTGCCGGGATGGCGGCGGTGGCAAAAGAAATGGGCATGTCGTTAGACGATTTGGTCGCTAGTATTCAAGACGGCGAAATTTCATCAAGAGACTTTGCTAATGCAGTCGCAAAAGTTGGAACGAATGAACAGTATTCGAAAATGGCAGAACAATTCAAGACCGTAGATGAAGCAATGGATGGATTGAGAGAGACCGTGGCCAATAAACTGTTGCCGGCCTTTGAGAAACTGAGCGACAAAGGAATTAAAGCAATTAGTAAGTTGTCGGATGCTATCGATGACTTCGATTTCGACGGTTTCAAAAAAGGGTTTAAAGATTTCTTTTCAGATATTGGTTCTGGGGCTAAAAATCCGTTTGAAGGTTTAGTGAAAAAGATTAACAAAGGGATAGACAGCCTTAAAAAGATAGATATTGCAAAAGAACTTGATGGTTGGAAAAACAAGGCGATTAAAGGAGTGCAGAAAGCTCTAGATTTCGGCGAAAACCTCGGGAATGCTTTGTCGGAAAGTATTTCTAAAATAGATTGGAAAAGCCTAGGGGGCGCGATTGGCGAAGGCATAACCAACTTGTGGTATGACATTCCGGAGTTTTTCTCTGAACTTGATGTGAAAGGCATCTACAATAGCGCTAAAAAGTTAACAGGGTCAATCGCACAAGTTATAACCAACGCGTTCGAAGGAATGTGGGACGGAATCCTATTGACTGAGGGCGCTTTAGAAGAATGGAACGCTCTCAAGAAATTCGATTCAGAATTATCTAACATCGAATTTAATGGTGACTTCGGTAAGTTGTGGAGCGATGTTCAATCGGCATGGGATTCCGCAATGGCGTCAGTGAACTTTGAATTTGACTGGAATGACATTCTTCCTGATTTGTCATGGGATGACAGCCTTATTTCAAACTGGGAAATGGATTGGAACGCTCCTTTAGAATCATTGCGATCATTATGGGAAGAATTTAAATCTAGCGTTAAAGAAATTTTCTCTGAAACCGATTGGTTTGAACTCCCTGAATTTAGCTGGGGAGAATGGAGCATTGATTGGCCTGAATTCGATTTATCAGGGTTCGAAAATCCAATCCCTAAAATTATAGAAATGGTTTCGGGATGGTTTAGCAATTTCAGTTGGCCTAGTTTCTCGTGGCCCGAATTCAATTTACCCGAACTCAATATATCAATGATTGAATTGGGTGAAAACCCATTAGAAAAAGTCAAAGAAACAGTATCTGGTTGGTTCAGTGGTTTCAGTTGGCCTAGCTTTAGCTGGCCTAAATTCAATATTCCTAAAATATCCTTCCCTAAGATAGAGCTTCCTGATAATCCTTTGACTGCTGTTATAGACACGGTGAAGGGTTGGTTCAGTAATTTTTCTTGGCCTGAATTCAGTTGGCCTGAATTTAATTGGCCAGATCTATCAAGTATATTCGGGGGTGGATCTGCTCCTGAATCGCAAACAATAAGCTCTTCCGAAGTTAGCATTGGAGAAGTTAATGTTACGGCTAGCTCTGTAAATACGGAAGGTATCACATCGATGATAGAATCTTCTATTTCTTCGATTGATTTTTCCGGTTCATTTTCAAATATTGGCGACAGTATCGGTACGAGTCTTACGACATCCATCCAGACAGCAATGACAACCGTGCAGACGTCTATTCAGACACTGGCGACCACAATCGGAACGACGTTACAGACGTCACTTTCGACGGCGTTTTCAACGCTTGGCACGACACTGGCGACAACAATGGCGACGGCATTCTCAACGATCGGGACGACAATCTCAACTGGTTTAGTTGTGCCTATCCAAACGGCGATGGCGCAAGTAACAACCGTCGCTCAATCGGCGATGCAGTCATTGGCTTCAGCGGTGCAGTCAGGAGTTAGTCAAGCGGTGTCTTCGGCTGGCCAATTCTCGAAAGTCACATCGACAATTCAAAGTGCATTAGCGCCAGCTCCCGGCATAGCCAGCGCAATTATGTCAGCAACGGCCGCGACACTAGCTTCAGGAGCAGGAGCGGCACAATCGGCCGGAGCTCAAATGGGAGCTGGCTTCTTGGCCGGGTTATCTTCCATGGAAGGTGCAATCGTGGCCAAGGCGTCATCGATTGCGAGCGCGGCCGCATCGGCAATGAGAGCGGCACTTGATATTCATTCGCCTTCTCGTGTGACAGAAAAACTCGGTGGATTCACGGGGGAAGGGTTCGTTATTGGTTTGGCCAATATGACCAAGAAGGCTTACAAAGTAGCAAGAGAATTCGCATTAGCGGCCGTTCCACAGATTGATGATGCTTCATTAAATTATCGTGGCGCGGTCTCTATGGATCATGACATCTCTGGCGTTGGGCATCGACAAGGACAACTCAATTCGCTTATTAGCGCAATGGAGAGCGGTCAAGTCGTGACAATGGACGGTTATGTTGTTGGCCAGGTGCAGAACAGATATAACGATGAGAACATGGCGCAGAATACTAGATTTAACGAAAGGTGGGCATGGTAATGGAGAAGATACAATTCAATAATTTTGATTCTGAAAAGTATGGGTTGTATCTCCTTCAGAGAGATGCACCCACTCCGACAGAGAAGTCGGTTGTTGAAAACATACCGTTCGCTCAAGGATTGCAAGACTATTCACTAATCATGGGCGAGCGGATATTTAATAACCGCGAAATCGAGTATGAATTCAGAGCATTTAATGAACAGTATCCAAATAGAAAGATATTAGAGCATAAGATTAAACAAGAAACCATGATGGTTGGAACAACTAAATTATTTGATTCTCATGACATCGGTTTCTATTGGTTGGGCAAATGTAAGAGTGTGACCGTGGACGATGACGAAGGTTTCAAGTGGCTAACGGTTCGGTTGGTCTTTGACGTTTATCCTTTCATGTTCGCAGAAAATGATTTTCTCGAGGATTTATGGGATCCGTTGCAGTTCGACCATCATGCGATAGCTTTTAATGAATATCGTGTGGACGGCGAAGAAACAATAACATTGTATAACTGGGGCGACCGCAAGGTCTATCCAATCGTAGAAGTGGAGGTGGATTGATGGCTGAGATAGGCGGATTCGTTAAGATAGTCAATGTTCCGATTGTTCTTTATTGGGACAGCGAAAAGGCTTTGGCTAGAGATCGAACAAAGTCCGGATCGTGGCGGAACACCGGCAATCATCGTGTGATTAATAAGATTACACGTAACGGAGTAACAGTCTATGCTATCAGAGACACTTCCGATTCGTACGGTATTGGCTGGATCAGAGAAGATGACCTAGGCAGTCTTGGGGTTAATACCGAGAAAATGCGAACGTATATCGTCCGTGCTGGGGACACCTTATGGAAGATAGCGCAACAATTCGGGGTAACGGTCAATGATTTAAGAGCTTGGAACGGCATAGCTGGAGACTTGATTAATATCGGACAAGTTCTAATTGTCGGGCAAGGCGGAACGACCATCACAACCGAGACTAAGGACGGTATCGAGACTAAGCCGGTCAATACTATCACTATGGAGATCGACGGCAAGGTCATCGAGCTGAAAGAAGGCATCAACAATAATTTGTTTGAATTGCCAGTTGGTGCTACCGAGGTCAAGCTCAAAGGGAACGGAACGGTTAAGTTCAGATATAGACCGGAGGTAATGGGCTGATGTATAAAGTTTATTACCGCAGTAGGTTTGACTCGAACGACGAACAGGTCTTGCACGATTTAGAAACGACACAAACATTGGTGGAAGGAACCATCACACAGTCGTTAGACAAGATACCGACATTTGAATTCAACATCAGCATGGATAATGATTTATATGATGTACTCGATCCAATCAATGGTATCGTCCGAGTCGTGAACGGCATGGATAATGAAATTGAGTTCGAAGGACGAATCTTGCAACCGACAGCATCGATGAATCGTAACGGCTTTACGAAGTCTTTCGTTTGTGAGGGTTACTTATCTTACCTCCACGACAGCGCACAGACCTATGCGAAGTTCGGTAATAATGGCGTTAAAGGCTATTTGACAAGAGTTATCAGCGAGCATAACAAACAAGTTGAGCCGCACAAGCAAATCAAAGTCGGTAACGTGACGGTGAGTGACACGGACAATTATCCACATAGTTATATCGATTACGAAAGTACATTTGACACTCTGCGAAGTTTTTTGAAGGAACGATTCGGAGGTGTCTTTGTCATGCGCAATACACCAAGCGGTTTAGTTCTTGACTACCTGAAAATAGAAGATGCTGGAGATCACGGCAAGAGCCCGATTGCTTTAGGTCAGAACATCAAGACCGCAAGACGAAACGTGAACTTCGACCAGCTAATCACTCGATTAGTACCGGTAGGGAATACGGTTGAAGGCCAGAAACAAGATGAATCGACTCCGGATGGGCAGAAGACGACAAGTGAAAGAATAACGATCGCTTCTGTTAATGGTGGACGGAACTATCTAGAAGACAGCGATTTAATCCGACACTTCGGTATTCGCCAGAAAATCGTGATGTTCGACCATACCAAGACAGCTTCTGAATTATTAAGGAAAGCTCGAGAGTTTATGAAGCGACAAGAGATTGCTATGGCAAGCTGGGACATCGAGACAGTGGAAATGTATTTGATAGATAAGAACTTTGACAAATATAAGATTGGTAACTTTCATCCAATCATTAATCCTCCAATTAGCGGTATCGAAGAGCTGCAGATAGTGGAGAAACAAATAAGATTCTCACAACCGCAGTCTGTTCGTTTGACCATTGGGAGTCAAATCCAAACGTTCAGCTCGTACCAAGCGCATTCTCGTAAGAGTTCTGAGGCGTATAAAAACTTTATGGGGAGGTAAATAGATGGACTATCAAAGTATGAAAATCGTTCCTCTCGGCAAAACGGAGTTAGAAATCGACGTCATCGACATGCTCCGGCGGTTATTAAAGAGTGTTACAGGCAAAGATGCGCGCTACCCGATTTGGTGGTTGTTGCAACACGCACAGTCAGAAGAAGATGAAGCATTGATTATTAGAATTGATTTACAAGCATTGTTCTTTCAATTTGTAAATGACAGCACCATCAATCAAGAAGTAATTGACGCAAGAAATAATTTCGACTTACTCAATCTATATCTTGACGATATGGAACGAAGAATTGAAGAATACGAAAAAATTATTGGCGGTAACACGCAAGAACCGATTGATGAGTATGTCAGCGTCACAATCAACTTTATAGAACAGGAGGGATAGATTGGAATTTGAAGAAATATTAACCACAATATTATCTCAAGGGATACCAGCCAGCACTGTCTTAAGAGCAATCCATGACGGACTTGTGGAAGTTAACAAGAGCTCGGCGAACAATATCCGGTCGATTAAAGAACTGGAAGAATTAATGGTCATCGTCCGAAAGGCACAAGGAGAAGATACGAGTTCGCCAGAGGTTGTCTTATCTAGGGGTGGCCGGGCCAATTTAAAAGCGAGACTTGATGAGTTCGAAGCACGGCTTGCCCGGATTGATACTGAGATTGAGTTGAAGCGACCTTATCGCGAGACCAAGACCAAGACTGTTGTTGTGCCGTTTAAAGTCGAGACGCGCCAGGATAGCTCCGTCTACACTACTGATAGCTATACACAACAAAAAGGGGTTGACGGTAGCAAGACTATCACGTACGAAGAAGAATATATCAATGGTGAATCGACAGGTCGTATATTTAACGAGCAAATCACAAGCGAGAAAGCACCAGTAAATGAAATAAGAATCGTTGGAACGAAAGTTCTCAACCCGAAATCAATCAGATATATTCGCTTTAGTAACGTCATTGAGGACCCAAGAGAGGGGCGCTGGGCGGAGATTGAAGTCTATGCGGACGGCAGAAACATTGCTTCATCAGCAACGATTAAAGCGAACAAGAATTCTAGCATTATCAACCGGGAGCGGTTATTTGATGGGAACAAAGGTTCGTTAAGCACGATTGTTAAAGGCGACAGGACACCATGGCTAGAGCTTGATTTTGGCACAGCTCGTAAAGACTTGACCGAGATTAAGTTCAGCTTGCCTGCTGGGATTACTTTTAATTATTTAGTCATAGACATCTCACCAGACGGATTTAATTATTCTCGAGTCTATGACGGCGGAAGAACGCTGGCAAAGGCGGAAGATTATGTGATTCCTCCTTCCGAACTACATGGGCCAGCGAAGTCGACTTATACAGACTTTGCAAATCAAAATCAGGTTGCTATCGGTGGGAATATCAGAATCACGGCAAGCCCAATTCGCTTATATTGGGACTCAGACAGAGCGTTGTCAAGGAATACCTACCAATCAGGGTTATGGTACAACCGCGGAACGCACAAAGTGGTTAATAAACGGACAGTCAACGGGGTCACTGTATATGGCTTAGATATTGGTTGGATAAGGGAAGACGATAATCGATGAAGAAGATAGAATTTATTCACAAATTAGATAACAGATACAACTTAACGATTAACACGGAAGATAATCCACTTGTAATACCTTCAATCAAGAAGGGCGATTACACGTTGAGGGTAACGTCGGACAATTATGTCAGTTTGTCGAAAGAAATAAACATTTACGATAACACAACGCTCAATATTCGATTAATCAGAAAGCCTAAACCAAACTTGGCGCCGTATGGAACCGATTATTACGTTATGGTGGAGCCGGCTAATACAGGACGATCCAGCGATAACTTCAATTATGCAACATTGTCAATGCCCTTGGTTGCTGGTCAAGAATACACTCTATCTTTTGACTACGAGCGAATCGGTAGTTATAACGACCCTTTCTTTGTCCGTGTGAATTATCCTGATGTTCAACCTGATGTGGAAGTTAAATTAGACGAAAATGTCGGCAGAGCTTATTATACGTTCACGCCTAACCGTACGAATTCTGTGAACAGTATTTACATATATGCTGGTCATGTTGGAGAGACGCGAGGTAAAGGGGCGATATTCAGCCGTTTTAAATTAGAACATGGCAAAGCGTCGGATTACGTCGAACCTGATATTAGAGAGACTGAGAAACAACCACCAATAATAGAGATAGTGACAGATGAAACTACATCTGAAGCTGGATATTCGACATTGAACGTAACAATTACCGAAAATGCCAGCTCGTCATCATGGCAAGTCTTGACGACTACAGAAAAAATTAAATATCAAACGCTACCTGACGTTAAGAATGCGAACCTTGATGTAGGGGTTCGCAGAATTAAGACCAAGGGTGTGGACGGCGAGCGCACGATTGTCGCAGAATACGAATATCTTGACGGGGCTAGAACCGGAAACAAGCGCGTCATTAGCGACACAGTAACCTTGCAACCAATTAATGAGCAATGGGAAGTGGGTACAAAAGTCGCTACTCAGGTCTCCCCTGATAACGTATTGACGCAGTCCAATGTATCGGCGGGAGGGTCGACCAATACATATGTTGACGGTTCCCGAACAAGCGGGGATGCGATACCGCCAGGTAAGACCTTCGAACTTCGTCAGTGGGCAGAGCCAGCGGGTGCAATGAACATTAGAGCAGGTGATTTAGAGTTAGGTAATAAATATACGCTAGCCTTTGACATGAAGAACAAAGGGTCTAAAGTCGACATTGCCAAGTTCATTATCGGCACTAGCTTTTTCGGTGGAAATCATTACTTTGACGGCAATGAAGTAACAATCGAACCGAGCGAAGGACAATACGATTTCACATCTCAATTCAAGAACAATGGCGACACATTAAGTTACAAGTATCAGTTCACGGTGGATAATTACGAAGCGAGCGACTATTTCCAAGTAGCGTTTACCAATGAGGAAACCAATACAATTGTAGAAATATTTAATCTTAAACTAATAGAAGGGTGGGTATAATGGCGCGAGTTATTTTTAGCGAAAAAACAGGCAGAGTCTTAATTGACAAAGAGATGCCGGTGAATAAATTTCGGATCATCAACGTTCCTTTGGGAAGTTACATAATAGACGTTCGCACTCCGAACAAGCAAGCAAAGCAGGTTATTGAAGTAACTTCGATGAATCAAGAAGTAACGATCGTCTTAACAACAAACGATGGAATTATATCAAGCAACTACTTCGCCCCTTCTACTACCAAGCGGTCAATAACCGGATTTAATCCAGCCAAGAAACTAAACTTGGTGACGGACTTTGGGGCTGTCGGTGACGGAAAGACAGATAACTTTGACGCTTTAAAAAATGCAATTATGGCCAGCGTTTATGAACCAATCGAACTTTTCGTTCCGTCAGGATGGTACATGTACAAAGGCTCAACCAACGCCCGTATGGAAGTCTGGCCAAATAAATCAAAAGGAATAAAATTGGTTGGTGAGAACGGCTCAGTCTTGATGCCTGTCCATAACCGCGATTATGAAGTTCACGAGCATTACGCTGGCCAACTTGAATTTGAAGACACGGCTAAATTTGAGATGAAAAACATTATTATTGATGGCTCTTTAAATCCGCTGGACTTTTACAAGACACATGGATTTGGGACAGAAAACAATAATAAAATACCTTATACCCGTGGTTTGTCTATCACAGGAAGCAACGAAGTCGTGGTGTCAAATTGCGAGATACGCAATCTATACGGCGGTTATGGCCTAATGTTCAACAAGTTCGAACAAGTCGATATTATCGATGTAAACATGCCAAATGTAGGTGGCAACAATTGGACTGAGTCCTTTGGGATGGCGCTTTACTTTGGCGGACATACCACAGACGCTACCGTGAATATCGAGAACGTGGACGCTCACGGAATAACCGATTCTGGTATTCCAAAACAAATGGGATGGATTGGGGTAGTTCTTGAGAACGGAACGATTCAGAGCAATAATACAGCCACATGGCAGAGAGACAAAAACACAACAGTCAACATCACGAACTCAGTCTTCGATGATTATGAAACAACTTATCACGCCGAGAGCCTTGCCGGAAATGTTTATTGGAATTCTGACAACGTAAAATCTCGGACGAACAACTACTTCATCCATGCTGGCGTCTGGGGCGAATTGAAGGAGAGATCCAATCTGATGGATATTGAATTATTGCCTTTCGGGCGAACAGGAATCATTAAAGGTCTTTACTACTCGGAAAATGAACGGAGCAAGAACGTCAACGGCAAAAACGATATGAGAATGTACAATTCGACCGTGACGTATAAGCCAGTCTCCGGCTACAAAGATATCGAGCAGACGATGGCATATGCGGACAGCGTCCGCGGTAAGTTCTACCATTGCACCTTTAATAACGTCCCTGACCGGTTGGTTTCCAACGCCTCCGCCAATTTCACGAATTGCGAGATTAATCTAAAATCAGACAATCCGAATTCGGAAACGCAATTAAGAACCAATCACAACCGCTACTTCAATAATTTTCCAGAACAAACATTGGAATTCACAAACACTAACATCAACCGCGCTGGCGCATGGAAAGAAGCGACAAAAACAGATAACCCGCCTAAAGCATTCAATAATGGCTATGTCGCGCCTTATCTCGACAGACCAATAAGCGCGGCAACTTTACAGAGAGAGGGGTAGAGAATGAGAAAAAATAAAACATATCACGTCAATTTACTTGGACGGAACAACGTTGCAGTCACATCAACCGTTCAGACCGATAACACGATGTTCTTTACGTCAGACACAGAAGCGTTTATCAACTTCTTGACTGTTGACGAAGGTTTCATCTTCGAGCAAGCAGAATTAACGCTGGTGAACGGAATGGACAAGAGCGCCGTCGTCCGTAATATGGATGTAGATGAATCCGGCATGTCGGCGTCCTATGAAATGGAAGGCAATGTCATTGCTCATCACGGACGCTGGAAAGCACAAGTCGTCTTCATCGAATCCGGGACTGGCGAGAAGTTCACGTCAAATTATATTCAGCTTGACGTTTATCCGCATTTATTGGATGGAAAAGTGGAGCGACTGATTGATATTGATGGTATCACAGGAAATATTAACGCACTGACGGAGCGGGCGAAAGCAATCATTGCAGAAGTAGAAGCAATCGACGAGCAAGCGATAGCCGATGAAATCAGCGCCAGTTTAAGCACCGAAACACAAAGAGTCATTGATTTTATTGAGACAGGTTTTGCTCACCTATACGCTCCTAAGGTAAATTTAGCTACGTATGATGAAAATTTTAAAATCACGACAGAACCAAAAAACGACGGTATTGCGGCAGACGATTACAATTATGTCGTTTTGTCAATGCCGTTAGTCGCTGGTCAAGAATATACACTATCCTTTGATTACGAAAAAATAAATTATAAAGACGACCATATATATATCAGGGTTAATCAAACTTCAGGAAATATCGCTCTATACTCCCAAGAAATCAGTGGAGCGAAGCGGGGTTATGTGACTTTCGCGGCCAAAAATGATGCTAATCTAAATAGTGTATACGTTTACCCAAGTATTTCCGGAACCACGCGTGGCAAAGGATTGACCATCAGCCGCATCAAGTTAGAAGAAGGAGGATTGAGTGGCTATGTCCCGCCAAGAAAACCGTAATATATATATGGTGCTAGACAAAGATAATTATATACGAGATTTTACATTTGAGGAAACCGATTATTTATACAGCGAAATTGACGGCAACATCACGATAGAAGATTTCAAGAAATCAATTGGCTTTGATGAAGGAAGATTGAAATATATTGATGGAACAATTTACTTTGAGGCAGAGTCACAAGTCAATCCGCTGGTATCTCAAGTTGAAATTTTACAGAAACATAATAAGTTTCTTGAAGAGTGTATCTTAGAAATGGCGACCATCGTATATGAGTAAGATTTTAATATGGCTACTTCTCAAATCCCAACGAAAGGAGGTGAGACATTTGATGGCAATGTTATTTTGTATAAAAATCGTTCAAGGTGATTTAACATATTCTCAAGTTCCACGACTTCTTAAAGAGCCAGTGCGCAAGGAATTAGAAGCGATTGGATTGGGTGAACTAGCGACGGAAGAATAGAAATTGAGGGGGCGAAAGCCTCCTTATTTATTTAGAAAGGAGCTGACGCATGGAATTATTTGTTGAATGGCTGACTAGAACAGCGTCCATCATCACGCAACTGACTATCATTGGTGGTGCTCTGATGTGGGCGTATAACAAATTTATTGGCGTACCGAGAGAGAACAAAAGGCAGGAGGAAGCAGACCGTAGGGCTAGGGAACGAGACGAACATTTAACGACCGTTCTAAAACCCATCATGGACATTGTCGACCGCATAGAACAGGATTTGCAAAAATCTAAATCTGACCGTGAGAGCCTTAATAAAATTGCTGATGTTAACACGAACAGGATTGGTGAATTAGACCACCGCATGGACGACCATGAGATACGGATCGTTCGAGTGGAAGCACGGTTGGATGGTAGTGGAAGATACCTATATGACTACAAAGAAGAATATGAGGGAGGTAATTTGGAGAATGATTAACATACTAGACAACGCCATCGTGGTCGCGACCGCTTTGGCTTTTTTAATTTCTGGGATTGTCGAAGCGATCAAGACAGCGACTGATATCGATGTTAAATATGTACCGCTACTAAGCCTTGCTATCGGCTTAATCATCGGCTTAACTCTAGCTTACGGCTTTAATTTAGATGTCGCAGAGACGGTCTTAGCGGGTTGCATAGGTGGTATGTCAGCAAGTGGACTTTACGACAACATTAAGATGATAAAGGAGTGACAGCGTGGATTTAACATATCAAAACGTGACATTGCCGGCGGAAATCGTCGAGCATTTAATCAAAGAAGCGGAGCGATTGAGCGTTCCGCCTTCTTACTTAATAACCAAACTTCATTTCGAAGGAGTCTGGGGCAAGTCCAATGTGGCACGACAAGATAATAACTGGTCAGGCATGACGTGGACAGGAGACCCGAAACGACCGAGCGGAGTAGTAGTCGGCAAAGGCTCGGCACGACCAGCAAATGAAGGCGGTCACTACATGCGATATAAGAATGTCGATGACTTCTTCAAGGATTGGCTTCACTTGATACGTCGAGGCGGTATTTACAAAGTCGCAGACAGTGCGACCTTTGATAAAGCGGTCCAGGGAATGTTCCGCTATGGCGGCGCCAAGTATGACTACGCAACCATGAATTTGCCTGAAAGCCAATCGAAACAGCGTTACGAAGCGTATCTTAGAGGGATGAAAGCAAGACGAGAAGCAATTAATCAATCGAACGATGGCGCATTAGATAAATTAGATAAAGGAGTTGATTATGTGGCAGTAACAGCAACGCAAATGCTGGCGGAAGCCAGAAAGTGGATTGGCTCAAATAAATACGGGAGCAACCACAAGAAGATTGTTGATGGGTATAACCAGATCCGCCCGCTCCCGATGGGTTACAAGGTAACATATAATGACGATTGGTGCGATACGTTCGTGTCATTCGTATCAAAGCAAGTCGGAGCTTTGGGATTAACCGGGGCCGAATGTGGCGTGGAGCGACATAAGAATATCTTCAAACAGAAGGGCATTTGGCTAGGCATCAAGCGGCCGAAAGCGGGAGATATTATTATCTTTCAATGGAACGGTCAAAGAAATGGCTGGGCGCACCATATCGGGTTTGTGGAGTCTGTGTCCGGCGACTACGTGACAACCATTGAAGGTAACACGGTCAAGGGCGGAGTTTCTACCGTGGGACGGAACACGTTTAAATGGGACGATTGGCGAATTCAAGGATACGCAAGGCCAAAATATGGGACAAGCACAGGAAAATCTAACAAAGATAAGACCGTGAAAGAACTAGCGGAAGAAGTTATGGCTGGTCTTCACGGCAATGGTAATGACCGCAAAGCAAGTCTTGGCTCACGGTACCAAGAAGTTCAAAATCATATCAACGGACAGACAGAGCCAGTTGACATTGATCAGTTAGCTAAAGATGTGATCAACAACAAATACGGTAACGGAGATGAACGCAAGCAAGCATTAGGTAAGGATTATGAAGCCGTGCAGAAGCGTGTGAACGAGTTGCTGGCGGAAGATACACTCGATGAAGTTCAAGAAACGAAAGAAGAAGCGATTAAAGTCGTGGATAAAATGGCGCTTACGTCAGAACAGAAAAATGAAATTGCTCAGAAGATATTAGATTTAGTATCAATAGATGATATTAAGAAAGTTCTTGATGAAGTGTTGAAATAACAAAGAACCCCCGCCAATGGCAGGGGTGTTTTTGTTTATTCCGCAATGATCTCGCCATTTTCAACAGCTGCTCTAACGTTTTCTTCGTTATCCCAGAAGAATTCATCATCCGTTGCTTCCATGGGATAATTTACAAAGATTTTTTTATCATCGATATGGAATTCCAAAGTGTGGATATCGTTATCGAAGTGGGTAAAGTAGAGATTTTTAACAGTTAATTTTTCTTTCATTTTTATTTCCTCCCAGTAATTTATTAGTGTTTCGGCCTTCCCTAAGGCCATATTCTCGATTTTGGAATTGCCCACTCTGTAGTTGTCAATGTATTGCGGACTCAATCCGTTGTCTTTAGCTATCCGGTAGCTAGTAATGTCACTAGCTAACAGTTGCTCTATTTTTTCAACTAAATTCATTTTTATTGTCCTTTCTTAAATTGTCCAAACTCCTAATCCTTGGTCAATTTCAGGAGCATTTTCTGTGGCCTCCTCGAAACCGACTCTTTGATAAAGGCGTAAATTATCTTCATCGGTAGGTGCAAGAGTTACGCTGTAGTGCTCATCGATTAGTTTATTTAAAACTGCTGTTCCAATTCCTTGATTTTGAAACTCGTCATATATTTGTAAGTCAGCGATTGTAATTTCATCGTCATCTTCAACAATTTCAATCCACCCAACTTGTTTTTTGTCTACAATAATATCCGCCTCAACAAACATGTCATTTCTTTCTTTTATTATTTCTAAGTTTTCCATTTTTGTTTCCTCTTTTCTTTTTATCTATCTCTTACTTTCTAACTTTATTATACAAACTTTTTTGTACAAAGTCAAGTGTTTTTGCAAAAAAGTTTATATTTTTAAGAATCTTTTTTATGGTATAATAAAGGACCTTATATATATGGTTTGCGGCTTAAGAGGGGCCGGAAACCCCTATTTTTTATTTGCCCTTTTTTGCACCTTTTTTGCACCAACACTTTACAAATAGCTTAACACCAATGGTTTATATTCCCTCTGGGTGTATCCTATTATATTGAAGCCAATCCTTTAATAGTGGATTGGCTTTTTATTTTTTTGACGAAAAATAAGAAAGTAGGAATCATCGATTATACCGATGCTTTTATTAGTGCCAAGCATGAAAATATGATATTCTGTAAGTATTGAGAAAGGGGTATGACAATGACCGATTGTATTTTCTGTAAGATCATTCAAGGGGAAATCCCGACAAATAAAGTGTATGAAGATGACGATGTGTTTGCCTTCTTAGATACGTCTCAAGCGACGAAAGGTCACACATTGTTAGTCCCGAAAAAACATGTTCAAGATATTTATGAATATGATAGTGAATTGGCTGCGTCCGTCTTTTCTCGTGTACCGAAGCTGGCGAAGGCATTAGAAACAGCCTTTTCAGAATCTGAAGGACTCAATATTATTAACAATAATCGTGAGGTCGCGTATCAAACAGTCTTTCACTCACATATCCACTTGATCCCTCGTTACACAACTGACGATGATTTCAAGATATTTATGAAAAACAATTCCGAACATTACTCGGATGAAGCGATGCAAGAAATTGCAGCGACAATTAATCAAGCACTAACAAACGCATAATCAAGGAGGAATATTATGTCTAAATTTGGTTCAGGACTTTTTTGGGGAGCAGTATTTGGTGGATTAGCTGGTTTAATGAATGCTCCACGCAAAGGAAAAGAAACGCGAGCAATTTTAAAAACAAAAATTGACCAAACCACTGAAGATGTTAATGACTTACGTTTTAAAGTGGACAATTTATCAACAGCAGTGAAACGTTTATCTGATGAGGGGATTCAATCTGCGAGTGAAGCGAGCCAAGATATTCAAACGGCATTGCGTGAATTCAATGAAGAATCTAGTCCTCGCATTAAACGGGTGAATAATCATGTAGAAACTTTACAAGATGACATCGAGAAAGCACAAAAAGAATTTGCGTCAGATGAAGACGACCAAGATTCACAAGACAATGACGACATTCAAGTACGCGGACAAGTTGTAGCGAAGGAATATGAAGATTCATTGGAAAATTCGTAAAATATATGTAAATTGTATAAACATTTAAGTTTTTCTGAAAACATATGATATAGTTAATCCATTAGAAAAAAGATAGGAGCAATCTTCGAATGAAAAAAACATTACTTAAATTATCAACCGTCGCATTAGCCTCGGCAACTTTATTAACAGGAGGCATTGGTGTTGTTTCAGCACAAGATGATGTCATCGCTGAAATTGGTGAAACACAAATTACGAAAGACCAATTGTATGAATCAATGAAAAATTTATCAGGTGAAGTGACACTTCGTACAATGATCTTAGAAGAAGTATTGAAACAAAACGCTGAAGATCCAGACGCTTTACAAAAAGCAGCGGAAGAAGAAGTTCAACAACAGATCGAAGAAGCAGGTGGCGAAGAAGCCTTCAACCAATTATTATCCTATCAACAATTAGGATCTGTTGAAGAATATACATATCAAATCTTTATCCGTAATATGTTCCAAAATGTCGTAGAACAAGAAATTGATATGTCTGATGAAGCCATTCAACAATACTATGATGAATCTTATCAACCAGCGATGGAAGCACAACATATCTTAGTAGATACCGAAGAAGAAGCACAAGAAGTGCTTGACCGTCTTGAAGCTGGCGAAGAATTCGATGCGGTGGCTCAAGAAGTATCGAAAGACTCGACTGCCTCAAATGGTGGATTATTAGGGGAATTCTTACCAGGACAAATGGTTCCAGAATTCGAAGAAGCGGTTAAAAATGGAACGAATGGTGAAGTGGTTCCTGAACCTGTTAAAACAGAACATGGCTTCCATGTCATTAAAGTATTAAACAATGGCGAGAAAAAACCATTGGATGAAGTAAAAGATGAAGTCACTGAACAATATAAAGTGTCTAAATTTGCGGACTCTACTTTTGCATATGGTGTTATTGGCCGACTTATTGAAGATGCAGGCTTGAAAATCAATGATGCTGATTTAGAAAATGCTGTGACAGACTTAGTAGAATTAGGTCAAGAACCGGTTGAAGAATCAACAGCCTCAGAAGAACCAGCAGCGGAAGAAGAAAATGCAGAAGCTTCTTCTGAATCCGCAGCAGAATAAGAGATACCTTCTAGATGTGAACTAAACAGATAAACTAAATCGACCGATCATATCACTGTGATGATGATCGGTCGATTTTTTTATTTGCGGAATGGTGTGGCGGTTATTTTGAATAATGCGCTTATCCGCAAAAAATAACATTTACAACTAGCTTTTTATGTAATAATTTGTTAGTATAGTCTATGTGTGAAAACGAGAAAGATTCGTTCTAATTAATATAAAGGAGTAAATGCACTATGAACTTAAAAGCTGAATTAAGAACTGAAACAGGTTCTTCTGCTTCACGTAAAGCTCGTTGTGAAGGAAAAATTCCTGTGTCATTATATGGTAAAGACCATGATGCAGTATCATTATTGATTGACCGTCGTGAATTCGAAACCATTCTTCGTAATGAAGGTGTTAACGCGGTATTTAATGTTGAATATGATGGCAATATTCAACAAGTTTGGATTAAAGATTTTACGCCAGCTGCATTAGAAGATTTAATCTATGATGTAGACTTGGAAGCAATTTCTGCTGACCAAAAACTTGAAGTGGAAATTCCATTGTACACTGTTAATGACGAAACCATCAAAGAAGGTATCGTTGAAATTGTTGAACAAGAAATTCTTGTTGAAACAACACCAGCTAATATTCCTTCTTACTTCGAAATTGATGTAGAAGGTCTTGAAATTGGTGACTCATTAACCGTTGCAGATCTTACAGTACCAGAAAATGTTGAGGTATTATTAGAATCTGATCAAACAATCGTCTCTATTTCTGCTCCAATGGAAGAACCAGAAGAAGTGGATCCAGATGCAGAAGTTGCTGAACCAGAAGTTATTGGTGAAGGCGAAGTTGACGGAGAAGATGAAGAAGACGAAGAATAATTTTTTCGCTCAGAAGACAGAACCAGCCAATTGATTGGCTGGTTTTTTTGTGAATCAAAGGTCATCAGCATTGAAAAAAGAATCGTTCGTTTCAGTTGTTCAACCGAAGGCAACGGATGTTTGAAGTGGGTTAGAATTTTTATTTTCAAAAAGGATTAAGACCGTTATAATAGAGAAAAGGAGGCGTCACAGTGCGAGAACAAGTTAAACAATTGATTGCTGAGGACTGGGAAGAAACGGTATCTTTGAGACATCATCTTCATCAATACCCAGAACTTGCTTCAGAAGAGGCACAAACTTCGGCTTATTTAAAGGAAAAAGTTCGTAAGTTAGGCTTGCCCATCATTGAAGTTCCGGCGGATGAGATCAGTGCCGGACATGGCTTTGTGGCCGTGTTGGATACCCAGCGGCCAGGTAAAACGCTTGCTTTGCGAACAGAATTAGATGCGTTACCTGTTCATGAGTCCGACCATAATCTTATGCAACCACGGTCGGTCATATCTCAGACTCCTGGTGTGATGCATGCTTGCGGTCATGATGGTCATATGGCTATTTTAATGGGGGCAATGCGTATTCTCATTCGAATGAAAGATCAATTGCGAGGGCGAATTTTGTTTGTCTTCGAAGAAGGGGAAGAGGTAAGTGTCGGGGTACACCGCATGGTCGAACTATTACAAGAGACGACCATTGATGCGTTTTATGGGAATCATTTATTGTCCCATCTACCGACAGGTCAAATTGGAATCACTTTAGGACCCGCGATGGCAGGTTTATCGGTCATTAATTTCAAAGTGATAGGTCGGGGTGGTCATGGTTCCAGACCGGATCTTGCTGTGAATCCGATTTTTGCTGGGGCGGCTATTTTGAATGATTTGTCGATTGCTTGGAACAATCAATTGGATGTCACGAAAACAGTCACTTTAGGGATTACTCAGTTTCATTCGGGCGAGACGAATAATGTCATCGCCGATGAGGCACAAATTGGGGGCACCTTGCGCTATTTTGATTCCCAAGAAGGTGAAAAGGCTACCCAATTAGTGATGTGGATTGCTAATCAAGTGGCGGCTGTTCATGGCTGTATAATTGAAGATTTATCACATAAAGATGTGGATTCTTTGCCAGTCTACAATGATCCGGAATTAACTCGTCAGGCCCAACAATTAGCAAACGAATTATTTCCTGATCAATTGTTGATTGATGAAACATGGTTTGCTTCGGAAAGTTTCTCAGAATATCAACGACTCGCACCGAGTGTCTTTACTTTTATCGGGACAAAAAATGCGTCGCTCGGCTCTGGTGCAGCCCATCATCATGAGGCATTCGATATGGATGATGCTTCGATGAAGCAAGCGATAGAGATGATGGTTCACTTTACGGTACGTTTTCTAAATCGAGAGGAAGAGGAGGGATGGAATGACTAATGCGGTCTTAAAGGAAAAAATAAAGCAAGCTGCGGCTGAGATTGGGATTGATAAGATTGGCTTCGCAAAGGCGGATGATTTTTCTCATATGGAAGATTCATTGAAGCAACAAAAAGAACAAGGGCATACCAGTGGCTTTGAACATCCTAATATTGAAGAGCGTTTATATCCTGATAAAATCTTTGACAGACCTAAGACGATTATCTCGATTGCTTTAGCTTATCCTTCCGAAATTCTCCATCCTTTACCCAATGAACGGGAAAATCGGCGAGGCGTCTTCGCCAGAGCTTCTTGGGGCATTGATTATCATGAGATACTTGAAGAGAAGATGCAACAGTTAATTGCTTTTATCAAATCAGAAACCACGACAGCCACGTTTAAACCGATGGTAGATACGGGAGAATTACCCGATGTGGCCGTGGCAGAACGGGCCGGGATTGGCTTTATCGGACGGAATGGCTTACTTATTACAGAAGAGTTCGGTTCATGGGTTTATTTAGGCGAGATTATCACCGACTTGGAATTTGAACCCGATGAGCGGGTCGAATTCGGATGTGGCGATTGTACCCGTTGTATTGATGCGTGTCCTACCGATGCATTATTAGGAGATGGCCGGATGAATGCGAAATTGTGTTTGTCTTATCAGACACAAATCAAAGGTTATATGCCAGAGGAATTTCGCCGGAAGATGTCGCATGTGATTTATGGTTGTGATATTTGTCAAATGGTTTGTCCTTACAATCGGGGCAAGAGTGTGCACCGTCATCCTGAGATGGAACCTGACCCAGAAGTCGTTCAACCTGCTTTAAAGCCTTTGTTGACCATTTCTAACAAAGAATTCAAGGCGACATTTGGCCCCTTAGCTGGGTCTTGGCGTGGCAAAAAGCCCCTGCAAAGAAATGCGATTATCGCCTTAGCTAATTACCGCGACCAAACGGCTATCCCTCAATTATTAGAAGTCTTAGAAAATGATCCGCGTCCCATGATGCGCGGGACTGCTGCCTGGGCCTTAGCGCAGATTGAGCGCTATCAAAATCCTGCCATGGTAGAGTGTATTCAAGATCAACTAGTTAAAGAAACCGAAGAAGAGACGATTCATGAAATGAAACAAGCTATTCGTACCTTGGAGAATAAAAGGCCACCGCGTGAAACGCTTAGAAAGAAGTAACTGAATGAAGAATCATATTGTTTTGTATCAACCTGTCATGCCAGCTAATACTGGCAATATTTCAAGGACATGTGCTGCGACGAATGCCACACTGCATTTTATCCATCCGTTGGGATTTTCAACCGATGATAAAATGTTGAAGCGGGCAGGATTAGATTATTGGCACAATGTCGATATTATTGAACATGAGGATTTAGATGCCTTCATGACTTATTTAGATGGGCGAGCGATGTATCCCATTACAAAATTTGCTCCACATCATTATGCGGAAGTGAATTTGGCAGATGAAAATAAGGAAGAACAATTCTTTCTATTCGGTAAAGAGACGACGGGATTACCCATTGACCTCATGGAAGCTTATAAAGAGTCTTCTTTACGTATTCCGATGAATGATGAGCATGTCCGATCACTTAATTTATCAAATGCGGTGAGTATCATCTTGTTCGAAGCTTTACGTCAACAACAATTCAAAGGTTTAGAAACGGTTCATACATATCGAGATACCGATAAGGCTCGTGAATTAGATTGGTAAGCGCTAGACTAAAGCAGTTGACAATTCAATGAAACCTGATAAAATAAATTCAAATGAGAAATGACTAGTAATTATGAGAAGAGCCTCAGAGAAATAGTGGTCGGTGTGAACTATTCTCTTTGCATAATGAATCCACATTTTATTCAGCCTATGAGAGAAATAGTGCCGGTATCGTCCGTTATTGATTGAGAGCAGGGTCTTTTTATGATGGACTCTGAAATCGGGTGGTACCGCGAAATGAGCCTTTCGTCCCAGTAGGGAGAGGGCTTTTTTATTTAAAAAAAAATAAATAATGGAGGAATAGATATGTTAGATCGAAAATTATTACGACAAAATTTTGATGCGGTGGCTGAGGAATTATCAACCCGTGGAGTAAAGCCAGAAACATTAGAAGGTTATCAAACATTAGATAAATTACGCCGTGAATTGATTGTTAAAACTGAGGATTTGAAACAGACACGTAATACGGTGACGCAAGAAATCGCCACATTAAAGCGTGAGAAAAAAGATGCCGAGGAAAAAATTGCAGAAATGAAAAAAATCGGTGATCAAATTAAAGCCTTAGATAATGATTTAGAAAAAGTGGAAGCCGATATTTTTGACATTGAATCTGGCTTACCAAATCTACCGCATGAAGATGTTCCAGTGGGTGAAGATGAAGACGATAATGTGGAAGTCCGGACGTGGGGAGAGAAACCTGACTTTGACTTTGAACCGAAAAATCACTGGGATATTGCGGAAGCCTTAGATATTCTGGACTTTGAGCGTGCAGCGAAAGTTGCAGGAGCACGCTTTGTGTATTATAAAGGATTAGGTGCTCGCCTAGAACGTGCGGTTTACAATTATATGTTAGATACCCATGTGAATAATGGCTATCAAGAAATGATTACACCAATTATTGTTAATGATAAGGCCATGTATGGTACCGGCCAATTCCCTAAATTTAAAGAAGATGTCTTCCAATTACAAGATGACCGCGACTTTACATTGATTCCCACGGCAGAAGTGCCTTTGACGAATTTCTATGCGGATGAAATTCTTACAATGGAACAATTACCAACCAAATTCACGGCATTATCCCCATCTTTCCGTTCGGAAGCGGGAAGTGCTGGCCGTGATACTCGAGGATTGATTCGGATGCATCAATTCAACAAAGTAGAATTGGTAAAATTCGCACATCCAGATCATTCTTATGAAGAATTAGAAGGTATGACAGCGGACGCTGAAAATATCTTGAAAGGGCTCAATATTCCTTTCAGAACAATTGTCCTATCGACTGGAGATATGGGCTTTTCAGCGGCTAAAACCTATGATATTGAAGCATGGATTCCGGGGCAAGATACTTATCGTGAGATCAGTTCTTGTTCAAACTGTGAAGCATTCCAAGCTCGTCGTGCGAAAGTGCGCTTCCGTAATGAAGCGGGTAAAGTTGAACATGTCCACACATTGAATGGCTCAGGATTAGCGGTCGGTCGGACGGTGGTTGCGATTCTTGAAAATTACCAACAAGCGGATGGATCGGTTAAAATCCCAGATGCACTTGTGCCATATATGGGTGGAGTCACTGAAATTACCAAAGACAATGCCAATGGAATTAATTTAAATCAATAAAATCCATCGAGCTATAAAAAACCGCTTATCTCAAATATTTAGAGATAAGCGGTTTTTCTATGGATATAGTTATTTAACAAAGAGCGAATACAAAATCACAATGGCACCAAGAATAATTCGGTAATATCCGAAGACCGTGAAGTCATTGCGTTGTAAGTAACGAATTAAGAAGCGAATCGCGATTACTGAAACAATAAAAGCAATCACCATACCGATTCCTAAATAGATGAGTTCCACACTATTGAGTGGGAAGCCCAATTTAATTAATTTAAAGAAACTAGCACCAAACATAATCGGAATTCCCATAAAGAATGAAAATTCAGTCGCTACATGCCGAGTTGCGCCGGTTAATAGCCCTCCCATGATGGTTGAACCTGAACGAGAGGTTCCAGGAATAATGGCTAATGCTTGAAAGAGACCAATCTTAAAAGCATCGGAGAAACGTAAATCATTTAATGTCTCAATTTGGCGAGCATGACGACCACGATCTTTATTTTCAATCCAGATAAAGCCAATCCCGTAAACAATCAAGGCCGTAGCAATCACTAGGGGCGTATTAAAGTATTCATCCATATAGTCATCAAGTATGAAACCAAAGATTGCGGCTGGTATGGATGCGAAGGCGACTTTGAACCATAAAATCCAGGTTTCTTTTTTCTCTGTCGCTGTTTTACTAGGTGCTAAGGGGTTCAATTTATTAAAGTATAATACGATAACTGCAAGAATAGACCCCAATTGAACTAGCACCATGAAAATCTCTCTAAATTCAGGCGAGAGATTGAGGGGCATCAAGTCCTCAATTAAGAGCATATGTCCGGTACTACTGATGGGTAACCATTCAGTAATTCCTTGGACGACACTGAGGATAAATATTTTGATGAGTTCATAGAAATCTAATAATTGTGTCAACTGTCTGACACCTCACATTCTTTCAAATTTTTATTTATTATACCCATCAAATCCAAAGGATGCAATGGGATGCGTTCAATAAGCGTTCCTGAACAAGAAAAGGCTCCCGGTGATAGTCATCGGGAGAAAAGATTCCTATTTGAGAGGCATGATGCAGACACATTCTGGAGCGTGTGTTTCATCATGAACAAACGTTAACTGACCATTCTCTTGGTTGATTTCGAAAATGGCAATATTATCTGTATCTTGATGCGGAACTAAGAGATATTGCTCTGTTTCATCCAAAATGAAGTCTCGTGGAATTTCACCATGTGAAGGGAGCGCTTGAATTTTAGATAATTTTCCTTCGCCTTCTAATTGATAACCGATGATGGCATCATAGAAACGACTTGAAACATAGAGGAAGCGATTATCTTTGGTTATGCGAATGGCTGCACCATTTGAGGTTTCAACTGCTTCTTTAGGAATATTTAAGTAACGTTCCACGAAAGTAAGGACACCATCGTCTGATACTTTCAGACTGATTGTTGTGCTATCTAATTCACCAATCACATAGGCATATTCTTCTTCATTATCCAATACTAAATGCCGCGGACCTGTCCCGCCGGGTAACTCAATATCATGGGCATAAGTGATTTGGCCGTCGGCTTCAAAAGTATAAGAAGTCACTGTATCGGCACCTAAATCACAAACAAAGAGTAAATCTTGTGCTTTATTTAATCCGGTAAAGTGAACATGAGAGGAATCTTGATTCTCATGTGGACCATTTCCTTCATGTTTGACGACTTGGATATGTTGCAATTGATCATCTGTTAATTGATAGACATCGATTTGTCCTAAATGATAATTCGCAACATAAACTGTTTGGGAAGCTTCACGGTAAGTCAAATGACATCCCGGAACGTCGCTACCCATTTCTGTATCAAAGAGTTTCCATTGGCCGTCTACTTTTTTGAAGCCTGCAATTCCTCCTTGGTCGCCTTCTTTATGAATGGCAAATAAGAGATCTTGTGCTTGATTTAAAGCGACGTATGTTGGGTTTTCAAGCTCAGCAATCAATGTTGGTTCGCTAAAGCTCACAGATTCTGGATCAAAAGAGATTTGTTGAATCCCTTGATTCTCGCGTTTTGTATAGCCACCTAAAATGAATTCTTGTGTCATCTTCTATTCCTTTCTTTTGTTAAATTGATAGTCTGGTAGTATTATAGCATTTATTGGTTGGGATGTCGGCTTGGACTATCTAAGCCGATGAAAATATTATATAATGGAGTGTAATTATATTGAACTATTACCGATGAATATCAGATGAATGGAGGAGAAAGATGCGAAGATATCGTGATAGACAGACTTTATTTCAACGCTGGATATTAAATAATCAGGTGGTTGTATCATTGATGATAGCGATTATCGTCCTCGTATTGATATCACTCTTGCGGCGTGTTTCTTATTTATTTACACCGATCGCAAGCTTCATCAGTTTATTTGCGTTTCCAGTGATTTTTGCTGGGGTATTATTTTACTTATTCAACCCCTTGGTGACGCGTTTATCAAGACGTGGGATAGACCGACGATTAACGATTTGGGGGATTTTTATCGTGTTGATTCTCTTAATTATTTGGGGAATTTCCACTTTAGTTCCGATCTTACAAAATCAATTTCAAAGTTTTAACCAGAATTTACCTCGTTATATTCAACAAGTGAATCAATTTATTGAGAATTTGCCTTTTGACTTATCCAATTCCGATTTGTCGCGTGAAGTAAATGCTTTTATGGCAGACTTTGATTTGAATCGCTTAACTGAGCGATTGAATAGCTTAGTACAGACGACATTCGGTGGGATTGGGACAGTGATTGGTTCGATTACGCAATTTGTGACGGGATTGTTGACAATGCCATTGATTCTTTATTATTTATTATTGGAATCGGAGAAGATCCCCCGCAATATTTTGCATGTCATTCCTAATAAATACCGTGGGAGTGCGAGTCGTTTGATGTTTCGGGCGAATTTTCAAGTGGCACAATATATTCGCGGGCAAATATTAGTGGCGATTACTGTTGCTATTATGTTTGCGATTGGTTATAGTGCCATCGGTTTAGATTATGCGATTTCCTTAGCAATTATTGCCGGCTTCTGTAATGTGATTCCGTTTATTGGCTCATTTATCGCCGTAATACCGGCCTTATTTATTGCAGCAGTGTCATCGCCCTTTATGTTATTGAAAGTGATTATTGTGATGATGATTGAACAGACGATTGAAGGACGTGTCGTGTCACCACAGATTCTAGGAAGTAATTTAGAGATTCATCCGGTAACCATTTTGATGATTTTATTAGCTGCTGGAAAGCTTTTCGGACTAACTGGGGTCATTCTAGGGGTACCAGGCTATGCGGTGATTAAAGTGCTGGTCGGCGAATTCTATCAATATTTCCGGGAGACATCGGATTTATATGACGATATTGAAGAACAACCTGACATGATCGTGGTGGAAACGGAAGAGGAACAAGAACAGTAAGGAGTACTTATGTCCAAATTAAAAAAAATCTTGTTATTGGGCTGTCTAACATTGCTAACGGGTTGCGGACAGACTTATGATCAATTTATTGAAAACCAAGCAGAGAAACTAACTGAAAATGAATCCAGTGACAGTGTCGAATCGACTGCTGAATCTTCCACTGTGGATGAGCGGATTATTCCCGAATTTAACCAGTTGGAAACGGCTTTACTCGAAACAGATACGATGACACTTGATCCAGATCGCGTGTCACTGAATGAAGCATCGCAAAGAACGTCGCACAATGTCATAACGACGGTTGAATCGGTACATATTTGGGATGTGACAAAGGCAGATCCAGAATTAAAATCAGCTTTCCATTATGAAGAAGAACCTGGAGCGATAGTCTTACTGGATGTGACGGTGGCAAATCAGAGTAATCAAGCGATTCAATTGATACCGGATAATTTTCATTTGAGTTATCTTAATGGTGTTCAGATGGCTTATCCTAACAATGAATTATATCCCTTACCTAATGGGAATTTGAGTAAAATTATGGCGGCAGCCAATTATGTCGTGCCCCAAGACTCTCATGTTGAAGGATATCTTGCCTTTGGCATTGGTGAAGAAATGTATCAGATGATGCAAGAAGTGGGGTATTTCACCTTTAATACGGACTTTAGCCCGCAAGATCAACAAAGTGTGGGGAGTTCGGTGGAAGCAAAGTTACCCATTCCACTCAATGATGAAATGGCACAAGCGATCAAGAACAATGAACAGATGTTAAATGACCGCTTAACCAATGAATGGTGGGGAAATAAGGCTTTATTAGCCGAAGCCCAGCCGAAAGATACCCAAGAAGACGAAGATGTTGCAGTGACTTTAAATGCGATTCAAGTCACGGATTTTGAAGCGTTTGAAAGTTATCAAAGTGTCTTTGAGAATTTCCTATCAGGACAAGTGATTGTGACGGCAGAATTCACCGTAGAAAACAATACGGATGAGACAATCTTGCCATTAGATGGTGATATTTCCCTCATGATTAATGGCGATGAGATTCATGATGATTATATGTTAATCAATCAATTGTACGGGGAACGCTTGGAACCGGGAGAAGAAATGACGATGGTTCGTTCATTTGCCTTGGACAAACAACGCTATGCAGATTATTGGCAAGATGAAGAAATTCTGATACAATTAAACATTCCGACGCTAGCGGCAGTGGAAGAAGCAGAAGAAACAGAAGAAGTAGAAGATCCGGAATCAAATGAAGAAGCTGGAGAAGAAGAGGATAATACGACCGATTCTGAAGAAGCGAAACCATTGTATTACTTCACTTGGTCATACCAGCCAGAACTTATAGAATGGATTAATGAAGACTTAGAACGAGGTGCTGTTCCAGAAGAAGCGAGTCGTGAATCGGATGATTCTACTGCGGATGACGCAGTGGAAGAAGCATCAGAAAATGAAGAATTATTTGAGGAAGAAGGAACTTCTGAAGAATAGACAATGTTAGAAAGAGGCTAGAGTTTGGGAGCGATTGTGGATAGTATCGTCATTGTGATTACAGGATTTCTTGGGGTCCGGCTTCAAGTGGCAATATCCGATCAGGTAAATCAACGCATTATGGAAGCCATTGGATTGAGTATAAT
Source organism: Aerococcaceae bacterium DSM 111020 (assembly GCA_015863185.1). Classification (GTDB taxonomy): domain Bacteria; phylum Bacillota; class Bacilli; order Lactobacillales; family Aerococcaceae; genus DSM-111022. Next base: position 50,956 of record JACBXP010000002.1, read on the forward strand.
GGTTATGGGCATGGCAGGAGCGATCGCAGGTGATACATTAGTGCTCATCTTATCCATGGTCATTGGCGCAACCATAGGTGAATCGCTCGACGTCGACGGCCGTATCCACCGAGGGATGGACAAACTTCAGTCCAAATTTAAATCCCATCCACGATTACAAGATGGGGATTTTACAGAAGCTTTTATTAGTGCAACCATGTTATTCTGTGTGGGGTCGATGGTGATTGTCGGGTCATTGGAAAGTGGCTTGACTGGTGACAATTCGACGCTATATACGAAGAGTTTATTAGATGGTATTACCGCTTTCTTGTTAGCTTCGTCGCTTGGCTCTGGGGTGATATTCGGAGCGATTCCGGTGCTAGTGATTGAAGGGGGTATTACGATTTTAGCTTCTTTCATAGCACCCTTCTTATCGCCGGCAGTGGTCACAGAGATTGTGAGTGTGGGTTCGGTATTACTGTTCGGTCTGGGTCTAAACTTGACCGGATTAGCAGACTTGAAAATTATGAATTTTGTCCCAGCCATTTTATTCCCACCGCTAATTATGTTATTTATGTAAATAGTTTGAATGAGTCATCCATTGATTGCAGTGGATGGCTTTTTTGTGAGGTGAAAGGAAATAGATAGAAGTACAACATGAACTATAGTCAAGATTATAATAAAAATCTTCTAATGGTGATTCCAATTGAAAAACTACAGTGTTAAAATGGAGCTATTAAGAGTAGAGGAGGGTGTCAATGTCAACAAAAATCACTTTTTGGTCCGGATTGGATACCATCGGAGCCAATATTGTGAGTTTAGAGAGTGAAGGGTATCGTCTTATTACAGATTTTGGTGCTTATGTAGGAGCGGATGTGGAAGCTCTGACAAATCGAGGTCAAACGAAATTTTTCTACGAAGCTAATTTATTGCCTCCGATAGAAGGAATATATCCAGTGGAACAACTGCAGGATATTCCCTTACAAGGTTTCGGTGAAGAAGATGTAAATACTATTATTTGTCTATCACACCTGCATCTCGATCACATTGGATCATTTGGTCAATTATCAGAAGAAGTACCGGTTTATACTTTGGCTGACAATGTAAGTTTTTATTATGCCCTGTCTGAACAACATTTATTGCCACAATATAATGTGAATTGGCATGGTGTTCAAACTGGACAGGCCATTCAGCATGGGCCTTTTAATTTTCAGTTTCACGTTTCGGACCATGATACACTGGGAGCGGCAGCCTTATTTCTCGAGGCACCTGATTTACGACTGGTATATTCAGGTGATTTGCGCTTAACGGGCTATCACCCTGATCGGGTAATGGATTGGTTGATAAAAGCTCATGATTTTAAACCAGATTTATTATTATTGGAGGGTACTACCTATTCTTTTGAAGAAGAAGATGGAGACAAAACATTTTCTGAAAATTCTTCAATTGATTGGGGGATAGAAACAGAAAGGGCCTTAATTCGAAAAGTTGAGAAACTGTCAAAAGAAAGTGATGACTTAATTGTTTTCAATGGTTATCCCCAAAACATCGAGCGTTTGAAGCATATCATTGAGGCAGTTCATCCCCGTCAAGTTATTTTAGATGCTCATTACTATGCTCTAATGCAAGAATTTCATCCTGAGATGATAGAAAATATTCGCATATGGGACGGAGAGCATCAACTAGCGGAAATCAAAGAATCTCCTGATGCGTATTTACTGCAGATTGACTTTGAGCGTCATGACCACTTATGGCAATTGCCTAAAGGTGTGTATTTGCACTCTAATGGGATGCCATTAGGTTCTTATATGCCAGAATTCGAGCCTTTCATGGATCGATTAATGAGTGCTGGCTGGCAGGTTATCTTTGCCAATGTTTCTGGACATGCAAGTCCGAATGATTTATTGACAGTTGCGTATACAATTCAAGCGAAAGTAACCATACCTTGGCACTCACAAAAACCGTTGCGCTTTAGCGAGCGTCTCAATGACTACGGGTTAGCCACCTTTCTGCCTGAGAAAGAAAAAACTTATACTATTCAGGATATGTTATAACGTCAAGAAATATTAAAAATGATGATTTGATTTACTTGAGCTTTACTAAATATTTACATTGCATTAACAATTGCTTGTTACAATGTACAGGCACAATGAGTTAGAAGAGGTGATTTCTTGCAGGTTAGATTTCAAGATGTAACACTGACATTCGATCAAGAAAAAACGGTTTTGGATAATATTAATTTCACTTTACCGAGTTCTGAGTTGATTTCTTTTTTAGGACCAAGTGGAAGTGGGAAGTCAACCACTTTATATTTGATTTCGGGTTTATTAACCGCTACTTCCGGAAAAATATTCTTCGATGATCGTGATGTCACACGGTTAGACCCTGTAAAACGGGGTGTTGGATTAGTCTTTCAGAATTATGCACTCTATCCGCATATGACTGTCCGTGAAAATATTATGTTTCCATTACGGATGGCTAAAATGAAGAGGAGAAACCAAATTGAACGGGCAGAAAAAATGGCAGAATTAACCCGGATACAAGATCAACTCGATAAATATCCTGGTCAATTATCAGGTGGCCAACAACAACGGGTAGCGATAAGTCGAGCATTGGCAAAAGAACCAGAAATATTATTGATGGATGAGCCATTGTCTAATCTGGATGCACGGCTTCGTATTGAAATGCGGGAAGAAATTCGTCGTATTCAACAGGAAACAAAAATAACAACGGTTTTTGTAACGCATGATCAAGAAGAAGCGTTGAGTATTGCTGATCAAGTGATGGTTTTAAATGATGGTCACATACAGCAAATGACAGATCCTGTCTCGCTCTATGCCCAACCAAATAATTTATTTGTCGCGAACTTTATTGGTACACCAGTGATTAATAAGTTCTTAAAACAATCACCTGCATTGAATCCGGTCCATCCTATCATGGACACGGTATGGACGACGCTAGGCATACGACCTGAACATTTACGCATAGGAACACCAGAAGAACATTTAATTCAAGCGATTGTTCAACGGGTTGAAATCGTTGGGAAAGATGTGACGGTTCATTTAGATAGTCATGGACAAAAAATTGTTGCCTCCCAATTAGCCCCATCAGTTAAAGAAGGGGAAACACTTTATTTAACTGCAGATATGTCTCATCTTTATTTATTTGATGATCAAGGAGTGCGCCAAGAGATGCGTGGTGGACTTTATGAATAAGAAAGCAAGCTGGCGGTCAACGGTCCAAGCATTCTTATATCTTTTACCAATGTTGCTTATTATTGGTGTTTTTACCATTTATCCGATATTTAAGTCAGTGGATATGTCTTTATACACGGATTACAATATTTTTACAGGAATTGTAAAAGAACGGGGCTTGGATAATTACAAAACATTACTTACAGACCCTGCTTTTTATCGAGCATTGAAAAATACTGCGCTCTACGTTGTGTGGGTCGTCCCTTTATCAATCACCATATCATTAGGAATTGCTTTATTGCTGAATCAAATAAAATGGTTGCAAGGGTTCTTTCGAACCGTGTACTTTTTACCATTTGTTACATCTACGGTTGCCATTTCAATTGTATGGTCCTGGTTGTATCATTCGGATTATGGATTGATTAATTATATTTTAGGATTCTTCGGAATAGACCCAGTGAATTGGTTACAAAATCCTGATCTAGCAATGCCTGCCGTTATAATTATGGCGATTTGGAAAGGGTTAGGATTTAATATTTTATTATTGCTCGTGGGACTTGGGAATATCAATGAAAATTATTATCAAGCTGCGAAAGTTGATGGTGCTAATAGTTGGAACCGATTTTGGTTTATTACTCTACCACTATTAAGACCTACACTATTTTTACTAAGTGTCGTATCAGTAATCAATGGCTTCAAAGTGTTTGATGAAGTCTTTGCAATATTTAATGGTCGTCCCGGTCCAGCAGGTTCAGCAACAACCTTAGTTTATTATTTATATCGAAAATTTTACGAACAATACGACTATGGTATGGCAGCAGCTACTGGGATGGTTTTGTTTGGCATTGTTCTCATCTTGACGATTATTCAATATGCCGGAAATCGTTATTTCGAGAAAAGGGGAGGATAGCATGAAAAAAATAATTCGCTTAATATTAATTTATGCAGCCCTAACTATCGGAGGATTTCTTATGGTTTTGCCTTTCTTTTGGATGATATCTACATCATTAAAAACATCCGGACAAACGACAGCAATACCTCCTCTCTGGGTTCCGCCAACACCACAATGGGAAAATTATGCTAAGGCACTCGCAATGGCACCATTTGATCGCTATTTTGTAAACAGTGTCTTGGTTACCCTGGCGTCAACGGCTGGTGAAATGATTACGAGTATTTTGGCGGCCTTTGCTTTTTCGAAATTTAAATTTTGGGGTAAGAATATATTATTTTTAATTTTATTAGCTACCATGATGGTGCCTGGTGAATTAATGACGATTCCTAATTTTGTTACATTATCGAATTGGGGGCTGATTAATACTTATGGTGCATTAATCATCCCTTGGTTGGCATCTGTTTTCACTGTATTTGCGTTGAAACAATCCTTTGAATCGGTTCCCGATGAATTATACTATGCAGCGAAAGTAGATGGATCGTCAGACTGGCGCTACCTATGGGAAGTGTTAGTTCCATTATCTAAATCTTCGATTGTGGCAGTAATGATACTTAAAGTTATTGGGTCTTGGAATTCATTCCTCTGGCCTTTGATTGTAACAACCGACCGCCATATGCGAACACTTCCAGTGGGATTACAATCCTTTACTACTGAAGCGGGTACACGATTTGAATTATTGATGGCCGCTTCGACTGTCGTTATTTTACCGATGGTTATCTTTTATTTAATCTTCCAGAAATATATTATACAAGGCATCTCTCGTTCTGGACTAAAAGGTTAATGATTTATCGTGTGGAGATGTAAATGATTGGTTTTGGGTTAAAAGAAAAGGAGTTTCAAAAATGAAAAAATGGTTAGTTTCTGTGTTAGCTGGAATGACTGGTTTATCAGCAATGATGGCGGGCGCGCCGTTAAAACAAGTTGTCGCACAAGAACCCGTAGAGATTACTTTTTGGCATGCAATGAATGGGCCGCATCAAGAAGCTATCTCGAATTTAGTAGATGAATTCAATGCATCTCAATCTGAATATAAAGTTGTAGAACAAAATCAAGGAGATTATCAGTCGCTGCAACAATCCATTATCGCTTCTGGTGTGTCTCGAGATTTACCAACGATGGCTCAACTCACTGCTTCTAGTGTGGTTGATTACAAAGATCAAGGATTAACCATTCCATTGGATGAACACTTGACACAAGAGAACGGGTTCACTGATGAGTTAAAAGATAGTATTTATTCTGGATTCAAAACAGGGGTAACATTGGATGATCAAATGTATGCTGTGCCTTTTTCTAAGTCTGTACGTTTGATGTTTGTTAATCAAGATCTATTGGATCAAGTAGAAGCAGATATTCCAACAACATGGGCGGAAGTGGAAGAATTAGGAACCAAATTAGATGAAGCTGGGCTCGAAGAACATGCAATGGGGTTAGAAAATGGACCATCAATGGAATTAGAAACGATGGCACGTCAAAATGGTGCAGAATGGATAGCTGAAGATTTGTCTACAGTGGATGTAGCTTCAGAAACAGCAGTAGAACCATTACAGTTTTTGAATGACTTAATTCAAAATGATCATGCACGTTTAGCAGGTGAAGATGGCTTTATGTCTGGCCCATTCTCTCAAGGAGCTTCTGCGCTCTATATCGGTTCATCAGCTGGTTTACCACATGTCCTTCCAGGCGTTGAAGAATCAGGAATGAATATGGTTACAGCAGAATTACCTGTTTATGGTGAAGGTGATCCTTTAACATTATTCGCTGGAAATGATTTAGGAATTTTCAACTCAGCTTCCGATGAAGAGATTGCAGGGGCAGTGAAATTCATGGCCTTCTTATTAGAACCAGATAACACAGCACAATGGGCAATCGATACAGGTTATCTCCCGATTACTCAAGCAGGTGTTGAATCAGATTTATGGCAAGAATACTTAAATACTGATGAAGGAGCTTACATGGAAGCCGCTACTAAAGAATTAGAGTATGGTGAATCACAAGTCCCTTATGTTGGCTCATCTGAAGTATTTACAGAATTGAATTTGGCACTGGAGCGTGTCTTTATTGAAGGTACAGATCCTCTTGAAGAAATGCAAGGAATTGAAATGTTAATTAAAGGACACTTAGGTTTATAATTCAAAACAAAAACACACGATAAAATGAACGACCCCATCCGGAAAGGACAGGGTCGTTTTATTTATGTTGTAGGCATTGAATTAGAGATAGCCATTTTCTTGCATTGCCTTGCGGAATTCCATCATGGCAGTGTAATTCGCCACCACATGAATGCGTTGTGTTGGCGCTTGTTTTAATTGTTCGATCAGTGCATCAATATCAGGATGGCGTCTGACCGGTGTATCGATTAACTTTGCTTCTTCGAGTCGTTTGGCAATCGCTTCTGCTTCCATGCCACTGGCATAGATTTGTTGGATATCTTGCTCTTTCAGAGCTTCAAAGTCTCCATCGTCTATCCAGTCAATTTCTGTTCCATCGGCATCATTATTATGTAAGATAAAGGCGAGTGACATGGGTTCATCTTCTAATTGAACAATCTTGATGACTTGATTCAGGCCTACGGTATTCTTCACCAAATTAAAGACAATTTCCTTATCTTCCAACGTCATTAATTCCTGACGGCCGAAGACGCGCTCTGTTTGTCTAAAGGCAGCTTGAATTTGTTCTGATGCGACATCATATTCACGAGCGGTCGTGTATGCTGCTAACGCATTGTAAATATTATAATGACCCGCAACGGGTAATTCAAAAGTGATACCATCAATGTCAAAACGTGTTCCATCAGGCTTTAATTCGTGAATTTGTGTGACTTTAGCGTCTAATGAAGGACGGTGATAACCACAGTGCGTACAATGATAATTTCCTTGGTTGGCATAAGTGATGAATTCATATTCTAATAAGTTCTGACAATTGGGACAGTGAATGTCTTCGGATGTTTGAGGAATCGTTTGATGAATGTAAGGCTCAATCGCGTCAAAACCAAAGAAAATTCGGCGATTGGGTAATTCGATACTGCGTATGACCGGAATATCGCCATTACTGATGACAGTAGCCTCTGGCATACTGATACTAGCGTCCGCTAATAATTGATAGACATTCTGTGTGGAACCATAACGGTCTAGTTGGTCCGCAAAAATATTAGTATGGACAAAGGTTTGGGGATTTAACTCAGGAATGATGCGTTTTAAAGATCCCTCGTCTACTTCTAAGACCGCAATCCCTCTCGTGTTCGCTTTTTTCTTTGCTGCTAAGAAAGTACCGACGATTCCTTGTTTCATATTGGAGCCACTCTCATTGGTGATGACATGGTCATATTTTTCGCGGAGGGCACGGACAATGAGTGATGTGGTGAGCGTTTTTCCATTGGTTCCCGTAACGACAATCACGTCATAATCGGCTGCGAGAGGTTCTAGGATATTTGGATCAATCGTTAAGGCTAATTTTCCTGGTAAACTACTCCCGCCATTCGTGAAAGTAGTTAGAAATTTTCGGCTCGTATGCGCAATGAATTGAGCTAAATGACTGCGTGGTGACATGGTGATTCCTCCCAAATTTTTTGTAAGCCTCATTTTACCATATTTTACGTGTATTCTAAAAATATTCATGGTATTTATCTGATTTCTTCAAGGAGAAAAATCATTACATGGTGCTTAGCTATCCTTCAAAGGCTCAATTATGTTAAAATGTATTATTGACGAGATACACTGATTTGTTTAAGATTGAAGAGTGTGAAGAGAGGAGATGTGTCGGTGGCGAAATTATATTTCAAGCATGGGGCAATGAATAGTGGCAAGTCCCTGGAATTAATCAAAGTGGCACATAATTATGAAGAACAAAATAAACCCGTTTTAATATTTACCAGTGCATTAGATACGCGTTCTGGAGAGGACCGGGTATCGAGTCGTGTTGGCTTTCATCGTGAAGCGGTGGCTATTACAGAGACGATGAATCTTTATGATTATGTTAAGGGATTAGAGACAACTTTTTACTGCATTTTGATTGATGAGGCCCAGTTTTTAGGACAGGCGCATGTCTTGCAATTGACGCAGATTGTTGATCAACTAAATATTCCAGTGATGGCTTTTGGCTTGAAAAATGATTTCTCGAATCATTTATTCGAAGGCTCTGAACAATTACTGATTTATGCCGATAAAATCGAAGAAATGAAGACGATTTGCTGGTTCTGTGACAAGAAAGCCACCATGAATTTACGCATCAGTGACGGCAAGCCGGTCTATGCGGGAGAACAAATCCAAATTGGTGGCAATGAATCTTATATTCCTGTTTGTCGTGCTTGTTATCAGAATCCCGACTTATCTCAATTAGAACATTAATCAAGGAGGCTCTCATGTTTGAACAATTAGATACGATATTGCTTCGTTACGACGAAATCAATGAATTATTAAGTGATCCGGAGGTTATTTCGGATACAAACCGGTTACGTGAATTAACGATTGAAGAATCGGATTTACGTCCAAAAGTGGAAAAAATTCGCGAATACAAACAAACTGTCCAAGAAATTGGTGAGACAGAAGAATTACTAGGTGAATCATTGGATAGTGACATGGAAGAATTGGCTAAAATGGAATTATCCGAATTAAAAGCGAACAAAGAAACACTGGAAGAAGAAATTAAAATAATGATGGTCCCTGAAGACCCAAACGATGGCAAAAACATTATTATGGAAATTCGCGGGGCAGCCGGTGGAGATGAAGCGCAACTATTTGCCGGTGACTTATTAAATATGTATACCCATTATGCTCAAAACCAAGGATGGAAAGTAGATGTACTTGATGCCTCTGTGACTGGCATTGGTGGCTATAAGGATGTCACGATTATGATTTCTGGCCAAAAAGTATACAGCAAATTAAAATTCGAAAATGGGGCTCACCGTGTCCAACGCGTGCCTGAAACGGAATCCCAAGGGCGAATTCATACATCCACCGCGACGGTTGTCGTGATGCCGGAAGCGGAAGAAATAGACTTTGAATTGGATGAAAATGATATTCGTGTGGATATTTATCATGCTTCTGGAGCTGGTGGACAGCACGTCAATAAGACCGCCTCTGCGGTGCGGATGACACATGAGCCGACAGGGATTGTTGTAGCAATGCAAGATGAACGGTCTCAATTAAAGAACCGTGAAAAAGCAATGAAAGTATTACGTGCCCGTGTCTATGACCAAATTCAATCCGAAGCGCAAGATGCAATCGATACAGAACGCAAATTGAAAGTGGGAACCGGAGATCGTTCGGAACGCATTCGAACCTATAATTTCCCTCAAAGTCGTGTCACCGATCACCGAATTGGTTTAACAATTCAAAAATTGGACCAAATATTAGCTGGTGAATTAGATGAAATTATCGATGCGCTTGTTCTCTATGAACAAACCGAGAAATTAGAGGCACTCAATGGCTCACAATTTTAATTTAACGTTGGTCGAAGCTCTTAACCGAGCTTCGCTTTTTTTAAGTGACCATCATTATCCCGCCCAAGATGCCCAAATGTATTGGTTGTATTATAAAGACTGGACATTGACAGAGTTGGTGCAAGCCTTGCATCAACCAGTGGATGCGGAAGATTGGGCGACTTTTGAAGGGGTATTGGAACGGATTGTTCAAGACGAGCCGATTCAATATATTTTAGGCTATGCTGACTTTCTCGATGGTCGCTTTAAAGTAACGCCGGATACCTTAATCCCTCGTGAAGATACGGCGGGGATTATATCCCTTGCGAGTCCTTTTTTGAAGGCACATCCACAGGCATCTGTCTTGGATATTGGTACCGGAACAGGCATTCTGGCAATTACCCTGGCAACTCGTTTTCCAGAGGCTGATATCACGGCGACAGATATCTCATCGTCTGCCTTAGCTGTGGCCCGGGATAATGTAGAGGCCCATTCGTGTGCGGTGGAGTTGATTGAGAGTGATTTGTTTGAAGGACTGTCTGCGGACGATTCCTTCGATTTGATTGTGTCCAATCCTCCCTATGTGAGCCATCAGGAATTGGCAGTGATGGATGCTTCCGTTAAGAAATTTGAACCACAACAGGCCTTATTCGCCGAAGATAATGGCCTAGCTATCTATCGACGTTTGGCTCAAGATGGCCCCACTTATTTAAAGTCCAAGGGAATGATGATCCTGGAGATTGGCTATAAACAGGGGCCAGATGTCCAAGCGATGATGAAACAGGCCTTTCCCGGTAAAGAGGTTACCATTGTTCAAGATATGAATGGGCTAGACCGTTACATTCATATTTATGAAGGAGAGATGAAATGACAGAGATATTTACACGCGACCAACTCCATCAAGTAGCAGAACGAGTCAGAGCAGGAGGTATTGTCGCCTTTCCCACGGAAACGGTCTATGGTTTAGGTGCCATCGCCAATAATGCTACGGCTGTTCAACAAGTATTCCAAGTGAAGGGGAGACCACAAGACAATCCATTAATTGTACATGTAGATGGCTCTGAAACCGTTGCGAACTTTGTGGCGATTACTCCTCCGGTTCAACAATTGATGGATGCTTTTTGGCCGGGACCATTGACAATTATCTTTCCCTATCAGGGGGATGACTTTGCCCCTAGTATCTCTGCGGGGAATCCTACCGTTTCGATGCGGATGCCTAACAATCCAGATACATTGGCTTTGATTGAAGCAGTTGGCTTTCCGATGGTGGGGCCAAGCGCTAATAAATCAGGTCGTCCCAGCCCGACACGATTAGAACATGTTTTAACTGACTTTGATGGGGAAATTGACGGTGTCTTGTCCTCAGAAGCCCCCATTTCACAAATTGGTGTCGAATCGACGGTTATTTATCCTTTGGAGCAGGAGATTGTTATTTTACGTCCGGGCGCGATTACCAAAGAAATGTTGGAGCGGGTAGTGCATCTGCCTGTGGTGGAAAAATCGGCCAGCCAACAGCAACAAGAACAAATCGTTTATAGTCCAGGCGTAAAATATACGCATTATAGTCCGAAACAACCGGTCTATCTCATTCCGTTTGATTGTCCTTTGGAGAAAGTGGTTCAATGGCTAAGTGATCAATCAGGAAAGATTGGTTTATTGGCAGATGATGCCTATATCAATACACTTGGGGAATATGAAGCGGTGACCGCAACTTATTCTTTCGGCGCTTCTGGAGATATTGAAGCGGCGACGCGATTATTATATGCCGGTTTACGTGCTCTAGAGCAAGAAGCGATTGATCGTATTTTGGTGCAAGGCTTTAATGCACAAGATGAAAGGGCACATGCTTTAATGAATCGACTATCTAAAGCAAGTAATTTTGTGCTATAATAATTCAAATACGTCAGAAAAAGGTGACTTGCGATGGAAAAAATGTTTAATGATCCAGAAGTATTTGAAGCGATTCAAAATGAAGAGCGACGTCAACAACAAAATATTGAGCTCATTGCGTCTGAAAATTTCGTCTCCGATGCGGTATTAGCTGCTCAGGGGAGTGGTTTGACGAATAAATATGCGGAAGGTTATCCAGGACGCCGTTATTATGGTGGGTGTGAATATGTGGATGTGGTTGAACAATTAGCGATTGACCGAGCCAAAGAATTATTTGGGGCAGAATATGCCAATGTCCAACCCCATTCCGGATCGAGTGCTAATTTAGCGGTGTATCGAGCATTTTTAGAGCCGGGGGATAAAGTTTTAGGAATGGATTTATCACAAGGCGGTCATTTAACACATGGGTCACCGGTGAACTTCTCGGGTCAATCTTATGAGATGTATGCTTATGGCTTGGACGACCAAGAACGCTTAGATTATGATGCATTAGAAAAAACAGCCCGTGAAGTCCAACCGAAGATGATTATTGCAGGAGCGAGTGCTTATTCACGTGAAATTGATTTCGAGCGCATTGGAGCGATTGCTCGCGAAGTAGGAGCGATTTATTTCGTGGATATGGCGCATATTGCCGGTTTAGTAGCAGCTGGCTTGCATCAAAATCCAGTACCTTATGCGGATGTTGTGACTTCTACTACCCATAAGACCTTACGTGGTCCGCGTGGGGGAATTATTTTAGCGAAAAAAGCCCATGCTAAGAAGTTGAACTCTGCCGTATTCCCAGGTATTCAAGGGGGACCTTTGATGCATGTGATTGCCGGGAAAGCAATCGCTCTGGGCGAAGCCTTGCAACCAGGATTCAAAGATTATGCGCAGCGCGTGATTGCGAATGCACAAGCGATGGTGGCAGTGTTCAAAGAAAGTCCATTACGTGTTATTTCTGATGGCACAGATAATCATTTGTTCTTGTTAGATGTCACTCCATTAGGTATCACTGGAAAATGGGCTCAGGACCGTTTGGATGCGGTACATATTACCGTTAATAAGAACTCTATTCCTAATGATCAGGAATCCTTTGTAAATACCAGCGGCATTCGTATCGGTACTCCGGCGATTACCACTCGTGGCTTTACGGAGGAAGAGGCACGGCAAGTGGCGCACTTGATTGTCGAGGCTCTGGAAGCGGATGAAAATTCTCTTGACAAGATTGGAGCAAGTGTTGCACAATTAGTTGAAGATAAACCTTTGCATCAAGCATAATTTAGGAGGACAATAAAAATGGCAAAATTTCAAGTGGTAAATCATCCCTTAATTCAACATAAATTAACGATTATTCGACAAGAGGACACTTCAACCAAAGAATTCCGTGAAGTGACCAATGAAATCGCAATGTTGATGGCTTATGAGATTACGCGTGATTTACCATTAGAAGATGTTGTGATTCAAACACCTTTAGTAGAGTCAACACAAAAACAATTGGCAGGTAAAAAGCTCGCGATTATTCCGATTTTAAGAGCAGGTTTAGGAATGGTCGATGGCATGTTAGACCTTATTCCAGCAGCTCGTGTCGGACATATTGGGATGTACCGTGATCACGAGACACTTGAAGCGATTGAATACTTTGCGAAATTCCCTCAAGATATTCAAGATCGTAAAATATTTGTCGTCGATCCAATGCTTGCAACAGGTGCTTCTGCCATTGCAGCCTTAAACCAATTGGTGAATAAATATGAAGTTTCTCCTGAAAGTATTACCTTTGTCTGCTTAGTGGCAGCGCCTGAGGGTGTGAAAGCCATTCAAGAAGCACATCCTGAAGTAGATATCTATACGGCTGCTTTAGATGAAAAGCTCAATGAAGATGGTTATATTCTTCCAGGACTGGGAGACGCTGGTGACCGTATTTTCGGGACAAAATAATTTATTGTATGGCTAATCATTCTCTATTTTATAAGGATCTATCTGTGCTTTTGCTAGTGAATCGCTAGAAAAAGTGCGGGTAGGTCTTTTTGATTGACATCAAAAGAAGTCCTTGGAACAGAACAGTTGCGAATTATTGGGTTGCTTGTGTCCTTATTCACGAAAATATGATACAATTTTAAGACATTAAGAATCAGTTCAATAGGAGAAGATAAATGTTTAAAGGATTTTATAAGAAGAAAATATCAGAGCGTCGCGCGATGATTGATGAATTTCGTCCTAATTTACATATTATGTTGAAGCAACTTCCGGAATCTGTGGCGAACAATATGATTGAAAATTATCTGATGAACTATGAATTGCCTTTAGGCGTCGCCGTTAATTTTACGATCAATGAGGAAGCTTATGTCGTCCCCATGGCCGTCGAGGAACCGTCGGTCATTGCGGCTGCCAGTAATGCAGGGAAAATTCTTGGCAATATTCAGACAAGTTATGGAGAACGCGAGATTGTCGGACAAATTGTGCTTGCTGAAATTGACGACCCAGTAAAAGTGTTGGCCAAATTAGAAGCTGAGCGGGAAACGTTATTATCTATCGCCAAGGATCATGCTCAAAATATGGTGCGACGGGGCGGTGGGCCTCTCGGGCTACGTTTTGAACATAAGATGTCAGAGATGACCGATTATATTGTTATTTATTTGACTTTTAATCCCTGTGATGCCATGGGAGCTAATGCTGTGAATACCTGTTTGGAAGCGATGGCCCCACATATCGAAGCAGTGGTAGGGCAAGATGCATTGATACGTATCTTGTCTAATTATTCGGAGACGGCCATTGCCCGAGCTGAAACGCAAGTGATGGTTGCGAAATTACATCAAGACCGTGAACAAGCGCATCAAATAGCCAAAAGAATTGCAATGGCGTCAGATTATGCTAGTATAGATATTTACCGTGCCACAACACACAATAAAGGAATTATGAATGGTATTGATGCGGTTGCGATCGCAACAGGCAATGATTGGCGTGCGATTGAAGCGTCGGTTCATGCTTATGCGAGTCGCACAGGGAATTATCAGCCATTAACGCGGTGGACCTATGACGCTGAAGCAGAGATTCTTTTGGGTTCGATTGAATTACCATTGCCGGTGGCTGTTGTTGGCGGAACAATTTCTGTGCATCCTATTGCGCAATGGTCATTGGAGTTATTGAATCAACCCTCTGCCAGCCAATTATCTCAAATCATGGCAGCCGTCGGCTTAGCGCAGAATTTTGGTGCTATTCGTGCTTTAGTAACAGAAGGAATACAAAAAGGACATATGTCCTTACAAGCGCGTAGTTTGGCGATGCAAGTTGGTGCGACAGAAGAGGAAGTGGAACCACTTGTTGCACAACTCAAAGCCAGCCCAACGATGTCCAGTACGGTTGCGGCTGATTTGTTAGAGCAACTACGCGGTCAAGTAAGTGAGGAGAGAAAAGATGTCAAATACAATCGGAATCGATAAGATTGCCTTCTATACGCCGGACTATTATGTCGATATGGTAGAACTGGCTGAGGCTAGAGGCATCGATCCCAACAAATATACGATTGGTTTACAACAAGATTTAATGGCGGTTATTCCCGTCTGGGAGGATATCGTGACGATGGGGGCGAATGCAGCGCAGCAAATCATCGACGATGCAGATCGTTCTTTGATTGATCAAGTTATTTTCGCAACGGAGTCGAGCTTTGATTATTCTAAGTCAGCGGCGACGTATATTCATCGTTTGCTGGACATTCAACCCCAAGCCGCTTCTTTTGAAGTGAAACAAGCCTGCTATGCAGGGACAGCTGGCCTGATGATGGCTGTCAATTATGTTCGATTAAATCCTAATCGTCGTGCTTTAGTTATCACATCAGATATCGCTCGTTATGGGCTAGAATCGTCAGGTGAGCCGACACAAGGTGCCGGTGCTGTGGCGATGATTATTAGCAATCAGCCACGTATTTTAGCGATTGAAGAAGAGACATTCAAATATTCGACCGAACATTATGATTTTTGGCGTCCGAGCCACTCACCAGTAGCCTTGGTAGATGGCCACTTTTCGAATGAATTATATATGGATAGCTTTGTTAAAGTGTTTCAAGATGCTGAAGAAGCGATGGGACGCCGACTGGCTACGATTAGTGCATTTGTCTTCCATTTGCCTTATACCAAGATGGCGAAGAAAGCTCTGGATGCTTTATCTGAAGCGGAGACACAATTGGATGAGAAGAAGCGTTCGAGTCAAATTGCACACTGGCAAGACCAACTCCCGGCGGCGATTGAGTATGGGCGCCGGATTGGGAATACTTATACGGCGGCTTTATATATATCCTTTATTTCAATGCTGAAAGAAAATGAGACCTTGAAAGCTGGAGACCGAATTGGTTTGTTTAGTTATGGATCAGGAGCTGTTTCTGAATTATTCTTCGGAGAATTAGTTGAAGGTTATTCAGGACAATTGGCAGAGACGATTGGCTTAGAAGAATTGGCTAATCGGCAACAAATTAGTGTCGCTGAGTATGAACAATTATTCACTGAGCGCGACCAAATGGATACGACGAATGCAAGCTTTGATATTCCCGAAACTTATCAAGGATTTTATCTGCGAGAAATCGACGAAAATCGTCGCTATTATGATTTTAAATAAAGGACAGAAGACAAGCTCCAATGAGGAACTTGTCTTTTTTAGTGATAAATTTATCTAAAAAATACTGAAAGTCACAAAATATTCCCACTTAATAGATGTCAAAGTCATAAATTTTATGCTATTATAGAAAAAGAACTGAAAGGAGAATACAGATGCTCTTAATCAATAGTATGGCAGTACTGGTGGTCAAGATTGTTTTCGTCCTTTTAAGCTATCTTGTATTTAGTAAGCTAGATTGGCGCAAAATACTATTAGACCGCCATTTCTACTTAGCAAGATGGGCTTGTATATTACTGAGTATTACGGTAGGACAAGCGGTCAGTTCGTATTTTATTGAGATCATTGATATTTTTCGCGCGGTAATATTTGCGGGAATATCTTAATAAACATGTTTTCATTTAAGATGGCAGTCTTATTTTGAAAACGATAACGTTTTATTAAAAAACATAAATCAACAAACCTTATCGTTCGCTCCAAAACGATAAGCTACAAAAGGGGAAAATTTTAGAATGGAAGAAATTATCGTACACGGTGGCAACCGTTTGACAGGCGAGGTTGTTATTGAAGGAGCTAAAAATGCTGTGTTACCTATTTTGGCGGGAGCAATCTTAGCTGAAGAAGGAAAAACAGTCCTTAACAATGTCCCTATTTTATCGGATGTTTATATTTTAAATGAATTACTGAATACGATTAATGCGGTGACGCATTTTGATGAAGCAAACAATCAACTAACGATTGATGCGACCGGAGATATTTTATCGGTAGCTGATTATGATTTTGTCAGTAAAATGCGTGCTTCCATCGTGGTGATGGGGCCATTATTGGCACGCTTTGGTCATGCGAAAGTGGCCATGCCGGGCGGATGTGCGATTGGAACACGTCCGATTGATTTACATTTAAAAGGGTTTGAAGCCTTAGGTGCGACCATTGAACGCCATGCTGGCTATGTTGAAGCCAAAGCGGATCGTTTAGTGGGAACATCTATCTATTTAGACTTCCCAAGTGTGGGAGCAACTGAGAATATAATGATGGCTGCGACATTAGCAGAAGGAACGACGGTCATTGAGAATGTGGCGCGCGAACCAGAAATTGTCGATTTAGCAGACTTCTTAAATGCGATGGGTGCTAAGATTGAAGGCGCGGGGACAGATGTGATTAAAATTCATGGTGTCGATCAATTACACGGTACCGAACATAAAGTGATTTATGACCGCATTGAAGCGGGGACCTTCATGGTGGCAGCAGCAGTTACTCAAGGCGATGTCTATATTCACGGTGCGGTTCGTGAGCACAATCAGCCATTAGTGAGTAAATTAACTGAAATGGGCGTGAACTTTACCGAAGACGCCGAAGGGATGCGCGTTATTGGTCCGGAAATATTAACACCAACCAATGTAAAGACGATGCCACATCCAGGGTTCCCAACAGACATGCAGGCGCAAATTTCGATTGCGCAATTGTTGGCAGACGGCTCTTCATCGCTTACAGAAACAGTCTTTGAAAATCGCTTCATGCATTTTGAGGAATTGAGAAAGATGAGTGCCAAATTCCAAATCGAACGTCAAACAGCGATTACCTATGGACCAAATGAATTAACGGGTGCTCGGGTGAAAGCAACAGACTTACGTGCCGCTGCGGCCTTAGTGATTGCTGGCTTAGTAGCCAAAGGCATTACTCGTGTAACAGCACTAGAATATTTAGACCGTGGATATTATAATTTCCACAATAAATTAGCCGCTTTAGGAGCAGAAATCGAACGTGTTGATGTGCAACCAGTAGAAGTACAAATACCTAATCGTGTTATTCAACACGTTTAACAAGTGATGAATGGAGCAATATCATGAGCAGAGAAATAGGGATAGATTTAGGAACTGCCAATGTATTGATTCATTTAAAGGGACGCGGTATTGTGGTCAATGAACCAGCTGTGGTAGCGGTTGACCTCGATACCAATGAAATTGTGGCTCATGGTCAAGAGGCTTATGAGATGATAGGACGCACGCCACCATCCATTCAAGTGATCCATCCATTGGAAGGTGGTGTGATTGCAGATTATGATTTAGCGGAAGCGATGTTGATTTTATTTATGCGGCGCATCGAGAATCAACATTGGTTCAGCAAGCCGATTATCTTAATTTGTGCCCCATCACAAATCAATGATATTGAGAAACAATCTTTAATGGAAACAGCAGAACGTGCAAGTCGAGGCATTGTCTATATCGAAGAAGAAACAAAAGTGGGTGCTTTAGGTGCGGGAGGCAACATCCTCTCCCCACAGGCAACCATGGTTATGGATATCGGTGGCGGAACCAGTGACATCTCTGTGATTAGTTCAGGTGAAATTATTGCCAGTCAATCGGTGCGTATCGCTGGTGATGACTTTAATCAAGCCATCATTGATTATGTCAAAGAGACGTATCAATTAGAATTGGGGACAAAGACAGCTGAGCAAGCGAAGATAGCGATAGCGTCAGCTCAAAGAGTTCCCCAACAAGATATTCGCCATCACGATGTCAATGGCATCGATATGGTTTCTCGTTTACCCCGTTCGATGAAATTAAGTAACAATGATTTAGCCTTTGCTTTAGCCGAACCGATTGATGAAATCGCGAAAGCCACGGAGCATTTATTGCAGTCGATTCAGCCTGAATTTATGGCGGATATTATCGAGCAAGGGATTTTATTGACGGGTGGAGGTGCTTTGATTGACGGGTTGGATGATTATTTGACGCATCGTTTAGAAGTCAGTGTCATCCAAGTCGATCAACCGATGCGTTCAGTGGCCGTGGGAACGGGATTAATGTTAGAATTAATTCAATCCGGTGAATTTGAACGAACTCAGCCGACCTTTTGGGGTCGTGTTAAACGCCAATTAAAGCAATTTAAGCGACGATTAATGGGTTAATAATGGAGGAAAATCATGACAAACTCGGAATTACAAGTGAATGTATGGCGACGTTTCTTTAGTGTCCTATTAAAATGTTTGCTCTTTATTTTGTTTGTTGTGCTTTTCTTTGTTGTCGGGCTCTTTATTGGTTATGCTGTTATCGGCGATGGTCAATACTGGGAAGTCTTAAATCAAGATACATGGGCGCATATTTTGAGTTTCATTAAATAATCAATCATTTATCAGAGGCTGACAATTTGTTCAGCCTCTTAATTGTTTTTATAGAACTTGAAATGTGATAAAATGTTTTTAACATCTTAAAATAGTAATAAAGAAGAGAGAAAATGTTTGACATTGATTGTCATCATCGAAGATTAAGCTTTAGGAAGTGAATGCAGATGAGTCCTTTTATTTGGCCAGAGATATTATTGTTCGCACTCCCTGTCATCGGGGCTCTTTATAGTGTGCTTATTTTGAAGCCACACATTGCTGATTATCCCATTAGTATTGCGACATATTTGTTACCGATGTGGTTAATCGTGATTCATGCTTTGAGTGTGTTAATGTATAATTTTAGTGTTTTGCCATTATTATTGTTGGTCTCTTTCTTTGTTTTGGCCCTAGTATTGCATGATTATATTCGCCAAATTGAGCGGTTTTATGCAATGGACTTCCTGAAGATTGCATTACGATCGTTATTTATGATGTGGACGATTTTTTTATTCGCGATGCTGATAGCCAGAATTGTGTCGTATTTTTTAGTTTGATGGCTAAGCAATAAACATTGATTATCTGAAATAATAGCCAATATATTTTGACGGCCTGGGGGCCGTCTTTTTTTGTGCTTATTTTTATAAGGGATCGTCGGTGAGTCGTCATCGGTGACCATAAAGGAGATTCAATTCATTATCGATTGATAATTACATCACCATTAAATTGGAAATTTCCCCCACCTGAATTTTTGAAATATTAAAGCCGTTGATATCAAGGTTTAGTGCGGTTAAATTAATTTGTAGGTGTCCCAAAAAAATGAAAGTGGAGGTTTTAGGTGGTAGAAAGTGGGGGGATGTGGTAGACTATGATTAACGAAAAAATGGAGGTGTTGTCGGTGTTTATTGGTGAATATCAACATAATATGGATGCCAAGGGACGTCTGACAATGCCGGCCAAGTTTCGTCAATCTCTTGGTTTCGAGTTTGTGATAACGCGAGGATTGGATGGCTGTTTATTTGGCTTTAGCAAAGAACGCTTCCAACAAATCCAAGAGAAATTAGCAAAATTACCTTTAACAAAAAAAGATGCTCGTGCTTTTACGCGTTTCTTTCTGTCAGCTGCCACTGAAGTAGAAATCGATAAGCAAGGGCGAATTAATATTCCAAATAATCTCATTGACTTCGCAAAGATCGAGAAGGAATGTCGTGTGATCGGCGTATCAGACCGGATCGAGATTTGGAGCAGCGAAAAATGGGAGGCATTTACATTAGATGCAGAAGAAAACTTTGAATCGATTGCAGAAGATTTAATCGATTTTGATATTGATTTTTAAGATATGACTGATTATTGAAAGGGTGCAGTGGATGGCATTTGAACATGATACAGTGCTTTTAGAGCAAACGATTGATGCCTTGGATGTCATTCCACATGGTGTTTATGTGGACTGTACTTTGGGCGGTGCGGGCCATGCGAAGTATTTGTTGTCGCAGCTCAATGCCCAAGGACATTTATATGCTTTTGACCAAGATATTGAAGCCATTCGCAATGCGGAACAAGTATTAGCGGATGAGATTGCTGCGGGGAAAGTCACATTAATTCATGACAATTTTAGAAACATCGCCTCTGCTTTATCAAAGCAGGGTGTGAAATATGTTGCCGGTATTTATTATGATTTAGGGGTCTCCTCACCACAATTAGATCATGGTGAAAGAGGCTTTAGTTACCGAGCAGAGGCGCCTTTAGATATGCGGATGGACCAATCTGCATCCCTCACTGCGCATGAAATTGTGAATACATGGGATTTTAATGACTTATTACGCATTATTTCGCGTTATGGTGAAGAGCGTTTCGCCAAACGAATTGCCCGTGCTATTGAGCGTGAACGTGACAATCAGTCGATTGAAACGACAACTCAATTAGCTGAAATTGTAAAAGAAGCCATCCCTGCTGCCACGCGTCGTACGGGAGGTCATCCAGCAAAACGAACCTTCCAAGCGATTCGTATTGCGGTGAATGATGAATTGGGAGCGATAGAAGAATCCGTAGAAGCTGGATTGAAATTATTATCTGTCGGTGGCCGAATGAGTGTGATTTCATTTCATTCATTGGAAGACCGCATGGTGAAGCAACTTTTTAAAGAGGCGTCTGCTACACCGGAATTACCACCGAATTTACCTGTTTTACCAGCGGAATTCGAACCTGAATATCAAGTCATCAATCGCAAGCCAGTGGTCGCTTCAGATGAAGAATTAGAACAAAATCATCGCGCGCGAAGTGCTAAATTGCGTGTGATTGAGCGTGTAACATTTAAAGAATAATCGTTGAGAGAGGTGAAATGATGCCAACATTAGAAAACACGAAGCCTTATTATTCAGGTGTAAAAAATGTGCGAACGATCCCAGCGGGGGTTGAATCCAATCAAGAAGCAACAGTGACCGCTAGCGATCGCCCCATGTCCAAAGGTCAAAAACGCGTGCTTTCTATTGGCATGATTGTTTTTGTTGTCCTTATTTTTATGAATTTATTTGTTCAATATAAAGATGCACAAATCGTTCAAGAAATAACACGTTATGAACAATCCGTGGGTGAATTGAATAGTCAAGCGGAGGGCGTTCGTGTGGAGATTTACCAGCAGGTGAATTATGGAGCGGTTAAAGAGGCGGCAAAACAAGAACAAATGACCATTGAAGAAGAACGCGTAAGGGACATTGGGAATGAATAATAAAAATGCGGAAACAAAATTTAATATCGTCGTCTTTGTTAGCTTTATTATTGTGATTTTCCTGATATTTGGATTGCGTTTATTTCAAATAGGTGTCGTTAACAAAGTCAATGATGTCGCGCTTTCACCGATGGACTATAAAGAAACGCAATTAAGAAGTAGTAATCTACCGAAACAGAGGGGAAGCATTTTGGATGCCAAAGACCGTCCAATCGCTGTAGATGCTACTTCTTATTCTATTTATGCCAATGTCAATCCTGATTCCCAGGATAGTGTTCAGGATATCGACCAGACAGCACGGGTGTTAAGTGAGGTTCTGTCTTTATCGGTGGATGAAGTCATCCAAATCCTCAAGACTCCAGGAGCAAGCCAAGTTGAATTTGGAACGGAAGGCCAAGGATTGTCGCTTGAACAGAAGCGATTGATTGAACAAGCAGAGCTTTCAGGGATTTATTTTACGGAACATCCTGATCGACATTACACGAATGATTATTTTGCATCGCATTTGATAGGCTATACTGCGCCAGAACAGGGCGAAGAATCTGAACAAGAAAATGCAGAGAATCGGGGCCAAATGGGAATTGAATATGCTTATGATGACCTGTTGAATGATTATCAAATCAATGAGGGAGAAAATGGCTTAGCCTCAGGGCGCAATATTCGGCTGACAATTGAAGGCAATTTACAGAGTGTCTTAGAAGATTTGATTCAACAAAGCTATCTGCGCTATGCACCGAAGAATATCTCGGCTTATTTAGTTGAAGTTGAATCAGGACGTCTCCTTACAGCAGCGCAAAGACCGAGTTTTAATCTGAACACATTAGACGGCATTGAAACGGAATGGCGTAATTTGTTGGTTGAAAATGTCTATGAACCGGGTTCGACGATTAAGATTTTAACGACAGCGATTGCGTATGAAATGGGGATTGTCAAGCCGACGGACCGCTTCCTATCAGGGGAGATTGATCTCTATGGAACGACGGTACGTGATTATAACTTAACTGGATGGGGTCAGATTACTTATGATCAAGGTCTGATTCACTCTAGTAATGTTGGAGTAGCACGTTTAGTTGAGATGATGGGCGTGGAAGCATGGCAAGAAGCATTGGCTCGTTTTGGCTTTGGCCAGACCACTGATTCTGGATTGCCGAATGAAAATGCAGGAACCATCACATTTGATAATCCGGTATCAACGATTATGTCTGGTTTCGGACAAGGATTATTAACGAGTCCGATTCAGTTATTGCAAGCCTATTCCAGTATTGGGAATGAAGGTCGCATGATGAAATTACAATATATCGACCAAATTCAAGGGCGTGAGAAGACGGCCCCCATTGTTTTACAAGATGAGATCAGTCCGGAAGTTGCAAACCATATCTTGGAGGTCATGGTTCAGACGGTACAAGACCCTAATGGAACGGCACAAGACTTTAATCATGAGAAAGTGCGTGTGGCTGCTAAGACAGGGACTGCTCAGATTGCAGATCCCAATGGGAATGGGTATCTAACCGGAGAGAATGACTATTACTTCTCCGTTATTAGTTTCTTCCCAGCAGAAGATCCTAAATATATGTTGTATATTTCGATGCAACAACCATCGACACCCGGCAATAAGACAGGGAGTCAGATTATTTCTGAACTATTCCATCCCTTTGTCGATTACGTTTTAATTAATGATTAATTTGGCCTCTCATCATTTCAAAATAAATAGGGCGTTTAATTTAGAAAGGGAGATACTATGAATCAACGAGAACTTCTCCAACCATTAAGAAATTATCAACTTATCAATCAATCGAATCTGTTGGATGAACCCGTGACGGCGCTTGTCAATGACACCCGTCAGGTCATCCCAGGCGCATGTTTTATTGCGATTCGTGGCGAACGGTTTGATGGGCATCAGGCAGTGGCAGATGTCATTAATCAAGGCGCACAATTGATTGTTTTATGTGAAGCAGTGCCTGAAATCGATACTTACCGCGATCAAGCGACATTTGTTATCGTGCCTTCGACCATCAGAGCAGAAGCATTATTGGCGAATCGTTATTATGAAGAACCGTCCCGGTCTTTAGAGATGATTGCGATTACCGGAACCAATGGGAAGACAACGACAGCTAATATGATCAATGATTTATTGGAAGGGTTGGACCATAAGACAGGAATGATCGGGACGATGCACTACAAAGTCGATCAGACCTATTATCCGGCAGTGAATACGACACCGAACGCACTGAAATTACAATCGCTCTTCCATGAGATGGTGGAAGAAGAGGTTACGGATGCGGTCATTGAGGCTTCTTCGCATGCTTTACAATTAGGTCGCCTCTGGTATACCGAAGTGGACTGTGCCGTGTATACGAATTTGAGTCGGGAACATTTTGACTTTCATAAGACCATGGAGAATTACGCATATGCTAAGAGTCTCTTGTTTAGTCAATTAGGACAGAGTTTACAGGGTGATAAAACCAAATTAGCAGTCTTAAATGATGATGATGAACATGCGTCGATTATGGCGCAAGCAACCAGTGCTGAGATTGTGACTTATAGTTTGGTTAATCCGTCAGCCACAGCTTTTGCAGATGATATTCGCTTATTGGACAATCATACGACATTCACCCTTCATATAAATGGACAATCTTATCCTGTTCGTATTCCGATGCTAGGAACGTATAATATTTCGAATTATATGGCGGCCTTTCTCGTCTTACATGTGTATTATGGCTATGAAGCAGCGACAATTATTAATGCGACGCAACAGAATTTCACGGGTGTTGCCGGACGGATGGAGATGATTCATTCTGAAGCCGACTTTGAAGTAGTCATTGACTTTGCGCATACTGCGGATGCCTTAGCGAATGTGATGGCTGAATTAAATCGTTTCAAAGAAGGGCGATTGATCACAGTCTTTGGACATAGTGGTGGCAATCGTGACAGTGGTGCACGACCTGAATTGGGCGATGTATTGTTTAAATACAGCGATGAGATAGTCTTTACGGCTGATAATCCACGCCATGAAGAAGTGGCCTCGATTTGTCAGATGATGATTGGGGACCATGACGAGAAACCGTATAGTATTATTGATAATCGTCAACAAGCAGTAAAATATGCATTGGAACTTGCTCAGACAAATGATATAGTATTATTTGCTGGCAAAGGAGGCGAACCTTATCAAATTATTGGCGACGATAAGATACCTTATGATGAGGCAGCCTATGTCAAAGAACAATTGCGTCGTCTGTTAGACAAACGATTATCATAAAGGAGAGCACCATGCAATTCACGTTGACATTATTAATGAGTTTTATTGGAACAGTGGCTTTAATGCCATGGTTTATTAGATATTTTAAGAAGAAAAAATTAGGACAGACGACCCGAGAGGAAGGGCCATTATGGCATCAAGCGAAGACGGGGACACCGACGATGGGCGGAACAGTCTTTATTGTGGTTGCGATTGCGGTGATTTTAATCTTGGGTGTCTTATTTGGTTTATTGAATGGCTTTTCTGTTAGTATATTGCTGACATTATTTGCATTTGGTGCGATTGGTTTTGTCGATGATTTCATTAGTATTTTCCAAAAACGCAATGAAGGATTGACAGCGTCGCAGAAATTTATTGCGCAGATTCTCTTTTCATTTCTTATCATCTTACTAGGGAATGTATTGGGCATTCATTGGCAATTATCCCTTTTTGATTACACGATTCAAAGCACTGTCCTTGTGGGACTTTTCGCGAGTTTCTGGATGGTTGGCTTTTCGAATGCGACGAATTTGACTGATGGTTTAGATGGTTTAGCGACAGGGTTAGCGATTATCGCTTATGGTACCTATGCTTGGCTCGCTTATCAACAAGGTAACCAAGGTGTTTTATTTGCGACAATGGCGGTCATTGGTGGCTTGCTTGGTTTCTTACTCTATAATAAACGTCCGGCCAAAATTTTTATGGGCGACGTGGGTTCATTAGCGTTAGGAGCCGGATTAGCGATTATTTCATTGATGCTCGATCGACCATTTAGTTTATTAATCATTGGGAGTGTCTTTGTGATTGAAACGGCGAGTGTTATCTTGCAAGTCTTGTCCTTCAAGACACGAGGCAGACGCATATTCAAGATGAGTCCCATCCATCACCATTTTGAGATGGTGGGCTGGAGTGAAAAACGTGTCGTTTATACTTTTTGGGCAGTGGGATTACTCAGTTCGATACTCTACTTGCTCATGATGAAATCATAGATTCAAATGTTGCATAGGAGAATAAAATGAAATCAACAAATGACTTACAAAACAAACAAGTGTTAGTGCTAGGCTATGCGATGACGGGAAAGAGTGTGGTAGAATTTCTCTTAAAAGCTGGCGCTAACATTGTACTCAATGACCGAGGGGATCTTAGTTCAGACCCGTCGGTTTCTTTTCTTATAAGCGAAGGCGTGGAAGTGGTAGATGGCGGTCATCCGTTATCTTTATTGGACCGTCCGCTAGATTTTATTGTCAAAAATCCGGGAATTCCCTATCAGATTCCCGTCTTGGAATCAGCGATAGAACAAGGCATTCCCATCTATACAGATATTGAATTGGCATCGCGCTATGCTTCCGCACCCATTATTGGGATTACGGGAAGCAATGGCAAAACCACGACGACAGCCTTAATCTATGACATTCTTAAGGCAGCTCATCCTGCCCAGGTTCATTTGGCTGGTAATATTGGTATTCCAACGCTAGATATTGTTCAAACTGCCTCCGCTCGTGATATAATTGTGATGGAAGTGTCGAGCTTTCAATTGGAAGGCACCGCACAATTTCATCCGCAGATTGCGGTATTAACAAATATTTATGAAGCCCATCTAGATTATCATGGAAGTCGCGTGGCTTATGTGCAAGCTAAAATGAAATTAGTTGCCAATCAAACGGCGGAAGATGTCGTGATTTATAATTATGATCAAACAGAATTAACAGAATTCTTAAGCGAGTCAAGAGCAGTTAAAATTCCCTTCGCAATCGACGCGGTCGATGACTATGTGAGACAGCACGGCGTTTATTTGGAAAATGAAGCCATTTACGCTCGAGGAGAGCGACTCTTTGACATTCAAGTTATCCAAATACCAGGGCAACACAATATCCAAAATGTTCTGGCTGCGACAGCGGTTGCGCTTATCGAGGAAGTACCGCTTGCGACATTAGTTGAAGCTGTTCATAACTATCAAGGGATGCCCCATCGGATTCAACCGATGGGTGAATATGCAGGTGTTCGCTATTATAATGATTCCAAAGCAACCAATGAAACAGCGACGATTACTGCCCTAGATAGCTTTGACTCATCTATCGTCTATATTGGCGGTGGGTTGGACCGAGGGGTAACATTTGAAGCGTTAATTCCTCATCTGACACAAGTAAAAGTTGCGGCACTGTATGGTGAGGCACAAGATAAAATGGCTGCTGCCTTTAAAGTGGCAGGGGTGCCAACTATTGAACAGTTTGAGGAGTTACAGGAGGCAACCACTTTTGCTGTTTCTCAGGCTGAGCCTGGAGACACGGTCTTATTCTCGCCAAGTTGTGCGAGTTGGGATCAATTCGAAAATTATGAACGTCGTGGAGAAGATTTTATTCAATTCGTTCAATCACTCCATGGTCGAACAGAGAAGTGAGGAGTTCAAACACAATGACAAGCATTCAACGAGTCATTCTATCAGGTGGCGGAACGGGAGGGCATATATATCCCGCCTTATCGATTTATGATGCGATTAAGGAAGCATATCCTGATGTAGAAGTGATGTATATTGGGACGAAAGAAGGGCTAGAAGCCGATATTGTGCCAAAAGCAGGCGTTCCCTTTGAAGCGATTGAGATTCAAGGATTGCGTCGGAGTCTGTCGATTGAAAATATCAAATCAATGTATTTAATGGCGCGTAGTTCACTGAAAGCAGGACGTTTGGTGCGTGAATTTAAGCCTGACATCGTGATTGGAACGGGTGGCTATGTCTGTGCGCCAGTGCTCTTTAGTGCCAGTATTCAACGAATTCCTACCTTTATCCATGAACAAAATAGTGTGGCTGGTTTAACGAATAAATTTTTAGCACGTTATGTGGATAAGATTGGGACTTGTTTCGAGGAAGTGACCGCAGACTTTGGTCGCAATGCCTCTAAGTGTGTCTATACTGGTAATCCACGCGCTCAGGAAATCTTGGAAATCGAACCAGACCCGATGATCTTAAGAACCCAATTTGACTTAGATCCAGAGAAACCAACGGTCTTAATCTTTGGTGGGAGTCGGGGAGCACCAGCCATCAATCAAGCAGCCAAAGATGCACTTGCAGACTTTGCGAAGAGTAATTTTCAAGTAATACTTGCCACAGGCAGCACGCATTATGATGAAATCATTAAAGAGATAGATCCCGCACTACGAGCGAGTGATGGCGTGCGCGTGGTCTCTTATATTGATAATATGCCTCAAGTATTTCAAGCGATTGATTTAGTGATTTGTCGTAGTGGCGCGACGACTTTAACGGAATTAACGGCACTCGGTTTACCAAGTATCTTAGTTCCCAGTCCTTATGTGACAAATAATCATCAAGAAGCGAATGCGCGAGCCTTAGTCGATAATGAGGCGGCCGTTATGATTCGTGAGTCAGAATTGAATGGTCAATTAATGCTTCGAATGGTGAATGAATTAATGGGGAATCCGATGCAATTACAACTTATGGCCGAACAGGCGAAGAAATTAGGAACCCCGCAGGCTAAAGATGCCAATATGGCAGAGATTCAATCATTGGTCGACATGGCCAGTTAAACTTAGAAGTCATTAACGCAACCATCAAATAATTAATGGAAAGGAGGGATGACTTTGCCGAATTATTATAGAGATCCAAAGAAAAGACAATCAACATCATCGGCGACGCCATCCCGTCCTTCTTCATCAACAGTACGGGTTCAACCATCAAGACGACCAGCCGAATCCTCAAGAGTTCAGTCAGGTCACCGGACACAACAAAGCAGATCCCATGGGAATTTTCGGGTGGACCAACAAGGAGATTATCGTGATCGTAAATTCAATCAACCTGAACAAATGCAACCACCACGTGGTAATCATCGGGTGTCTAATCAGCCGTCAGAGAATTGGTACCAACGCCGCTTAAAGAAGAAAAGTCATCAACAACCGGGTAAATTACCGAAAGGGCGTAAGCAATTGTTTGCTTGTTACGCGGTCCTTTTTCTCGCTAT
The DNA here is from genome assembly GCA_015863185.1 of Aerococcaceae bacterium DSM 111020. Lineage (GTDB taxonomy): Bacteria > Bacillota > Bacilli > Lactobacillales > Aerococcaceae > DSM-111022. The sequence goes on from JACBXP010000002.1 coordinate 80,002, forward strand.
GGCGAGTGCAGCATGGGCGATGATGCCTTTCGACCGGGTCAATACCGTTCAACTAACCGGTAATCAAACATTAACTCGCGACGATATTTTGACAGCGACACAGATTCAACCGATGGATAAGAAAGAACAAGTGGTGGAACAAGAAGATGAAATCATCGACTTAGCTAAAACCATCAATCCCTTAATCAATGATCTAACATTTGAAACGAATGATTGGCGAGGATTGAATATTGAGGTTGAAGAAAGCCAAGTCGTTGGGAAGATTCAACAAGATGGTCAATTATACCGCGTCTTATCCAATGGGGTCTTACTTGAATTGGAGGATAATCATACCTTGGTCGAATTACCGTGGATTCAAGACTTCAACTTGGAGGGATTAGAGAAGCTAGGACACAATATCCCACAAATCAATCCGACGCTCCTCGCTGAAATGGATACCATTTATTACTCTCAAAATCCAGAAAAACCCCATGTCATTGAAGTACAAATGAAGGATGGCAATATTGTGAAAGCATCGCTTGCGACCTTTGCAGAAAAAGTGCAATATTATCCAGAGATGAAACGTCAAGTCGGAGGCCAACAAGGTATCTATAATTTAGAAGTGGGTGCTTATTTTACGCCGAGCACTGTTGGTGGCGAAAGTGTTAAATTAGATACTAATTTAGATAACTAATAAGTTAATCCAACATTCCTTAGCATTTTTTCTTCATTTATGAAGTGGGGTATGCTAAGATAAATAAGAGATTTTGTTTAAAATTAACAAAGAAAATAAAATAAATAATCAAAAAGGAGGTAACTCCCTGAATGAGAAATCAAGAAATCTTTGTGAGCTTGGACATCGGTACCACATCCATTAAAGTGGTTGTGGCAGAATCGATCAATGGACGAGTGAATATTATTGGTGTGGGAAATGAGAAATCACGCGGCTTAAGTCGTGGTGTGATTGTTGATATTGACGAAACTGTTTATTCCATTCAACAAGCCATTCAACAAGCAGAGCGCAAAGCTGGAGTTAAAATCAATGAAGTGGCTGTGGGAATTCCTTCCAATCAATTAGCCATCGAAGAATGTCATGGTATGGTCGCGGTAGCAAGTGATACCCGTGAGATTACTGCCCGAGATGTCGATAATGTGATTTCTGCTGCGAAGGTACGTTCAGTACCACCAGAACGTGAAATTATTTCAATCTTACCAGAGGAATTTATTGTCGATGGTTTTGCGGGGATTCGTGATCCACGTGGTATGATTGGGGTACGGCTTGAATTATATGCTCGTATCTTAACCGGACCGAAGACGATTATTCATAATATTCGTCGTTGTGTGGAGCGAGCGGGTTATCAAATCAATGAATTAGTGGTTCAACCACAAGCACTCGCAACAGTGACTTTAGATGAAGATGAACGGAACTTTGGAACGGTCATTATCGATATGGGTGGTGGCCAAACGAGTGCATCGATTATCTACGATGGTCAATTGAAATATTCATTTGTCGATCAAGAAGGTGGCGATTTCGTCACTAAAGATATCTCGATTATCTTGAATACCTCTTTAGATAGTGCGGAACGTATCAAACGTGAATTTGGTTATGCGATTGCGCATCAGACATCGGATGAGGAATTCTTCCCGGTCGAAACCGTTGGTAAGAAAGAACCGGTCCGTGTTGATGAACATTATTTAGCGGAAATTATTGAAGCGCGTTTAAATCAAATTTTCCAAATTATTTATGATGATTTGGAACGCGTCGAAGGTTTAGATTTACCGGGAGGCTTTGTCTTAACAGGAGGAGCTTCATCCTTACCAGGTGTGCTTGATTTAGCTAAACAATATTTCGGAGAACAAGTCCGCATTTATGTGCCAGAAGAAATGGGCATGCGCAATCCAATCTATGCGACCAGCTTAGGCATGATTGAATATATTGCTGGATTGGATGATATTCACCGAATTGCGCAAGGAACTTATGCACAATTGAAACGGGAACCATCACGATCTGTGGCGCGTCCATCTATCGAAGAAGATTATCAACAAAGAGAAGCCGTTAGAGAACGACTTCAAGCCAAACAATCACGACCAGAACCTCGTCGTGAAACAAAAGAAAGAGTGACCGTTCGTGAATCATCTCAACAAGAACCGGTCAATTATGAAGAAGTTTATCATAGTTATTCATCTCAACCAGAGGCATCGACATATGATGATTACTATGAAGACGAAGGGGAACAACAAACACAAGCCCAACAATCAACCAAACAATCTGGTGGATTTACTGGGAAATTGCAGCAATTTTTCGAGACATTCTTTGACTAATACGTGATAATTGGAGGTCATATAAATGGAATTATCTTTTGATTCAACAGATTATACAAATGGAGCCGTTATTAAGGTGATTGGTGTCGGTGGCGCAGGAGGCAATGCGGTCAATCGAATGATTGAAGAATCTGTCCAAGGCGTAGAATTCATCGTAGCCAACACGGACACCCAAGCACTTGAAGCGTCCAATGCGGATGTTAAGATTCAAATTGGTCCGAAAGTGACGAAAGGTTTAGGTGCTGGTTCCCAACCAGAAATTGGGATGAAAGCAGCGGAAGAAAGTATTGAACAAATCACTGAAGCACTTGAAGGTGCTGATTTGGTCTTCGTTACTGCAGGAATGGGTGGCGGTACCGGAACGGGTGCAGCTCCAATGGTCGCTAAAGTAGCCAAAGATATGGGTGCTTTAACGGTTGGTGTGGTTACTCGTCCATTCAGCTTTGAAGGTCCTAAGCGTGGACGCTTTGCGGCTGAAGGATTACAAAACTTAAAAGAAAATGTCGATACATTAGTCATTATCTCTAATAACCGTCTATTAGAAATCGTTGATCGCAAGACACCAATGCTTGAAGCATTTAGTGAAGCGGATAATGTGTTACGCCAAGGGGTTCAAGGGATTTCAGACTTAATTACGGCACCAGGCTATGTCAACTTAGACTTCGCCGATGTGCGTACGGTAATGCAAGACCAAGGAACGGCCTTGATGGGAATTGGCTACTCTTCTGGCGAAAATCGTACCGCAGATGCGACAAAGAAAGCTATTTCTTCCCCATTATTAGAAGTATCTATCAGTGGTGCGGAACAAATTCTCTTAAACATTACCGGTGGCGCTGACTTGAGCTTGTTTGAAGCCCAAGATGCTAGCGATATTATTAACCAAGCAGCAGGTGAAGATGTCAATATTATCTTCGGTACTTCAATCAATGAAGATATGGGAGATGAAGTGAAAGTAACGGTGATTGCGACGGGGATTCAAACAGATAAAGCCCCAGAACAACAAAAACGTAGCAATCAAACACAACCAAGCCGTCGTTCATCAAGCTTTAAAACAAGCGACAATCAATCACAACCTGCACTTGATACATCAAATCGTGAACGCAATACGGAACGTCGTGCCGCAAATAATGATCGTCCGCAACAATCGAATCAAGAACCACAACGTGACTTATTCGATAATTGGGATATTAATCGTGAACAAAACACACGCAGTGTTGATGTGAATAGTGAAGAACCTAAACGTGTATTTGAGAGAAACAATGAAATTATCCAACAAGAAGTGAAAGATAGTGACGAATTAGATACACCACCATTCTTCAGAAAACGTAATCGCAACAATTAGAGCACGCTAAGAAGAGGGACGGAGGTTCCTCTTTTGTGTTTTGATTCGGTCAGGATGAACCATGCCTTAGACCGAGCAGATTCATCACAAAAAAAGAGACCTTTAAAGGTTGAAGGTCCGATATGAAGGAGCGGATTATGTTTATTTATACAATAATTTCTTTTATTAACAGTTTATTTAACGCTTATGCGCTTTTATTAATTGTTTATGCATTGATGAGTTGGTTTCCAACCGCTCGCACATCAACGATTGGTCAATGGATTCATCGATTAGTGTATCCTTATTTACAATTCTTTGAACGTTTCAGCATTGGCCCGATCGGTTTCAGTGTCATTATTGGGTTATTAGTGCTCAGACTAGCTCAGAGTGGCCTGAATCAGTTACTATTTCTCTTATTGCGCTAGACAAAGGCATTGAAAGCGAGGTGATTGGATGTCTGTTGAAAATATATATCAACATTATCGTGTTGAAGAACAACCCTTTATTGATGAAGTGTTTGGATGGCTTCAACAAGCAGAGAACACCTATGCACCTTATCTGTCGAACTTCTTGACGCCTCGAGAAGCCATGATTGTCAAGCAATTAGTGGGAAATAATGACGAATTACGCGTCTTACTTTTCGGAGGTTATGAAGGGGCAGAGCGTCAGCGCGCTTTCATTTATTTTAGTTATTATGAACCACAGCAGTCTGACTTTGAAGTGGCCGCTTTTAATATTAATTATCCGACGAAGTTTGGAGAACTAACACATGGTCGGATTCTCGGAACGTTAATGTCGACTGGGGTTGACCGAAATCGTGTGGGAGATATTATTAGTGATGGCGAGCGTTGGCATATCATTGTTGACGAGAAGATGCAAGATTATTTCCAACAACAGATCACCAAGATTGCGAATGTCGGAGTCAAATTAGAGCCAATTGATTACGAACAATTGCTAGAATCTAACGAACAATGGTCTAGCGAAACCGTGATTGCAGCGTCGCTTCGGCTTGACACTTTGTTAAGTAACGTCTATAATTTTTCTAGACAAAGAGCCAAAAATGCGATCCAAAGCGGACTGGTAAAAGTCAATTTTGTCGAAATGGAACGCCCGGACGTCATCGTGGGCGTGAATGATATCGTATCATTACGAAAGTTCGGCCGCTTCTGGATTGACTCAGTCGATGGCACAACCAAAAAAGATAATTACCGATTAACTGTCAATATACTCGAACATTAGAAGAAAGGATGTAAAATATGGCATTAACACCTAATGATATCGTCCATAAGGAATTTGATACCAAATTTAGAGGCTATGATACCGATCAAGTCAATGATTATTTAGATGTGATCGTCGCCCGTTTTGAAGAATTAATTCAAGAAAATAACCGTTTAACGCAAGAATTATCGGCTGCGGTCGATAAGAATGAATATTTTGCGCAATTACAAGATTCATTAAATAGTTCGATTGTGGTCGCTCAAGAAGCCGCTGATCGTTTGAAACAAAATGCACGAAAAGAAGCGGAATTGATTATTTTCGAAGCAGAGCGTGAAGCGAACAATCATGTTAATGAAGCGAATGAACATGCACAAAGCTTGATTCAAGAAGTCAATCAACTGAAGAAACAAAATCAACACTATCGTCAACGTGTGGAAAATTTAGTGCGTGAGCAATTAGCATTGATTACCAGTGATGAATATCAAGAACTCTTTAGTGAAGATAAGTCAATGCAAGACATTGAAATGCCTGATATTCGCTCAACACAATCGGTGAGTGAGCAAGTGGACCGTTTGGTTCGTGAATCTGAAGGGACATCATCCGCTGACACAGCTCAAACAACATACGCACCGGAAGAGACCGTGGTGGCTGAGGAATCAGTGGCAGCTGAAGAAGTAACCGCTCCACAAGAACCACAACATCAATCTTTCGATGAGACAATGGTCTTTAAACCAACGGATACCAACGAAGCGAAAGAAACAGAAACGTCTGCTTCTGAATCAACCCAACAAGGGTTTGATTTCTCACAATTCGACGAGAAACCAGAAGACAGAACAGTCCAAGACAAACAAGAATCAAACAATGACAAAGATAATAAAGATAAAGAACCAAAGAAAGTACAATCTGAAAGTGTCCTAGGCGAAACAATTCGCATAGAACTACCGATACAAGAGTAAGACCAAGATGGTTAAGTATATTGACAGCGAGTCAGGGTTGGTGTGAGCCTGATGAATCACTGCTTAATACATTATCAGCTTATGAATTCAGATCGCTTAAAGAGCGTTATCATGACTGAGTGAATAGACATTGGTCTATTAAATTGGGTGGTACCGCGTGCAAACGTCCCTTCATATTGAAGGGGCGTTTTTATTTTTTGATTTAATTTATTCGAACGATTCAATATGTTTTCAACAGAAAGGAATGCTTTATGAAACTCAAAGACACATTAAATTTAGGCAAGACGGCTTTCGCCATGCGGGCGAATTTGCCGGTTAAAGAAGTCGCGCTACAAGAAGAATGGGAAAGCGCCGACATCTATCAACAAGTTCAAGAAAAAAATGCGGACCGTCCAGCTTGGGTCCTCCATGATGGTCCTCCCTATGCCAATGGCCAATTGCATATGGGACATGCCTTGAATAAAATTACCAAAGATTTTATTATTCGTCATAAATCCATGACAGGACACCGTTCGCCATATGTTCCTGGTTGGGATACACATGGACTGCCGATTGAATCAGCCTTAATCAAACGGGATGGAGTCAATCGTAAAGAAATGTCTGTGGCAGCTTTCCGCGATTTATGTAAGGCTTATGCACTTGAACAAGTTGAAAATCAAAAGACCGACTTTAAACGTTTAGGTGTAACCGGAGAATGGGACAATCCTTATTTAACATTGGCACCGGAATATGAAGCGCAACAAATTCGTGTCTTTGGCGCAATGGCAGATAAAGGCTATATCTACAAAGGAGCCAAACCGGTTTATTGGTCACCGTCTTCTGAATCTTCATTGGCAGAAGCGGAAGTGGAATATGCGGATGTCACATCGCCATCGATTTATGTAGCCTTCAACATGCGTGATACGAAAGGTGTTATGGATGAGGATGCCGAACTGGTTATCTGGACGACAACACCTTGGACATTGCCAGCGAATATGGGAATTACGGTCGCACCCGATGCTGAATATGTGCAAGTCAATGTTGACGGACGCCGCTTTGTTGTTGCGGAAGATCTATTAACACACTTAGCAGAAACATTATCTTGGGAAGCACCAGAAGTAGAAAAACGTTTCAAAGGCGTGGAACTTGACCGTGCCGTCGCAGCGCATCCATTTTATGACCGTGATTCACTTGTCATGGTTGGGGACCATGTGACGTTAGATTCAGGGACTGGGTTAGTTCATACCGCTCCTGGACACGGGGAAGAGGACTACTTTATCGGGAAAGAATATGGTTTAGAAATACTCTCACCCGTTGATAATCGAGGTCATTTCACGGACGAAGCACCAGGACTAGAAGGCATGTTCTATATTAAAGGACAACGCTATGTCTTAGAATGGATCAAAGAGAATGGCTCATTATTACTTCAAGAAGATATCGTCCATAGCTATCCACATGACTGGCGGACGAAGAAACCGATTATTTATCGTGCGACGCCACAATGGTTCGCTTCCATCGATAAATTCCGTGATGAATTATTGGAAAATGTCGAAGAAAATGTGAAATGGTATCATCCATCTGGTGAACGCCGGATGTATAATATGATTCGTGACCGTGGTGACTGGGTCATCTCACGTCAACGAGTCTGGGGTGTTCCATTACCAATTTTCTATGCGGAAAATGGAGAACCGATACTAGATGTGGAAGTCATCAATCATGTAGCGGACCTCGTCGAAGAATATGGTTCGAATGTGTGGTTTGAACGCGAAGCCAAAGACTTACTACCAGAAGGTTACACCCATGAAGCTAGCCCGAATGGTGAATTCACGAAAGAAATGGACATTATGGATGTTTGGTTTGACTCGGGAACATCTTATGCCGGTGTCTTACAAGTCCGTGATGACTTAGAATTTCCAGCGGATATGTATCTAGAAGGATCTGACCAATATCGTGGTTGGTTCAACTCATCCTTTACAACTTCCGTTGCGGTGAATGGTCATCCACCGTATAAATCAGTCTTATCTCAAGGCTTTGTGATGGACGGAAAAGGCCAAAAAATGTCAAAATCAATCGGAAATGTCATCACACCAGAAGAAGTAACGGGTGACTTAGGTGCAGATATTATTCGTCTCTGGGTATCTTCTGTGGACTATGAAAATGATGTTCGTATCTCCAAAGATATCTTGAAACAAGTATCCGAAACCTATCGTAAAATCCGGAACACCGTTCGCTTTATGTTATCGAATATCGGAGACTTTGATCCGGAAACAGATACGATTGCATATGAAGATTTACGTCAAGTCGATCAATATATGCTTGCTAAATTCCGCGTTCTGAATGCTCAAATGCTCGACTGTTACGATAATTATGACTTTGCGACCTTACATAAATTGGTCATCAACTTTGTCACTACCGACTTGTCAGCCTTCTATATGGACTTTGCTAAAGATGTGGTCTATATTGAAGCCAAAGATGACGAGCAACGCCGCGCCATGCAAACTGTCATGTATGAGATCTTGCATAAATTCTTACGTCTGATGACACCTATCTTGGTTCATACAATGGAAGAAGCGTGGAAAGAATTACCAGGTGTGGATGGCTACATTCAATTAACGGATATGCCAACTGTCGAAGATGTGGCTCGTGAAGAAGAAATCGTCAAAGAATGGGCACCGTTCTTCACTGTGCGTGACGGTATTCATAAAGGACTAGAAGAAGCGAAGAATTGGGACAATGATCCAATTAAGAAATCGTTCGAAGCGCAAGTGAGTCTCTATATTGATGCAGATACGAAAGCACAATTAGAAAGCTTGTCAGATGATTTAGCTCAATTACTCATCGTGTCTAAACTAGACTTATTACCTTTAGATCAAGCGCCAGACGAAGCCATGGAATTTGATGGATATCAAGTATTGGTTTCTCGTGCTGAAGGGGAAGTTTGTGATCGTTGTCGTGCGGTACGTCCAGAAGTAGGGACGATTGAAGAAGCGCCAGAATTATGCCACCGTTGTTATGCGATTGTTGAAGAACATTTCCCAGAGTATTTCGAAGAAAAAGACGAAGCCTAATTTAATTGAGTTTCACACACCCTTGTTGCTGTTATTCAGTGGCGAGGGTGTTTTTTGCTATTCCCATATAGGTTTCTCCGTTCAATAACAAACGAGCAGGGAACAAATGAGTTTGATTGTGAGAGGGTGAATCATACTATTGATGAATGGACATTTATGCTTTTTAAAAGGAGATAAAATCATTATTGGGAAATGATGTTAAATGGTCAAAATAAAAAGCCTTGGATAACGGTGGCACCCGTTATTCCAAGACTCGGGGGTCTCATGGCAGTGAGATGATTAGAATGTGTCAGAATGGGGATCGGTGTGATTTTCTTTGAAATCACGTTGACGACGTTCATTGGAAATCATCAATAATTGATCGCGTAATTCATCTTCCATTTCACGCAGTTCAATCTCAGCATGTTGTCGTTGTTGGCGTCCCGTTTCTTGAATTTCCAAGGTTTCTTGTAGGGCATCAACCAGATTGCGTTGCGATTGTTGTAAAGTTTGTAAATCAACAACACCACGTTCTGTTTCTCGGGCAACATCGACGGTACTTTGTTTCAACATTTCAGAATTCTTCAATAATAAGTCATTGGTTGTTTCGGATACCATTCGCTGAGAAGTGGCCGCTTGTTGTTGGCGTAATAAGGCTAAGGCAATGGTGATCTGATTCTCCCAGAGTGGAATCGCTGTATGAATCGAGACATGAATTTTCTCAGCCAATGCTTGATTGGTATTTTGAATGAGACGAATTTGGGGTGCTTGTTGAATCGTCATTTGACGGGTTAATCGTAAGTCATGCGTTCGTTTGTCCAGACGGTCTAAGAATTGATTTAAGTCATGGACCTTTTGAACAGCCATTTGGTCTTGAGAAGCATGTGCTTCTTGAATCGCTTCAGGAATCGTTTGTTCTTGTATTTCTTGGAGCTTGACTTCACTAGCTGCAATATAAACATTGAGTGCTTCAAAATAATCTTTATTCTTCTCATAGAAACGTTCTAACATGCGATTGTCATTGAGCAATTCATTCTTCTCACGCTCCAAGCGAATCGCAATGCGGTCAATTTGGCTGCCAATTTTTTGGTATTGCAATTGGGTTTCATCGATGCTACGACGTACTCGGCCGAATAATTTGCTGAAGAAATTTGGTTCGGCGGTCAGTGAACGTGGGTCCGTTGCTTTGAGCTGGGTCATCAATTCAGTTAAGCTGTCACCAATTTCACCGGTGTCTTTGACCTGAACTTGTGATAAAATCTCGCGCGAGAATTCACTCAGTTTCTTTTGTGCATTGGAACCATAGGCTAAGACTGCGCCCATATCATTTTCATCGATTTGGGCGGCTAAATTTTGGGCTTGTTCTTGGCGGTGAGCGGGTAGACGGACCATTAATTTTTCAGTGGTGATTTCTCTTCGAGCCAAGATTTCAGCATCTGCCAAATCTTTATCATAACTGGCTGGGGTCTCACTTTCTGAATCAAATGGATTGGCCAATAAATCATCTACACCGGATGTTTCTTGGGCTAACATTTCTTCAAATAAATCTTTTTCTTCCATTAAATGATCCTCCTTGTTGGTTCGTATTTCAATTGGGATTTCCTTATTTCAGAAAATCATTCATATCATCGATTAAATTCTCTAATGAAGTCGCTTGTGCGTCATGTCGCATCTCGCTAGTATCATTGTCATCGTTGAGAATTTTCTCGGCATAAGCAATTTCATCATCGAGGGCTTGATACGTTGCGTGATGGAATTGAATATAATCATCATTAATTTCTTCGGCGATGCGTTCAATCATTTGTGCAGAACGATCAAGAATAAGATACGTTTGTTTATTCTTTGCCACATGTCCATTGATTTCATTGTATTTATCGACGAGATCGGTTAGATTCGGCAACAGTTTATAAATAAAGGTTCCTGCTTCACCGATGCGTTTTGGTTCTTGAACAATGGAACGGAAATACTCTTGACAAGTGACAATTGTATTGTGACGTTGATTGATGGAACGCAATTTGGCGGTTTCATTCATCGTCTCTTCTAATTGGAAGATATTAGCCTGAACAGGCGCCATTTGTTCACGGAAATATGTGATATCTTCATTGGTTAATCCAGCCTCTTGATAGGCTTTTATTTTATCAGAGGAATAAGATTTGTGACGGCGTCGAGGAGCTTTACGGCCTCTGAAGGGGTCTCTGAGTCTGAAAACTAATTGGACAAACAGATGACACATAATATTCGCCATCCATAAAACGAGTGTTATCGCGAAGAGACTGATATAAAACTCACTAAAATCCTGCAGTGTGATATAAGGATATGTATCCTTAAGCATAAATGAAATGCCGCCCGCATTGAGTAACATATTTGCGATGAAGATAAAGGTAATGAGCCCGCTGTTTTCTCTCTCGAATAACGAAGCATAAGACTTAAATGGTAGCCATAGATTCACAAACCAGAGAAAGATGACGCCGAGCGTGAAAATCATCACGGGTGAAAAAGGTAAAAATGATAACATGGCAACAACGAAAAAGGCAATCCCGACTCCTAAAGAAAGTTTGCGAAGATGAGGCAGGCTTTGTTGAAAGCGTTGTGCCCGTTTTTCTGGGGGTGTTTTTAAGATAAAGATTAATGTGGCGATAGTTAGGACCACTAAAATAGTTTGGCCGATTACCGAACTAAGATATATCATGTCGATTCCTCCTTTGATAATAATATAGATTGACAATCTATCCTTCACATTTATTTTATCATAGGAACGATATTTTCTTATAGGACCCAAGTCCTATCTTTCAAAAATCACATCCGTTATAATAGAAAAAGAAGACGAAATATTCGCACTTTATTGTCAGATTGATTACACTAATTAAAAAAGAGGTGAGACGATGTTAACCGATCAATCACAAATTAAATTTCAAAATTCGGATAAATTAATGACCACAAAGCAAATATACAGTGGAAGTATTCTTGATTTATATGTTAATCAAATGACCTTAGATGGACAGATTGTGCAACGCGAATTAATTCACCATCATCCCGCAGTCAGTGTCTTGGCGATTACACCGGAAGGTAAGATGGTCTTTGTGAAACAATATCGCGCTGCGATTGATGAGGACCTGATGGAAATTCCCGCAGGCATTATTGACTTTGTACAAGGTGGCTTTGAAGAACCGGTTGAAGCAGCGAAGCGTGAATTGGAAGAAGAGACTGCTTATCAAGCTGGCCAATGGGAATCGTTGGGAGATTTCTTTGTGTCACCGGGTTATTTGGATGAGAAGATTTATCTCTTTCGAGCGACGGAACTGGTAAAAGTTGATAATCCCATTCCAGCAGATGATGATGAACAGATTGAATTAATGGAATTATCCAAGCCTGAGGTGAAAGAATTACTGAAAGCCAACAAAATCAAAGATGCGAAGACCTTGTTGGCGGTACAATATTGGTTATTCGATGAGGAGGCCTAAGATGAAGTGGTGGCATAGAAAAGAAGAAGTGGAATCTGATGCGCTTGAAGAAACGCAAGTTTGGCGTCCAACTGAGGACGAGGAGTATGAGGAAGCGCGTTCTGAAGACCCGCTCCCCACATGCTCACAGCGACACCAAGCGGAACATCAGATTGATGATTGGGACGAGGAAGTGGTTTATGAGGAAACAACGGACAGTCATGAGGACACCGAACAGACACCGATTCAACGTCGTGCTAAATATCATGCGCGGATGGACCGTTTTTTGACTAATGGGATTATTATTGTGAGTGTCTTGCTCATTTGTGTTTTGTTAATTGCCTTTTTAGTTTGATCGATGAGTTTAGTAGAAATGAGGAACGAGATGAAGCTTGGAATTATTGGCGCAATGGCTGAAGAAATTGCGCATTTAAAGCGTCAAATGACGATAGATGACACAGTCCCACTTCACGGCATGATTTATTATACAGGTCAATTGCATCAAGTGCCGATTGTGTTAGTGGAGTCCGGTATTGGGAAAGTGAATGCGACCATCAGTACCGCAGTCTTAATTGAACACTTTGAAGTGACCGCGATTATCAATACGGGAACAGCTGGGGCAGCGGACCCAGCCTTAAGAATTGGTGACGTGGTTATTGGAGATTATATGATTCATCATGATGTCGATGTGCGTGGCTTCGGCTATCAGCCAGGGCAAATGGCAGGGATGCCGGAAGGGTATTTTTCAGATTCTGAGCTGATTCATTTGGCACAGAAAGTCATTCGCACTCAAGGCATTGAACCCGTGCGCGGAACGATTGTCAGTGGGGATGAGTTCGTTAATTCAACCGAACGAGTGGAAGCGATTCGTGAACAATTCCCTAAAGCGCGAGCTTGCGAGATGGAGTCAGCAGCGATTGCTCAAACGGCTTATGTCATGGAAACACCTTTTGTGATTATTCGTGTCATCTCAGATACGGCGGATCAGTCAGCGGCCCTAACATTTGATGAGTTTGTATTGACTGCTGGGCGTCATTCTGCCCAAATGGTGCAAGAATTAATCTTCGAATTAAGCAAAGGTTTGGGGGATGGATATGCTGGATGATCAAAAGATTGGCCTCTTTATCACAGGCGGCATTGCCTCTTATAAGATGGCCGAATTGGCCCGTTTACTGATAAAACAAGGGGCCCAAGTTCGTGTCGTGATGAGTGAATCTGCAACAGAATTTATTTCGCCCTTAACATTCCAAATATTAACGCAACATGATGTGCTAACTAACACATTCGAGGAAAGACACCCAAAACATGTCCAACATATTGAGATGGCACAATGGTGTGATGTAGCGGTTCTGGCACCAGCCACCGCGAATATTCTCGGTAAATTAGCCAATGGCATCGCCGATGATATCGTCTCAACGACTTTGATGGCTATCGATAAACCGATTATTATTTCGCCAGCGATGAATGATAAAATGTTGAGCCATCCCGCTACCCAACGCAATCTCGCTCAATTAAAAGAAGATGGCCATGTGATTATTGAACCTGACACTGGTTTTCTCGCAGAAGGATATGAAGCCAAAGGTCGCTTGCCGGAATTAGAGCGAATAGTGGACTGTGTCATTGAACACCAAATCAGTGGACGCATGCGTCCTTTATTGCGCGATAAGAAAGTCGTGATTACAGCTGGCGGGACCATTGAGCGCATCGACCCGGTTCGCTATATCTCGAATGACTCATCCGGTAAGATGGGCTATGCAATGGCCCGAGCAGCGCAATGGTATGGTGGGGAGGTCACCTTAATTTCCACGAAGCGGAATCTGTCCGTCCCTCATGGGATTGAAGTCATTTATGTCGATAGTGCAATGGAAATGAAAGACGCAGTAGAAGCGGAATATGCCGATGCCCAATATGTCGTGATGGCTGCTGCAGTCAGCGATTACCGCGTCAAAGATCCTGCCGACCAGAAGATTAAGAAAACCGCAGCCTCTAATCATTTAACAATTGACTTAATCGAGAATCCCGATATTTTAGCGGGTCTGGGTGCGGAAAAAGAACATCAAGTGATTATCGGCTTTGCGGCTGAAACAGAAAATCTCATCGAGAATGCTAAAGGCAAACTCGAACGCAAGAATGCGGATTGGATTGTTGCCAATGACGTCTCGCAAGAAGGGGCAGGCTTCAATGTCGATACCAATCAAGTCACTTTAATTTCTAGTGATAAGTCCTTGTATCGTTTACCGAATATGAGCAAATTAGAAACGGCCTTATCCATTTGGCAGACGATTCTAGAAGCAGAAGATCGTTCATAGAGAATGCCAGGGAAAAATATCGGAAACAGCGATATATAATGCTGGTTTCTTAAAAGAGCTTCGCAAAATATTTTATCGCCTTAACCGATAAAAGAAAGTGCCCAAAGAAATGTTATATCGGACAAAGCGATGATAACCCGAGCGATGGCCGAGAAATAATATCGGGATAAACGATATTCGTCGGATTCACAACTCAAATTAAAATGAATAGCACATGAACCATTCTTTTCTGTATGACAGGGAGAGTGGTTTCTTTTGGGCAAGTCCCTAGAAAGCGAGACAAAATGCAAGAAGTCATGAGTATCGTCGTGAAGATATTTATTGGCGGGAGTTTAACCTTTTTGGTGATGCGTTGGATGCGTAAGAAGACACTCTCGCAAATTACCCCCTTTTGATATTCTCTTTACGATTGTTCTAGGGGAGGCAATGGGTGGAGCTTTCTATGATGATCAAATATCACTGGGCACCTAGATTATTTGGATTGTCTTTTGGGGGTTGTTTTACTATATCGTCTTGATGATTATTTATCGCACTGAAAAGCCGGCTCAGTTGATGGAAGGGATTCCTGATTTTCTCATTGTTCGTGGAAAAATTAATCAGTCAGCTTTACAGAAGAATAAACTCAAAGTCGAACAATTACGAAAAATGTTACGTGAAGTGGGGCAGTTTAATGTCGATCAGGTGTATTATGCGATTCTGGAAGTGGATGGTCGCTTGACGGTCGTGACCGATGATGAACGCGATACTTTCTCAATTATGGTGGTCAACCAAGGCGAAGTGCATACGGAGACACTGGATAATCTCGGTAAAGATGCGGATTGGTTAGTAGAGGCATTGGCCGAACAAGGTTATGAGGAGATTTCTGCCATTTATTATGCGGAACTCTTCGAAGACGATTCGCTCTTTGTTCTCACTGATGAAGATGTCGTGTCTTTAGAAGGACATGATATTGACTAACATATCCCAAAAGTGACATTTGAGGCTTGCAATGGGAACCAGTCTTTGGTACACTAGTCTTTGTGTAAAATAATGCAGCATTAAAAAAGAAAGCGCGTCAACAGTCTGAGCCTCATGGAGGTCTACGAGTAACTGCGGCTGCAAGAAAGCGAAAGTAGGAGTAAGACTGCACGCATTCGGTTTTTAAGTGATTATTTTACTCCAAAAACAATTTATTGGAGGAATTTACAAATGGCAAGATATACAGGTCCATCATGGAAAAAATCCCGTCGTTTAGGTATTTCATTAAGCGAAACAGGGAAAGAATTACAACGTCGTCCTTACGCACCAGGTCAACACGGGAATCAACGTAAGAGCTTAACGGAATATGGTACACAAATCCAAGAGAAACAAAAATTACGTTTCATGTATGGATTAAATGAACGTCAGTTCCGCACTTTATTTAACCGTGCTGGTACAATGGAAGGAAAACATGGTGAAAACTTCATGATCCTTCTTGAAACACGTTTAGACAATCTCGTTTACCGTTTAGGTTTTGCGAATACACGTCGTCAAGCGCGTCAATTAGTTAATCACGGTCATGTGACTGTTGACGGACAACGCGTTGACATCCCTTCATACTTAGTTCAACCAGACCAAGTGATTGGATTACGTGAGCGTTCTGAGAATTTAGCATTAATTAAAGAAAACTTAGAAGAAACAGTGAGCCGTTTAGACTTTTTATCATACGATGAAAATGCTAAAGAAGGTACATTAACACGTATGCCACAACGTGAAGAATTAAATGCTGAAATCGACGAGTCATTAGTCGTTGAGTACTACAACAAATTAGGTTAATCCAACTTTCAAAAAGCGTCCAACTCTGGACGCTTTTTCTTTAGTGTGAATCCTTTAAATGAATCAAGATAAAGGACCTTTTCTAGAATCGAATGTCTGTATATAGAAAGATAGTATATTTTCTCAGGAATTCAAGGGATTTCAAGACTTTATCTAGTAAAAGGATGGATTAAATGCTATAATTTATGGTGATATTTAGTCTGCAAGTGGCTAACATTTGACAGAATAGGAGCGAGAAGATGTCTTTTGTTGATATATTATTCATCATTTTAATTATTGTGATTGTTGTGGGTTTTTTAGTCTTTTACTTACGCTCGCGATATAAAAATGATATCGATGAACTTGATGAACGCAAAGAAGAAATTTTAAATGTAAATATTGCGGATCAATTGTTTACCTTGAAGAATATGGAGTTGTCAGGGCAAACAAAGCGCAAATATGAAAGTCTGAACGCAACATGGCAAACAATTACGAATTTCAAATTAACAGAAATTGATTCAGCTATCGTTGGCGCAAAGACGTATATTGATAATATCCGCATTATTCAAGCCAAGAGCTTGATTGATGAAACAAAAGAGTTGATGGACGATACATATAATCAAGTCCAAGACTTAGACCAGGAACTGAAATTACTCCTAGCTGTTCCAGACGAAAATGCTGAAAAGCATGAACAATTATTAGAACGTTACAATGAAGCCCGCAAGAGTGTGATGAATCACAGTTTTGATTATGGGCCGGCGATTGAGACCTTGGAGAAGAATCTCCAATATTTGGAACTCAATTTCACCCGATACAATGAATTAACCGCCGAAGGCGACCATCTTGAAGCTCAAGATATGCTATCGACCATTGAATCAGATTTGGATTCCTTGGAGACAATCATTGAGAAAATACCTGAAATGTACGATACAATCAAAAATGATTATGAAGATTCACTTGCAGATTTACGCTCAGGTTACCAAAAGATGGTTGAAGAAAAATATCGATTTGAAACGGATAATATTCCGGAACAGATTGATGAGATTCAAGAAGATTTAAATAAGGCAAAGACAAATATTAAGAATGCCGATTTAAAAGATGCCCAAACGATGATGGACAAGGCTGACCGAGATATCGACTCGCTCTATGATTATTTAGGCGCGGAGGTAGAAGCAAAACAATATGTGTTGAGTCATCTCCGTCAATTACGCACGAAATTCGATGCGGTCACAGAGAATAATCACTATGCGACCATCGAAGTGGACCGTATCTCTCAAAATTATATCTTGCATGAAGATCAGCCAGAACAAATCAAAGAGTATCAACAACAGATTGCGCAAGAATATAATAAGATGGTCCAATTCAATGATCAATTGGACAGCAATGAAGTGGTCTATTCACAATTGGCCAAAGAAATCGATAAAGTTGACCGTCATATTACAGAAATTGATGAATCACAGACAGACATCGTCAAGTCACTCAGCAATCTCAGCAAGGAAGAAAAGGATGCTAAAAGTAATCTCGATCTTTATGAATTAGATATGCGTAATATGAAGCGCCGCTTAGAGAAACAAAATCTTCCCGGTTTATCCGAGATGTATTATGATCTTTTCTACCGCGTGACAGACCAAATTGAATATTTAGCGAGTCAATTGAATCAGGTGCGTGTCGACATGCGTGAAATTGCTACCTTAGAATATAATCTCGAAGAAGATATGAATCGTCTAGAAGAGAAGACAGAAGAAATCTTAGATAATGCGATTTTAACGGAATATATGATTCAACATAGTAATCGATTCCGTTATGAATATCCTGAAATGGATGATGCGATTGTGGAAGCGGAATATTTATTCTATGAACAATTCCGTTATGATGAAGCGTTAAATGTGATTGAGAAAGCATTATATCGTGTGGACCAAGATGGACCGACACAAGTGCGCCGGATGTATCGCCAAGAAAAAGAACATCGTATCTATTAGTATAAAATATGAGAGGCATCTGCGGATGCCTTTTTTATTTGGCAGTTTGATAAAGCATTTTGGGTAAGATTCTTGGCACTTTAGTACTTAGAGTCTCAGTATGCGCTAGCTAATAGTCTCCAGACGGTGAAGGACCAAGGGATTGTTATGCGTCAGTTTATGATTTGTCCGATGATTATAGTAACCCCATTTTCTACGTTCAGAGATATTCTTTTACAATATAACATCAGTGATACTCTTAAGAGACCAGATGATTACTAGAGAAAGAGTCGTTTAATTTTTAAACATTGTTAAAAAATATGCATAATCTCATGAATATAAAATATAGAGCTTTATATGGATGCAATGGTAAAATTTCTTATGAATTGAGCATATATCTTTGTTCGCTATCTGGAGAGAATGATTCATCCGGTCGTCAGAAGACAGGCAAGTATGGTATAATAAACTTTATTTGAGTGCGTTAGCTGTGAAGATGACGTAAGAATAGCGAAGAGATAATGATCGATAGCAGAGAGACTGAGGAGGGTCTGGATGTATTATTTTGATAATGCAGCGTCGACGAAACCGGCGAAAGAAGTATTGGAAACTTATGTCAAAGTGAGCGAGGAGTTGTTTGCGAATCCTTCGAGTATTCACCGTTTTGGTGAACGAACGCGATTATTATTGGATCAAGCGCGTCAACAAATCGCTAAATTATTACATTTTGATGCACAAGAAATATATTTTACTTCGAGTGGGACGGAGTCGAACAATTGGGTCTTAACCGGGATTGTAGAGGCTCTTAATGAGCGTCATCCGGATAAGAAACGGATTTTAATCTCGGCGATTGAACATCCATCGATGATGCGCCAAATGGACCGCCTAAGAAAGAATGGTTATCAAGTCGATTTAATTCCCGTTGATTCGAGTGGTGTCATTGATGTGAAGGCCCTTGATGACTTGTTAGCCGATGATGTGCTCTTGGTGTCAACGATGGCTGTTAATAATGAGATTGGGACCAAACAACCGATGATGGATATTGCGGTAGAATTAATGCATTATCCCAATATTATCTGGCATGTCGATGCCGTCCAAGCGGTATTAACGGAATTGGACAGCCTGAATAATTCACGAATTGATGTCCTGACTTTATCCAGCCATAAATTCCATGCGGTACGTGGAGCGGGGATTTTAGCGAAGCGTCAACGTGTCGCCAGTTATCCTCTCTTATATGGGGGCGGTCAAGAGATGGGCGAGCGCAGTAGTACGGAGAATCTGGCCGCTATCACCGCGATGGGGAAAGCCCTGCGCATGGCGTCTGAAACACAAGTCGCAACCAATGAACGTCTCGCGGACTTCCAGCAACGTATTCGTTTCGCATTTCAACAAGCTGGATGGCAAATCCATACTCCAGCAGATCATGCCTCGCCACATATTCTTTGTGTGAGTTATGAAGGAATTCCTGGTGAAGTGTTGGTTCATGCCTTTGCTGAACATGATATCTATCTCTCAACGACGAGTGCTTGTTCTAGTCGGCGTCATTCACCCCATGCGACTTTACGAGCGATGGGCGTTGCGGAAGGCGTATCCAGTTCAGCCATTCGCATTAGTATGAGTGCGCTGACGACCCGTGAAGAAGTCGATTATTTAATTGAATGGATTCCAGAAATTACAGAACAATTTTAGAGGTGACAGATGAAACAAATTATTATACATTATGGCGAATTATCCACTAAAGGTAAGAACCGCAAGATGTTCCAGCGTAAATTGGCTGACCAAATTCGTCATTTAACGAAACATTTGGAGAAGGTGACGGTTCAGCCAGAATTCGATTATATGTATGTCAAATGGGAAGAAACACCTTATGAAGACATCATCGAAATCTTAAAGAATGTCCCGGGGATTTCAAGATTTGAGCCTGTTTATCAAGTTGAAAAAGAGATGGCAGCTATTGAACAGCAAGCTGTGGCCTTGTTTGACCGTTTGACCCTTGAAGAAGGGGACAGCTTCAAAATCGTCGCCAAACGACAAGACAAAGATTTCCCGTTAGATAGTTATGCTATTCAACGAGAAATTGGCTCGATTATTGGTGAGCGTTATCCTGAATTAACGGTTGAAATGAAGCAACCGACACATAAATTAACCATTAGTATTCACAAGGACCGCGAGGCTTATTTATCACTACAAAGCTATCAAGGCATTGGCGGGATGCCATACGGCTCTTCTGGTAAAGGAATGTTGATGTTATCGGGTGGCTTTGATTCACCGATTGCAGGCTATTTGATGATGAAGCGTGGCTTGGAAATTGAAGCGGTGCATTTTTCTAGTCCGCCTTATACCAGTCCCCAAGCCTTGGAAAAGACGAAAAAATTAACATCTGTCTTAGCAGCATATGGCATGCCGATGAAATTCCACAATGTGCCCTTTGCTAAGATTCAAGAAGCTATTCGCGATCATATCCCTGATCAAGCCTCGATGACCGTGATGCGTCGCTTTATGTTACGCATTATGGATCAATTATTAGTGGCGAATAAAGCTCAAGCTATCGTCAATGGCGAGTCTTTAGGACAAGTCGCTTCCCAGACCATCGATTCAATGGTCGTTATCAATGAAGTGACCTCGACACCGATATTGCGTCCTCTGATTGCGATGGATAAGACAGATATTATTGTCTTAGCTGAAGATATCGGAACATACGATATTAGTGTGGAGCCTTATGAGGATTGTTGTACGGTCTTTGCGCCAGTGGCACCCCATACTAAACCAAAATTAGATAGCATTGAGGCGATGGAAGAGCGTTTAGATATCGAAGGATTAATTCAAGATGCGATCGAAAATACGACCATTGAAGTCATTGATTCCGATTATATTGAACAACAACAAGCGGCATTTAGTGAGTTATTATAGAAGAAAAAGGGGCGCGGAGGCGCTCTTTTTTATGGGCGTGATGAGGCATTCTTTGCAACTTTATCTGGACACGTTATAATGAAAAGAGAGGATGCACAGTGACAAGCATTCAATAATAGAGGAGTGATGGCAATGGATGCGAAGATTGAACAATTACAACAAGCATTAAATGAGAGTCAACGCATTGTATTCTTCAGTGGTGCAGGAATGTCGACACAGAGTGGTATTCCGGACTTTCGTTCATCGGATGGGGTCTTTATGCAGGATACGGGAACGCAGTATTCCGCAGAAGAAGTGATTTCCCATAGTTTTTTCCAAGCACATCCGGAAGTATATTTCAAATTTCATTTTGATAATTTAGTCTATCCTGACGCGAAACCGAATGAAGGGCATGAATTTATTGCGGATTTGGAAGATACTGATAAACAAGTCGCAGTCGTCACCCAAAACATTGACGGACTGCATCAAAAGGCAGGAAGTTCTGAAGTCTATGAATTACATGGCACGGTCAATGATAATTACTGTCTGGAATGTGGGACCCATTATACTAATGACCAATTAGAATTAGACGATAAAGGAATTCCGCGTTGTCCTAAAGATGGAGGCATTGTTCGCCCGGATATTGTGATGTATGAAGAACAATTAGATCCAACCACTATTCAAGGAGCAGTGGAAGCGATTAGTCGCGCGGATATGCTAGTCATTCTAGGGACATCGCTCATTGTTTATCCAGCCGCGAGTTTTGTGCGTTATTTTAAAGGGGATCATCTTGCAGTGATTAATAAAACACCGATTCAATTACAAGGTGAGAATGTTTTGGTCTTTGAAGATACGATTAACAATGTCTTTAGGCAATTAGAAGTACGAGGGAATTAATGTTTTACTTGGACTCTTCTCTTTCAACGCCAGAGATTGCCCGTAAATTACTGGGCTATCGGCTTGTCCATGATGCACCTGAGGGTTTGACGTCGGGTTGGATTGTCGAAGTGGAAGCCTATACAGGAATGGATGACAAAGGGGCACACACCTATAATGGCCACCGCACTCCTCGCGTAGAAGCGATGTACGGGGAGCCAGGACATTTTTATATTTATCAAATTCGGCAACATTTTTCCATTAATTTTGTCACGCAAAGCGCTGGAATCGGTGAAGGGGTACTGATCAGGGCATTGGAACCAGATCGAGGAATCACTGTGATGGAAGGACGTCGCCGCGGACAGACAGGTTATAATTTAACCAATGGCCCAGGTAAATTAGCCCAAGCGATGGCGATTGATAAGACTTACTATGGAACGCCTGTCGATGAAGGGCCATTATACGTGGATTTCAGCGAGAAACGCGAACCCAAAGAAATCCTGGCGACACCCCGCATCGGCTTAGGGAAGACCGCTGAAGAATGGCGGGAAGCTCCTTTGCGTTATATTGTAGCTGGTAATCCTTATGTGTCGAAACATAAAGGACCGATTGACGCATCACATGGTTGGCTTTAAATATCATAAGACAAGAAACGATGAGGTTTCTTGTCTTTTTTATTTGGATAAAAAATATTAAACAAAAAAGACAACGGAAAACCGTCGTCTTCAAGATGTTTATTAATTTAAGGACTGGTAATCCGCCTCTAAAGCACGTTGCACTGCTGGACGGGCTGCAATCCGATTCGCCCATTCAACGAGATGTGTGTATTCGCCGACATTGAGGAATGTTCCTGCGTCATCATATAATTCATCGCGTGCGATGCGTCCATACCAAGGCCAAATCGCAATATCCGCAATACTATATTCGTCACCGGCAATATATTCGCGCTCAGCGAGTACTTGGTCTAATAAATCGAGCTGGCGTTTCGTTTCCATTGTGAAACGGTCAATCGCATATTCAATCTTCTCCGGTGCATAACTGAAGAAATGACCGAAGCCACCACCGATATAAGGGCCAGCCCCTGTTTGCCAGAATGCCCAATTCAATACTTCAGTGCGTCCGTGAATATCTTCCGGTATTAATTCACCGAATTTCTCTGCTAAATATAAGAGAATCGAAACGGATTCAAACAGTTTAACCGGTTCGTCTTGGCTATAGTCTATTAAGGCTGGGATTTTGCTATTAGGATTGATGTCAACGAAGTCAGATCCAAATTGATCTCCTTCGGTAATGTCGATTAGATAGAGGTCATAGTCTGCTTCTTTGATGCCTAAATCTTTTAATTCTTCCAGCATCACAGCCACTTTAATGCCATTAGGAGTTCCCATGGAATACACTTGGAGCGGTGCGTCGCCTTCAGGTAAGGTCTGATCAAAACGCGCACCTGCTGTGGGGCGATTGGCTGACAGATCATCATTTTGGTTCTTCCATTGCCATACTTCTGGTAATTCGTAAGTCATCTCATCTCTCCATTCTTTTTCTTCATCATACTATGAACGGGATTCGATTGCGAAAGATATGCAAATTGTTAGAGAGAAAGTTATAAGTGATGGTGGGGAATTTCCAATGAATTAACCCCATCGCTTAGTCGCAATGGGGTCGTATTTTTCTATTTGGAATCAGTATGATCATCGTCGTGGTTATGTTCATTATTGTCATGATGTTGATCATAATCGTTTTCTTGATTCTTTTTTTCTTCTTCTTTCTTTTCACGTTCGAGTTTCCTTAACTCTTCACGGAAACGCTGAATGAATTCTTCGCGGTTTGAAAATTGACTATTTTCAAATAATTTATTCAAAAAGCGCGATTGATCGATGAACATTCGTTGGATATTTAAGAATGTTAACAACATAATCCATAAGTAACTACTGAATGGCATCGCTAAGAAAAAACCAATTAGCTCGATTAAAATTATCGGCAGGACCGATGCGATGACAACGAGTTTAAAGCGTGAGCCAAATGGCAATTGCATCATATTCAAGACGAAAGCACCTGAAAAGAGAGTCAATAAGGCCATTTCAAGCAAATAGGATATCAAACTGGCGAAAAAGAGTGAGAAAAAGATGGGTATCAAAATCCGTAATGGATGATTGACATAAAAATTCAACAATTGGCTGAGATTATTGGGTGTCGTAAAGAAATCGACAGCCAAAGGAATCTCGGTTAGATTATCTCCCGATCCGACATAGGCCACATTTTTAAATAAGAACAGGCTAAGAAAGGTATCTTGAGAGATTTGATCGCGTTGTTCTGGTTGAATGGGGATGGTTCCATCTTCTTGTTTCTCTAATGTATCATCAAGCACCAATTGGAAGCTGTCAGACTGGTAATAGAGTGGCTTATCGCCGTCAGCGATTTCCAATTGACCATCAAGCGTTTGGCTAAAAGCCGGCAAATGGGTGCTGGCACCTGCGACATCGGTCGCTAGATCTTGGGCCATGGGGGCGACATGGAACATCGCTGTTAGGGTAAGTAAGACATTCATCACCAAGATAACTAAGCCGATTTGACGGCGATTAAGCGAGACACTCTGCAAGGCAAAGCGTGGCTCTTTAATGCTTTTGGTGATGATATTTAACACTGATTTCAAAATCTTCACACCTTTAATTTTTTTATTCTTTCATCATACCGAATGTGGCATCGGTTTTCAACTGTCGTCTCCGGCGGAGGATTCCTTCACCGAGTGAGAATACCAAGCCCATGATCATGGCGGCTAGACCATAATAGATGCCTCGCGGGAAGTAATGAAGCCGGACCGTATGTGAACCTTGGCTCATCGGAACAGATAATAAGGTGTCATTAAGCACCGCTTTGGTTTCCACTGTTTCGCCGTCAACGGTAACCGTCCAATTATCATCATAAGGAATGGTGAATAATAATTGGCTCGTAGGCAATTCGGTCGTGATCGTTCCTTCAATCAGATTATGATTGAAATGCGTCACTTCGAAACGATGGTCCTGTTTGGAGGCGATCAGTTGATCATAGCGCGCTTCATCGAACTCATAGAGATTAATGAGATTGGCGGTAAATTCATCCTCTTCTAAATAGAACCGGAACGATTGATCAGCTTGCATCGTACCGTATGACGCATTCGTTAATTGACGCCGACGATACGGTGTATACCAACGGTAACGGGTGTCGTTAAGATTTAGTGACACTTTGTCTTTATTTAATTGCGATGGCAAGGTGAAATAATAAGGATTTTCTGAGGTGGTCGTAAAGGATAAGTCAACATATGCCGACGACTTATTATTATCACGCTCATAAGTGTAATAATCACCATCGCCTTTATCCGTGACCGTGACATTATGATATTCTACTTCATCAAACGCTTGCCGTCTGAAATAATTATCCGGATGATTAGAGAAATCCATGAGTGCGAGAATTTTCTCTTGATTGCCCACAGGGTCATTGGCATTGAGTAAATCTTCAGAATCAGCTAATTCAGGACGCATCTCCACGGCTAATCCCAGATGATCGGTATTTTCACGCAACAGATAACGATCGGACTGTTGAACGATGGGATATTTCAGACTATCCAAGTCCGTTGCTTCACGGTATAACAAGTATTGTTCATCGGATGTATGACTGGCCGTATCTTCTGTAATATCAATCAGATAACGCACAGCGAACAAGTCATCCGTTAGAAGGGAACCATTTGAATAAGCGACAAAGCCATTTCCATCTGGTAAGCCTAGATAGCCAAAGAGTTCAGGCACATGCGCTTCAATCGTTGAACCGAAATGATTCAGCCCATGGTAATGAGCATACATCGCTTCATTCTTCGTCCGCATAAAGGTTTTGTGACTGCGGTAGAAGGTATCATCACCGTGGCGCACGGGTGCTACGGCTTCATCAAGCACCGCCGTATAATCACGGAATTTACCTTGATTGACATAATTTAAGTCTTGTAGGATGAGTCCGGCATTGCCTGCCATTTCAGTGATGACAACCGCTAGAATCAGCCAAGGAATGAGGCGACGCTCTTGATGGCGGAAATAAAGCAATAAGACCAACACAATATAGAAGACTAATGAAATAAGTAATTTTGTCTCCGTCAGAAATTCATAGGACCCTAAATGTTGATAATAATAGACTAACATCCCACCAATGACTCCGAGTTGAACCAAAGGAATCCAAATAGGTTGGGTGCGTTCTTGATGAATCCAGGCCCGAATGGCTAGGACGATTAAGAAGAATGTCGTTGTAAAGGAAAAGCGGTAATGATACCAAATTGGGAATTGCCCGCCATGCCATAATTTGTTGATAACATCATAGCGAAAGCTGACAAAGAACATCGCCAAAATGAGGAGAGCGACGACTTTTTCGCGCCAATGGATTTTCTTTTCCATGAAATACTGCAAACTCAAAATCAGAACCAACATTCCGGCATAGATATTCGGGCTACCGGCAGACATCTCATCAAAGTTAAAGCTGCCGATAAAAGTTTTCGACAAAATATCCGCCAGATTATGCGAAGCGTCCAAAGTTAGTTCGAGTGATTGGTGGGTTCCTTTTCCAATCGAAAGGGAATCAATGGTTGGGATTAACATGATTCCTGCAATCAAGACGGCATAAAGCGAGTAGCGAATAAACGCACCATAATCAAACGCGGCTTGTTTCAGGTCAAAGCGTTGATGCGCTTCTTGGCGTTCGACCACAACAAATAGGGCGTAGAATGCCAGAAAAAGGCAGATCATATAGCCGATATAATAATTCGCAATGAGAATCAGTGCCAGACTGGCAACATAGACACCGAAATGACGCTCGTCAATAATCCGATGTAAGCCATAAGCAATGAGTGGTAAGAGGACCAGGCCGTCAAGCCACATAATATTGAGTAAATAAACAATCATATAGCTCATGAGAGCATAAGACACGCTGAAACTTAAAGCAAAGGGCGTCGATAAACGGTAAATACGACGACTTAAGAACATGAAAGACAAGCTCGCAGCCAATACTTTTAGATAGGTTAGGAGTGTCACTGCTAAGTCGAAATTCGACTCATTAAAGAATAAGAGAATCAGATTAAAGGGACTCATTAAATAATAAGCCCAGAGTCCAACCATTTCCCCGCCGAATCCTTTTTCAAAGGAATAGAAGAATTTCGTTGGATGCTGGAGCAAGGTATCTTTGAATTGACTGTAAAAATCAATATATTGTTGTCCTAAATCAACCGTCAATAAGGTCTCATCGCCAAAAGGGACAAAAGAAAACAGCACACAGATTAAACTGAAAATGCCGGTCACAATCAAAAAATTTAATAAATAAGGTCGTAATTTTAATGACATAATAAACTCCTTCACTAAATATCCATTACTCATTCTATCAGACATCAAATGCCCCTGCATTAAAATTCACCTCCAAAATATCGGACTTTCTGCGAATAGAATGTGAATATTAAGCGTTCAAAGGAGTCGTATTAATGGAGCAAAAGTGCATAAGAACCCCGTTCTTTCTATTAGATAAGCATCGCAACTGTCTAGTAATCTCAAAGCATTTGGCTTGAAGCGTCGTGAGTGGAGCTTGGACGGGAAGTGATTGTTGGGAACTGTGAATAATTTGGGGAGATTGCTGAAATTGATAGAAATCGTTGGGAATTTTTGATAAAGTGGAGGAGCGACATTCTTGAGTGGTAACTCTTTACCCCTTAGAATGGATTCAACAAATTATAGAAAGAAGTGGGCTTGATTTATGGCAAGATTCAAATTAAATAACAATGCCAAGAGCAGTCATATTCCAGTAAGGATGAATATTCTGTTCTTTATCACCTTCCTGACCTTTGTCCTGCTATTTGTCAGAATGGGCTATCTCCAATTGTATAATGGCGAATATTTTCAGAATATGGTCCGGCGGACAGAATCAACACTGTCGACAGGTGCCGTTCCCCGGGGCATGATGTATGATGCTCAAGGAGAAGTATTGGTCGGCAATAAGCCCGAACAAGCAATTTTCTTCACGCGTGGCAGTACTTCCCAAATGTCGAGTCAAGATATCATTAAAGTCGCAACAGAATTAGCTTCCTTAATAGATATGCCGACATCGGATGTGACGGAACGTGACCGTAAGGATTATTTCGTTGCGAAAAATGAAAGAGAAATCAATGAACGCTTATCAGATGAAGAGAAACAACTCAATGGGTCAGAATTGAATGAGGCCCAATTAGCGAAAGTGACAGACGAAGATATTCAATTCAGTGATGCCGAATTGAAAATTGTTTCCCTTTATAAACGTATGGGTGGAACCTATCAATACTCAACGGTTCCGGTGAAAAATCAAAATGTGACCGAAGCAGAAATTGCGCGTGTCAGTGAACATTTAGGATCGCTTCCTGGGATTTCAACAGGAACGGATTGGCAACGGGTCTATCCACATGGCGACATGATGCGTTCGATCTTAGGTCAAGTGTCTACCGAACAACGGGGGCTTCCGGAAGAATCAGCACAAGATCTTCTCACGCGTGGTTATGCGATGAATGACCGAGTGGGTATTAGTTATTTGGAACAACAATATGAAGATGCCCTCAAAGGGACCAAATCCCAATACAATATTATCTCAGATGCCACCCAGAACGCAGTTGAAACAAATCAGCTTTATGAAGGAAATCGTGGCGATAATATTATGTTGACGGTTAATGCAGCTTTCCAACAAGAGATTGAACGGATTGCTGAAGAAGCGCTCCAAAATATGGGCGAATTCCAAGGCATGAATGACCGCGTTTATATCGTAGCGATGGACCCATCAAATGGGGACGTGCTCGGAATTACTGGGAAACGCTTTGCTTATGATGAAGCGACAGATAGCTATGACCGTTCAGAAATTGTCGATGATGCTCAAGGCGCAGTCAACTCTAGTTTCGGGATGGGATCTAGTATCAAACCAGCAATGGTTGCGACAGGATATGTTGAAGATATTATTTCGACCGATAATAATACGATTACTGATGAGCCGATGAAATTCGCGGCCTCTCAAGAAAAATCATCGGTCTTCAACCGAACTGGTCAAGTGCCGATTACAGATATTGAAGCTTTACAGAAATCATCCAACGTTTACATGATTAAATTAGCGATGATGATTGGGGGACAAACCTCCCATGAAGAAAATGGACCGTTAACCATTGATCCCAATACGATGAATGTTATTCGGGGACATCTGGCTGAATTCGGTCTGGGAACACAGACGGGGATTGACTTGCCGATTGAATCCGCTGGGTTCAGTCCAGAAAGTGATCAATTGGTTAATGCGATTGACTTGTCTTATGGACAGTTCGACTTATACACACCGCTACAAATGGCGCAATTCGTCTCAACGATTGCCAATGGTGGTATCCGTTATGCACCGCGTCTAGTAAAAGAAATTCGCCAACCCGCTTCAGACGGGAAACCAGGCGGTGTCGTTGCATCCATTGACTCTCGTGTGATGAATGTAGTGCCGATTGAACCTGCGGAAATGGACCGAATTCATGAGGGGATGCACCAAGTATCCCATACGGGTGAAGGGACGGCTCGTTACCTCTTCCAAAATTATCCGATCAATGTCGGATCGAAGACAGGGACAGCAGAGGCATTTTATGCCGGGCCAATCCAATACGCACAAAATCAACCAGTGACCAATGCGACCTATGTGGGATTTGCGCCATTAGATAATCCACGCATTGCCATTACCGTGATTGTGCCGTATCTGCAAGAAGAATCAACCGGACGTGAATCGACACAGATTGCCCATGAGGTGATGAATGCTTACTTCTTAACCCAATCGGATTACCGTGAGACGATTGAGAATTATGCTGGCACATCACAGTCTAATAACAATGCGTCGAATCAGAACCAGAATCAGACGCAGAATCAAACACAAACAACGCAACCGAATAACACGAATGACCAAGCCACACAAGGTCAAGGGCAGACTACCCAGAATAATACAGACGGTGAGTAATCACAGACAACATCCATGGAAATGGGTGTTGTTTTTCTGTGTAAGTCTTAAGAATCCCCTTAAAACGGGAACAATTTCAAAAAAATTCAAAAAATAGTATGGATAGTCGCAAAACATCATGTATAATAGAAAAGAAGATTTAAAATAAGAGTCAAGTTGACTTTAATAATGGAGGAACTATGCAAGAAGAATTTAATTTAATCAATCTATGGCAAATGTTTAAACGCCATCTGTTGAAAATTATTGGCTTAACTGTTTTATTTGCCTTATTGGCGGCTGCATTGATGCATTTCTTTGTACAACCGAAGTATCAATCGAATGCACAACTGATTGTCAATCAGCAAGGAAATTCAGATGAGTCAGCGATTCAGTTAAATGAAATCCAAACCAATGTACAACTCATCAATACCTACCAAGATATTATTCTTGCCGATGCGGTATTAGATGAGGTATCAGAGCGTTCACAAAACATTTATTCACCGGCTGAATTAAGAGGAGCGGTTTCTGTGAATCAAACGCAGAACTCACAAGCCTTTGAAATTGTGGTGACATTAGATAATCCAGAAAATGCCCAAACGGTGCTCAATGTGTTACTTGAAGTATTTGAAGAAACAATTGCTGGGATTTATGAATCAGAAGAACCCAATATTCATGTGATTTCCCAAGCGTCCTTTAATCCGAATCCTGTATCCCCTAATATCTTGATGTACTTAATTCTTGGGGCAATGATTGGGTTTGTGCTTGGACTTATTTGGGCACTGGTTCAAGAATTATCTGACACAACGGTTAAGAATGCGGATATGTTAACAGATCATGGATTGATTAATTTAGGAAATATTTCAACGATCTCATCAAAAGATATCAAAGATACACGCCTTTCAGCGCAGTATCGTAGCGAACGGACGGGAGGATAAGATGGCTTTATTTGGAAATAAACGTAAATCGCGTGAAAAGAAACTTGTAAAGGAACAAGCATTAGGAGCTCCTTTAATCTCGGTGATGCGTCCACATTCTGTTCAAGCGGAACAATTCCGGACGATTCGTACCAATATTGAATTTGCACAATTCGATCGGCGTGTGAAATCATTCGTCGTGACGTCATCTATTCCAGCAGAAGGTAAATCCACTGTTTCGGTTAACTTGGCACTCACAATGGGTCAGACGGATAAGAAAGTGTTGTTAGTGGATGCGGATTTGAGAAAACCGACCGTTAATCGCACCTTTAATATCGATAATGATCGTGGTTTGACGACATTACTTCTTGAACAAGATGTTGCGGCCGGTTCAGTTATTAAAAAAATCAGTGACTTGGGAATTTATGTGTTAACGAGTGGTCCTATTCCACCGAACCCAGCAGAACTACTCGGATCGGCAAGGATGCGTCAATTGATTCAGAACTTTGAATCGAATTTCGATGTGATTATCTACGATGTTCCTCCAGTTAATACCGTTTCCGACTCTCAAATTATGGCGACCCGCGTAGGAGAAGTCGTCCTTGTGGTTCGTGAAGGGTATGTGAAACGTGAAGAAGTCAAGAAAAGTATTACCGCATTGGAACAAGTCGATGCCAATATTGTTGGTTTCGTAATGAATGACCAACCACTTGATGATGGTGAGTATGGTTACGGTTATGCTTATCATTCCGAAGTTTAGTCAGAAGTAGAGGGATTCGTTCCCTCTCTTTTGTTTATCTTATCTAAATCAAACAAAGGAGCAGCTGATGAATTTATTAATTACAGGTAAAAATTCATATATCGGTCAATCGGTGGAAGCCTGGATTCAGTCCCATCATCCAGATTGGCGCATTGATACGATTGACACACGTGACGGAAAATGGCTCGAACATGACTTCGCACCTTATGATGTCGTCTTCCATGTGGCGGGGATTGCACATGCCAATGCCAAAGAAGACCAACGAGACTTATATTATGCGGTGAATACGGACTTGACGATTGATATCGCCAACCATGCGAAAGCTACCGGCGTGAAACAATTTATCTTTATGTCATCGGCCATTGTCTATACCTCCAGCGAACTTGAGAAGGGGCGTATCACTTACGATACCGTTCCCAAGTCCGATGACCCTTACGGCGATTCAAAGATTCAAGCCGAAGCGGGCATTCTTCCACTTCAAGATGATACATTCAATGTGGTGGTCTTGCGTCCACCCATGGTATACGGTAAAGGATCGAAGGGAAATTATCCGCGTCTCGCTAAATTAGCACAGCAAACACCTTTCTTTCCACATTATGAGAATCGTCGCTCGATGATTCATATTGAGAATCTGGCGGAATTCATTCGTTTGATGATCGTGAATGAAGAGGCAGGTATTTTCTGGCCGCAAAATAAAGAATACGTCAATACCAGTGACATGGTTGCAACGATTGCGCGTTTTCATGGTCACCGTCTGCACCGCAATCGCTTATTCAATCCCTTCATTCAGTTGGTGGAGCAACAGACCCTCGTGAATAAATTGTTTGGCAATCTCTATTATGAGATGGAGATGAGTGATTATGACAAGGGAGATTACCGTGTCAATGACTTTGAAACGTCGATAGCAAAGACAGAAGCTGAATAATAGCGGATTAAAATATTTAGAAACTATGAAATAAATGTGTGTTATTGTAGAAAGCATAGCATTTACATAATAATTAAGTTACAATAAGATTAGTCCCGTCCCGCTATCAAGGGCTAAGTGACTTGGTTGCTTTAATGGATTAGAACACATATGAAATGGAGAAACCTCAATGAAAAAATTATTATTATTATCTTTAAGTGTTGGTTTATTATTCGGTCCGATTGACGCTGTTTCTGCGAATACGGAAAATTTCTTTGTCAATGATGCGATGATTGAAGAATTAGAAAATGAAAACTTAATCAATACCCGCAATTTCTCTGAAAATAGTGACAGTAAAGTCGATATTAAAGGTGACACAGTCACTGTCGATGTCCAAAATGAAAACGGCGGTTTAATTATCGATGCCAGCACATTAGAACCGAGAACGAGTTATGTGATGACATTCAAGTACCGTAAAACAGACGGCTATTTAAATAGTTTCGGTGGACATACAGACGGTATTTGGGAAGATAATGTGGTGTATTTAGATGGTAAGAAAACATCGGAATTCTCTGATAATAAATCGGCTTTCCGTGCTGACGATGAAGAGGTCCATGAAGTGGTTATTCGCTTCACCACACCACGTGACGAATCACCAAAATCACGTCTCATCATCCAACCAAATCGTGGCGACTTTGATACGGTAACCGTTGAAATGACAGACTTCTACCTTGTTGAAGAAGAAGTCTTCGACGCATTACATGAAGAAACGGAAGCAACATCCGAGTCCAATGAATCT
Source organism: Aerococcaceae bacterium DSM 111020 (assembly GCA_015863185.1). GTDB lineage: Bacteria > Bacillota > Bacilli > Lactobacillales > Aerococcaceae > DSM-111022. The sequence goes on from JACBXP010000002.1 coordinate 113,417, forward strand.
GAAAGCGAATCAGCGGAATCATCGTCGGAATCATCAAATAATTAATGCATACAAAGCGAGCAAAGCGAAGCTCGCTTTTTTGTATGGCAGCAACCTTATATATTTATAGTAAATAGCGACATTCTGCGCCCATCATGATATCATGCCATCTCATTTGTCTGATGTTTTCCTTAAAGTAAATACTAAATGTGATATATTATAAAGAAAGCTTGAAAAAAGTAAGAAAATTCCGCCACGATAGTGTATAATTCTCTTATATGAACAAAATTAAAAGCGGCTAGTGGACCAAATGCGTGAGAACGCCATGAGGGTTGCTAAGGAATGAAATTCACCATCGTGTGTGGTAGAGGATGCACACACAATGGTTTATCGTGATGCCTGCTTTTAAAATCAATACTATTGCATATAAGGAGCGACTTATGAATCAGTTAATTCAATTCAAGGATGTCATGGATTTCTTAAAGAAATACATCCTATTAATTCTCAGTAGCGCATTGTTAGGCGGAGCGATTGCTTTTGCGGTGTCGAGCACACTCATCAGCAAGCAATATCAATCGAATGTCCAAATACTTGTTAATCAGAAACCAGCCGATCAGGATACCGTTCAGATCAATGAGATTCAGACGAATGTGTCGATGATTAATACTTATGTGGATATTTTATTTGGGGACCGTGTCTTGTCTGATGTGTCCGAAAAAATGGATGAAGCGTACAGTATGGACGAATTGAGATATGCTTTAACTTATGCACATAATACAAATTCTCAAGCCTTTACAATTACTAGTATGCTCGGGAATCCAGAAGACGCACAAGATGTCTTGACGCATTTGGTGGCGTCCTTTGATACGGCGATTCGTGATATTTACCAAGTGCCAGAAGAGGAAAATTATGTCAATGTCATCTCTCAACCAACCTATAATCCCCAACCAACCAGTCCGAATGTCCCGATTATTACATTAATTGGTCTGTTATTTGGGGCGATGATTGGTCTGGCATTGAGTTTAATACGAGAAATCTCAGATAATAAAATCACCAGCCATGCAGATATGGAACGCACCGGCATGGTTCAATTAGGGACAATTCGTGAAATTAGTCGCCGCGACTTGAAGGATACCCGCATGAACAATCGCACGGTCGTGAAAGAAAGAGAGGCACACTAAGATGTTCAAGAGACATAGACATGCAAGAAAATTAACCGAACAGAAAAAAGGCGCTTCCTTGATTACTCATCTGCAACCGAATTCGGTCACCGCAGAAGAATTCCGTAATATTCGTACGAATATAGAATTCTCAGGCATCGATCAAGATTTGAAGTCTTTTCTGGTAACATCCAGTATGCCTTTTGAAGGAAAATCGACCGTTTCTTCGAATTTAGCGAGTGTCTATTCGCAAATGGAGAAAAAGGTACTCTATGTGGATGCCGACTTACGTAAGCCGATGCTCCACCGGTCTTTTAATGTGTCGAATGATACAGGCTTATCCACGATTTTGGCTTCCAAGTCAGAGATTACGAATCTGAATAATATCATTATGAAGGGGCCGAATGAGAACTTATATTTACTGCCGACCGGTCCGATTCCACCCAATCCTGCAGAACTCCTCGCTTCACGGCGGATGGGAGCCTTAATGCAGCGATTGGAAGAATATTTTGATTTGATTATTTATGATACACCACCGGTCATTCCAGTGACAGATAGTCAGATTCTCGCTTCGCAGGTCGATGGCGTCGTCGTGGTGGCACGTTATAATTACACAACCAAAAATACCATTAACCAAACCAAAGAAAAATTAGAGGCCGTAGAGGCGAATATTCTAGGTTATGTCCTCAATGCGGTGACCGGTAATCATGAAGAATATGGTTACGGAGAATATTATGGAGATTAGGGTGAGAACATGTTTGTAGATATTCATTCCCATATTTTGCCGGGGATTGATGATGGTGCGGTAGATTATGAAGATGTCCGGGCCATGGCTGAACAAGCGGTGCAGGAAGGCATTACGCATTTGATTGCGACACCGCATTATCGAAAACTAAATTGGTTCAATAAAAAAGATATGATTATTGAGTTAACCCAAGAGGTCCAAGCATTTCTTGATCAAGAACAAATTTCCTTACAAGTGTTGCCGTCGCAAGAAATCCATGTGACCGATCATTTAATTGATGACTTATTAGATAATCAAGTGCTCTCTTTAGATCCATCCGGGCAATATTATTTATTGGAATTTCCTTCTCGGAAATTACCATCCAATGCTTCCGATTTAGTATCGGCAGTGATCGAGATGGGGTATACGCCGGTGATTGCGCATGTTGAGAAACAACAGACTTTAGTCGACGATATGAATATATTAGCTGAATGGGTTGAAAAGGGGGCCCTCGCACAATTAACTGCGAAAGCCATTAGTGACCCAGATGAAAGTGCAATATGTCGTGAATTCATAGACTTGGACTTGGTGCATTTTATCGCGTCCGATGCGCATAATACCGCACAACGTAGCTTCCATATTCAAGAAGCCTTTCAAACGATTCAACGTGATTATTCGGTTGAGAAGGCCGCTTACTTCGCCAAGAATTCCATTCATTTATTGAAGGGTGAAGTGATTGAAGCACCACTGCCTCAACGCAAGAAGAAGCGCAAGTCTTTCTTTAGCTTTCCTTGGTTTAGCTAGAAAGGAGCATTATGAGTAAGAAACAAATTACCTATTTATTGACCTTCCTCTTTGCGATGGGGGTCGCATTAGTAATTAATGTAGCGGTTTACTTTCTCGCTACCCGACAAGGAAATAATGGCATCACCCTCCAACTCTTTGGAGGTGGGGATGATGGAGCCTTCTATTGGGAACAAATTCAAAAGATCTTGCGGGGTCTCCCTTGGATTCGCACGTCGATTTTCCCGCTCCTATCTTCTTATGTCATTCGTTTGACAGGTGTCAATGACGTCTTTATGATTCGCTTATTCAATCTGGTCGGTTATTTTGTCTTATTATTATTTAGTACCAAGATTATCGAACTGCTCTTTCTTGAGGAGGAGACACATTTGAGCAATGCAGGCGCTCAGAGCTTGTATAATGCTAAGAGTCTCTTGTTGATTATCTTTACTATCTATTTAAGTTTACAAATGAATGTGCATATTTCGATCTTAAGGGATATTTGGATTTATGCTCTTTATGTGATCAGTCTGTATTATATTTTGAAGATTAATATTAATCGCGACTGGATAGTCTTTAATGGTTTTATTCTCTTAGTGAGTTTATATTTATTAGGACAATTCCGGGGCTATATTTTGGTATCATTCCTCTTTGCGACCATGGTGGTGTATTTATACCGCACATTAAAGGCCAATGATCGCCTGTGGTTGTTCTTGGGAATTGTCGGGATTATCTTTATTTTCTATTATACGTTCTTAATTGATTTCAAGGTACCGATTGTTGATAAATCCTTGCGTGATGGATTAGAATATCGCTTTAGTGCGATTGAATATATCGAGGCGGGGAGCCAAATGGATATTAACTTAATTACGTCGAATTTTATCCTTTTTATTTTCCGTTATATCCATAGTTATTTAGGAAACTTAATTGGACCCCTTCCATGGCATATCTCAGGCTTTAGTACATTGATTGTCTTCTTTGTTGAATCGATTCCGATGGTTGTCTTATTGTGGTATATCTATAAGCAACGTCGTTATATGGATTATCAAGATGGCATTCTCTTTATTCATGCCTTAGTATGGAATGGATTTATCGCCTTCTCGAATGATAATGTGGGAACGGCGACGCGACTTCGTCCGATTTCTTGGATTTTATTTGTGATTATTTTTATCAATATTTTAATTAAAAAGAAAAGACACACGCGAGAAAGTGAGTTGAACCAAGCATGAAAAAGATCTGTGCGATCACAACCATCTCGAAGACGGTTGAATCCTTCGCGGTCGATTATTATACCTACATGGCAGAAGTGGATGACTATGATGTCACGATTGTCTCGGATTATGATGACGGCTTCCAAGCTCGTTTAGCGGAGGACATTCGTTTCCATCCGATTGGGATGGACCGGGGTGTCAGCTTTAAAGGAATCCGCACAATCTTTGAAATGTATCGCTTCTTTAAAGAAGAAGATTTTGACTTAGTACAATATTCAACGCCTAATGCGTCGCTCTATGCATCGTTTGCCTCTTTCTTAGCTGGGGTGCCGGTGAGGCTTTACTGTCAATGGGGGATTTATTATGTCTCTCACAAAGGCATCGCCCGCTTTATCTTTAAGACGATTGAGAAAATTGTCTGCCGGCTCTCGACGCATATTCAGCCGGATAGTTATGGCAATCTCCACTTCAGTCGTCAAGAAGGACTCTATGGTGAAGAAAAGAGTTCGGTTGTCTGGAATGGGAGTGCTAGCGGGGTTGATTTAGAAAAGTTTGATATTGAACGCAAGGACGAATGGCGCCAACAGATTCGCCAACAATATGCTATTCCCGAAGAGGCCTTCTTCATCGGTTTCATTGGCCGAATTACGAAGGACAAAGGGGTTTATGAATTATTAACGATGTTGAAAGCACTCGTCCCGAAATATCCGAATTTGTATGTGATGATTGCGGGGGACTTTGAAGACCCGAATCTGGAACAATATCCCGCCTATCAATGGTCACTCGAACAAGACCGAATTATTTATCCGGGACGGATTAGTGGCGTCGAGCGGTATTATGCGGCGATGGATCTCTTCGTCTTGCCAAGTTACCGTGAAGGCTTTGGGACAGTGATTATTGAAGCCGAAGCGATGGGCGTTCCGGTCGTGGTCACGGATATTCCGGGACCGACAGAAGCGATGTTGCCGGGTGAATCCGGACTCGTTGTGGCGAAGGAGAGTAGTCAAGCATTGATTGACGCGGTGGAATGGATGATTCAACATCCCCAAGAAGCGGAAGCGATGGGCCGTAAAGGTCGCGACTATGCTGCCACGCACTTCGATAAGAAAATACTTAATCAAAAAGTTCACCATAATCGCAATCAATTAATTGAACAGGCCGGGCGTGCGTAACGAATGAACACCAACCCGACGCCGATTTCGATTGAAGAAAGCAGAGGTTATTATGAATATTTTAATTACAGGCGCCGGTAGTTATGTTGGCACCAATGTGCGCCGGGTGCTTGAAGAAGCTGGGCACACGGTAGAAGAAATGGATGTGCGCGGGAATGTCTATGAGACAGCGGATTTCTCGCCTTATGATGCGATTTTCCATGTGGCAGCGATTGTCCATACAAAGGACAAAGCTATCACCGCGGAAGATTATGATCAAGTGAATGCACAGCTTCCTTACCGGATTGCCGAGCGTGCTAAAGAACAAGGTGTTGGACATTTTATCTTTATGAGTACGATGGGCGTTTACGGCGAAGGGAAGAAATTACCCCATGGGAATGTGATTACCCTTGATACGCCGCTTGCCCCAGAGAATGACTATGGTAGAAGTAAGCTGAGAGCTGAACAATTACTGCAAGAATTAGAAGACGCGTCATTCACCTTGTCCATTATTCGACCACCGAGCATTTACGGCTTGAATTGCCCGGGGAATTATATTGATACCTTCGTAAAATTAGCCGACAAGATGCCCGTATTTCCGAATATTTACCAAGAAAGCAAACAAGGTTTTCTCTATATTGATAATTTAGCCCATTTAATCTTAATGATGATTGAACAACGTGCGGGGGGCGTGTATCTGCCTCAAGATGATCAAGTCGTCAGCACGGTCGAATTATTAACCTTGATTGCTTATTACCGCGATAAATCATTACGACTCACTCGCATGGCGAATCCTTTTATTAAGATCTTACGCGAAAATCATTTGCTCGTCAAACTCTTTGGCGGGATATCTTATGATGAGTCTTTGGTTTATTTTGATAATCAGTACCGAAAGAAATCACTCAAAGATGCCTTTGAATTCGTCCGCGTAATGTGACGAAAGATAGGCATCTTATTCACACGAAAGGAACCAAATGAAAACATTCATATTAAGTATTGTAATGATTCTAACAGCATTTCAATTGCCATTTCTAGATTTCTTTAAAAAGGAAGAAGATTTAGTGTATCCTACCCATGAAGATGCCTATGTTGAACCCCGTGACGAAGCGGTCGAATCACTCGACATTCCCGCATTGGAAAGTTCCCGGACACGGGAAGTGAATCTGGTCGATGACCTGCATGCCACACCGAATGATACCGTGGATGACTCTCCAGCGTTCGAAGAGGCTTTACGCATGGCTGCGACCGAACCGATTAAATTAGTGATTCCGACAGGGGAATATTATTTAGATGCCAAATATGTGATTGAAGGACGCGAACTGAAGGGCCTTCATATTGAAGGGGATGACGCGGTGTTAAAGCCACTCCATCCACAAATCGCGCCGATGAATGAACATTTCGTCTTAGCACTGCGCATGGCAGAAGACAATGTTGGCGTGAAGATTGAAGGGGTGACCGTTGACGGTTCCCGTAATCCTCAAGACTTGTATTTTACGATGCAAACACCAGAAGATGTCTACGATACGCCATTGCAACGTGGTTTCTATATTGACGGCGCCAAAGATATCGTCGTTACCGATACAGCCTTCAAACATATGTATGGTGGCTACACCCTTTCTATTCATGACTATGAAAATGTCGACTTGCAACACATCCAAATAGATGATGTGGGCGGGGATGATATTACCGATAGTTTCGGGATGGCCTTCTATTTTGGTGGGCATGATACCGATGCGGTTATTAATATTGATGATGTGATTGCCAATGGGAAAGTCTCGCCACGTGATCCGAGTTACACCGCTTGGATTGGAGTGGTTCTAGAAAATGGAACGATCCAAGATAAAAATGTTGATAATTGGTTGGTCGACCAGAACACGACCGTCAATGTCACCAATTCCACCTTCCTCGACTATGAAACAACCTTCCATGTGGAGAGTATGGCCGGGAATGTCTATTGGAATACCGATAATGTCAAGACACGCGCGAAAGATTATTTTATCGCTGCGGGAGTGAATGGTGAATTGAAAGAACGGACGTATAATTTAGATATGGAAATGACACCCTATGGTAGAAATGGTATCATCCATGGGTTATATTATACTGAGAAGGAACGCGATGATAATATTACCGGATTCAACCGCTTTGATATGTATCAGTCGACGATCAAGTATTTAACCGATGGTGACAAATATGTGCCAATCGGATCCAGTTATGGCGACTCGGTGGCCGCCACTTATCACAATGTCTTATTCAATCAATTGCCAAGCAAATTAGTGACGAATGCGACAGGAATTTTCAAGGATTCGGTAATTATTATCAAGCAAGACAGTCTCGAGACACCCGATAGCTTACTACAAGGACCTTTTAGTGAGCCGAGCAATCAAACCGTGAAAATGGAGAACACGACAGTGATTCGTGAACCGGAAACTGCGATGCCACCTCCATTAGCTGAGAAACCAAAATGGTATGTGCCAAGTGGCTATCAAGCACCAGAAATGGCGGAACCAATCGCGCCTGCTGAACTTCATTCAGCCAATGAATAACTCTCAGCCCAAGTGCTGAAGAAATAAAAAGAGGATGGTAATGATGACAATAAGCATCTTATTCGTGCGTAGTAATCAGGCTTATTTGCCAGAAATCGAAGCGTATGTGACCTATTTTAATAAGCTGCCCCAATATCGGGCGGTCGATTCGCAGACGTTAACAGAGGAAACAATCGATTATGCGGATTATGATGTGATATGGGAATTCAAAGGATTTGGTGGGGTGAAACGCAAAGACTTAGCTCCCCATCAAATGTTGATTCATGAATATTTATCACTTTCCACCGGTCAGATGCCACGCATCAAAGACCGTTTGAAGAAGATGATGAATCCCAAGCCAGATTTACGCATCTTCCTGAATACGTATATCCAGGAACAGATGCACTTTACCGACGGCATTCCTTATCATTACCGTGATATGGGCGTCAGTGAAGGCTTTCTGAACCAATCCCTCGCTCCTCAACGTTCGGGCTATGTGTATGTTGGGGTGGTCTCCGATGAACGGCAGATTACAACCTTGTTAGAATATTTTAAAGATTATCCGGATGAAGATTTGTATTTGATTGGCGATGCGGATGAAGCGATTCAGACGCGTTATCAAGACTTCTCGCATCTGCATTTTCTCGGCCGACAACCGTATCAAGAGATTCCGAAGTTATTGAGCCAATATCAATACGGTATTAATTTCATTCCCGATGAATTTCCTTTCAACAAACAAACCTCAACGAAATTATTGGAATACGTGGCTTTAGGATTAGATATCTTAAGTACGGATTATGAATGGGTGCGGGACTTTGAAGCAGCACAGGGTGCTAATTTCTATTACTTTGATGATCAAGCACCCGCGATTGACTTTGACGCCGTCAAAACGCATTCTTTCCGGGGGATTGACGAACCGAGCGCGTTAGCTTGGGATAAAATCATCGCTGAATCCGGTATTGTCGAAGCGATTGATGCCTTCATGCAGGCTAGATAGTAGGTAGAATATGAAAACAACATTGTTAGTTATATTGCTGACGATTATTGCTAAATTATTTGGCTTTGCTAGAAATATCGTCCTCTCCTATTTCTTTGGCGCATCGGTGGTCAGTGATGCGTATTTGGTTGCACTTTCTATTCCAGAAGTGCTGTATGACTTTGTCATTATCGGTATCTCGACGAGTTTTATTCCGATATTTAGTCAAGTGCGTAAGAAAGAGGGCGAACAAGCCTCCTTACAATACACCAATAATGTGATCAATCACATCTTTGTGTTTACAGGATTCTTGTTCTTGTTCGGCTTTATCTTCTCAGAAGAACTCGTTAAGTTATTCGCTTCCGGATTCTACGGGCAACGGTTGAGCTTTACGATTGAATTGACGCGCTTAGTGCTATTCAGTATGTTTTTCACCTCGATGGTGACAATTTTCAATAGTTATCTGCAACAACAACGGAACTTTATTATTCCGGCATTGGTCGGGATTCCGTTGAACCTGACGATTATCATCGGAATTATCGTGGCTTATTACACGAATCCAGTGGTGCTAGGAATTTCTTATAGTGTGGCGACATTGAGTCAATTATTCTTTATCGTCCCGGCTGCGAGGAAAAATGGTTTCCGCTATCAGCGTGTCTTTGATAGTAAGAATCCTTATTTATACAAACTCATCCAAATTGCTCTACCGGTGATGATTGGGACGTCGGTCAATCAAATTAATGTGCTGGTCAATCGGACGATTTCGTCACAATTGGCCGTCGGATCGATTTCAGCCTTGAATTATTCTTATCAATTGGTATTCTTTGTGCAAGGGGTCTTCGCTTTATCGATATCCAATGTTATCTTCCCGATTATTTCCGATTATGCGGTTGAAAAACGGTTCACAGAATTCAAAGGCATTATCAATAAATCAGTCAGCTTGATTTATTTGATTATCTTCCCGATGACGGTCGGAGCGATTATCTTCCCGGAACAGATTATTGATTTACTCTTTGGACGGGGGAACTTCGATGAGACCGCGATTCAATTGACCGCGATGTCCTTAATTGGTTATGCGGTGGGGATGATTGCGAATGCTTTCCGTGAAGTCTTATCGCGAAGTTTCTATGCGTTGGGCGATTCGAAGACACCGATGCGGAATGCGATGTTCGGAGTAGTCATTAATGTGATCCTAGCCATAGTGTTATCTAAACCATTAGGAGTCATGGGACTGTCGCTAGCATCCAGTATTGCCGCTACGGTCACTTCATTCTTACTATTGGTTCAAATCCGTCACAAAGTTGGACGTTTGAATTTATCGTCCTTCTTCAAGACCGTTGTCAAGTCAACCATTGCGGGTATCGTGATGGGGGTTGTCTGCCTTTGGAGTTATGACTTCTTCCTTGCACGGACCGTGCCATTTATTTCATTGGTGCTGGCGGTTATCGTGGGGGCGGTGACATATTTTATTTTATTAATTGTATTGAGAGAATCAGAAGTCAGCTATTTTATTAACAAAGCAAAAGACTTAGTATTGAGAAGGGAGTAAGCTATGCGACTATCCGTCATTATACCAGTCTATAATGCCGCCGACTCACTCAAGCGAACCATTGACAGTGTCTTGAACCAGTCATTTAATGATTATGAGATTCTTCTCGTTAATGATGGGTCTAAGGATCATTCGGCGGAGGTTGTTGACGATTATGCAGCCTCTGACGAACGAATTAAGGCGTTTCATCAGGAAAATAAAGGAACGTCCGGTGCTCGTAATACGGGCGTCCGTCATGCCCAAGGAGAATTCTTACTCTTCTTAGACAGTGATGATGAGATTCTGCCGGATTTGTTGGCAGATTTCGAAGCAGTGGTCAGTCAAGAGACCGTGGATTTATTTATCTTTCCGCTCCTCTATGAGGATTATTCACTGGCGAGTCAAGGTAAAGAGCGCCTGACACAAGATAAGGAATGGGTCTTGGATCTGTTATACCAACGACCGGACATGAGTTTCTTTTCTTGTAACAAGATTTATCGGCGAACTTTGTTTGAACATTTTGACTTTCCGGAAGGGATTATCTATGAAGACAATGTAACGACATTGAAGAGTATTCATCAGGCCGAGACAATCTATGTCCGTGATAAGCCGGGATATATTTATCATCAGACGGTTTCCAGTGCGATCCGGAATGTCTTCAAACCCGCTGAAATGGACAATATTACCGAACGTCTACGCATGTTGAAATTAATCGAAGCGCATTATCCCGCGCTTTATGAACGCATGATTTCTCACTTGCATACTGGGATGACCAGTACGATGAGTAAAATTGCCGGTATTGAAGATGCGACGGAAAGAAAGTATTATGCCCAAGACGTCTTGGACTATGTGGCACCTTATGATCAAGCTTTCCGTGAGAATCCTTATATCTCGAAGCAACAACGGGCCAAATACCGTTTATTCAAGCTCAGTCCCACATTGTATGCGAAGATTTATCAATGGACCAAAGGCAAATAAACGAGACAATCAAAGCGCTCAGGGAGTGCTTTTTTTGTGTTTTAAAAGAATTTGGACATTCTTTCGCTAATTATAGCAATTCCATGTTATAATAATGAAGATTATAAAATTGAAATATTAGTGACATATTGTTCACTTACTTGTTATATACGGAATGAAGGAGAACATTGATGGAGGAAATTTTATTAGCGTCGCCCCATATGAGCGATGAAGGCTATGAATTAGAATATATACATGATGCGTTCCAAAAGAATTGGATTGCGCCTTTAGGCGAGAATGTCAATGAATTCGAGAATGAAATGAGTGCCATTACCGGCATCCCGCATATAGCTGCTTTGGTTTCCGGAACGGCAGCGATTCATCTCGCATTGAAACTAGCAGGTGTCCAACCGGGAGATCATGTCTTATGTCAGTCCTTAACCTTTTCAGCATCGGCCAATCCGATAATCTATGAACAAGGTATTCCCGTGTTCATTGATTCGGAGCCTGGAAGTTGGAATCTGGATCCCGTCTTAGTGGAAGAGGCCATCGTTAAATACAAGCCCAAGGCTTTGATTGCGGTACATTTATATGGCCTATCAGCCCGTATTGATGAATTGAAAGCCTTATGTGACCAATACGGTGTGGCTTTAATTGAAGATGCGGCCGAAAGTTTAGGGACCATTTATCAAGGACAATGGACTGGGTCTTACGGGCATTATGGTATTTTCTCTTTCAATGGGAATAAGATTATTACCACTTCTGGAGGAGGCATGTTGGCGGCGAAAACAGAGGCGGACAAGCAGCGCGCCATTCATTTCGCAACGCAATCCCGTGAACCAGAAATTTATTATCAACATGTCGATGTCGGCTATAATTACCGGATGTCGAATATTGTCGCTGGAATTGGTCGGGGGCAATTGAAAGTCTTAGAACAGCGCGTCCAACAAAAGCGCCATCTCTTTGACCGCTATGTCGAAGGACTCGGAGATATTCCGGAATTGTCTTTCATTTATGAACGAGAGGATGAGCGGGCGAATTATTGGTTGAGTGCGATGTTGATTGATTCCGATACGATTACACCTAAGCAGGTCTATGAGGCATTGAAGGAACAAGGCATTGAGACGCGACCGATTTGGAAGCCACTCCATCTGCAACCCGTGTTCGAATCGTATCCTTATGTGGGTGGTGACATTGCGGAGACTTATTTCAATACCGGCCTTTGCTTGCCAAGTGATACCAAGATGACAGAAGAACAGATTGACCGTGTGATTCAAGCGATTCGCGCTGTCTTTGAAGCATAGGTGAGTGCGATGCAATCATTTTATCGAAATTATGGCAAGCGCTTATGTGATATTGTCTTATCAGGATTGGCGATGATTGTTTTAGCACCGGTCTTAATCATTTTGGGAGTGTTAATTTTTGTCAAATTAGGTCATCCGATTATCTTTACCCAGCGTCGGCCGGGATTGAATGGGGAGATCTTCACCTTGAAGAAATTCCGAACCATGACAGATAAACGAGGCGCTGATGGGGAATTATTACCCGATGCCGAGCGTTTAACCCCCTTTGGGGCGTTCTTGCGGTCTACGAGTCTGGATGAATTACCCGAATTATGGAATATCTTCGTCGGCGATATGTCAATTGTGGGGCCCCGTCCTTTATTAGTGGCATATCTCGCCTTATATAATGACCGCCAACACAAACGTCATGATGTGCGTCCGGGCTTAACCGGATACGCGCAAGTCAATGGCCGCAATACGTTAGACTGGTCCGAGCGGTTCGAATTGGATGTCTGGTATGTTGAACATCTGAGTTTCTGGCTGGATGTGAAGATTATCTTCCAGACGGTCTTTAAAGTGTTGAAGCGCGAGGATATCAATTCGGATTCGTCGGCTACGATGGAACCATTCCGGGGGAATACTTATGAAGAAGAGTAAACAACCGATTGCTATTATTGGAGCCGGTGGATTCGGCCGGGAAGTCGTTCAATTAATCAAGGACATCAATCAGGTTACCTCCCAATGGGAGGTGTTAGGCTTTATCGATGACAATCCGGACTTAGCCGGCACAGCCATCAATGACCTGCCTGTCTTAGGTGGCTTGGATTGGTTAAAGGACCACCCAGAGACACAAGCTATTCTAGCTGTCGGGAGTCCCCAGGCCAAGCAAGCGATGGTCCAACAATTAGCACCGTATCACTTAACCTATCCCAATCTCATCCACCCTCGTGCGGTTATCGGGGATGACTTGATATTGGGAGAGGGGAATATTATTACAGCGGGGGTCATTCTCACGGTAAATATTCGACTCGGGAGTCACCTCTCGATTCACACCAATGCGACGATTGGGCATGATAGTGTGGTCGAAGATTACGGGACGATTCTCCCCAATGTCAGCATTGCTGGCAATGTCACACTTCATGAAGGGGTGCTGATGGGGGCGAATGCGACGATTATTCAACAATTGGATGTGGCAGCAGGCACGGTCATTGGCGCCGGCGCGACCGTTGTGCGTTCCATTCCCGAAGCCTGTACAGTGGTTGGCACCCCCGCACAACCAATCCGGTGAGAATGCGTATCCAAGTCTTTCTTTTAGTAGTCTTTTCACAAGGAATCAGGTAAAATGGAGTAAGAAATAGATGAGAATTCAGTTGGATTATTCATCGATAGGATTTTATTCACATGGCTACATATTGATGAAATATCATCTCAATGAGTCACATGGTAAATGAGGGAGCATGATATTTTGGATATAGGAAAAGGAAAAGCAATGACGGTCTATCGTTGGGCCAATCAACTCTATCACAAAAACTGGTTATTTCTGGCGAAATGTTTAACGATGCTGAATCGCCTAATCTTCTCAGTCGATATTCCTTATGATGCCCATCTTGATTATTCAGTGGTGCTGGGACATAATGGACTGGGAACGGTGGTGCATCAGAAGGCCCTTGTGGGGAAAAAGACAGTCATCATGCAGAATGTTGTCATCGGTGGCAGTTTCGGTAAGACCGCAAAAGTGGACGGTCAAACAGTGACCGCACCGATTATTGGCGACCATGTCTTTATCGCCTCGGGTGCGTCGGTTATTGGCCCGGTAAAGATTGCTGACTATGCGGTCATCGGTGCCAGTGCAGTTGTAACGAAGGATGTTCAATTCGGTGAAGTGGTTGTCGGGAATCCCGGGAAAGTGATTCGCACCATGACACTGGAAGAAGCACAAGCCAATTATGAGCGGATCTATCACTAAGCGATCACGTTCTGATGGCTTGTTTTATTGAGAAATTGTGTATATTTTGAAGGGAGAGTTTCTATGATCAAAGGGACATTAAATGACAAGATTGTCAATTTTGTTAAGAGTCTAACACAGACGCAACGATTGTATGCGTGGCGCTTTATTGATATGGTGGCATTGATTATTGCCTCAGGTCTGAGTAGTTTGATTCTGTATGATATTATTACCTTGTCATTAATTCAATGGATCGCATTTATTATTTTAGGGGCCTTGGCGTATTTTATTATTGCGCATATCTTCAATGTAGATAAACGGGTCTTCCGTTATAGTGGACTGAGTGACTTTATTAATATTTTCTTTAGTTTCTTCTTTGGGGTGACGATCGCAGGATTTATCTTATCCTTTATCTTAAGGCCCTTTCCACTACGCTTTGTCGTGATTTCGGCACTCTTTGCGGGAATCTTCGCGATGAGTCTGCGAATTATCTGGCGCAGTATTTATATCTCGCGGAGTGGTTCCAAAGGTGTCGATGACCCCGACGCGATCCGCAATGTCTTACTGATTGGCGCAGGGGACGGTGGGTCCCTCTTCGTTCAGAATTATTTACGCAATCCCGATGACTTACATATCGTCGGTATTCTCGACCGCGATCTGAATAAAGTCGGCACGAATATTAGTGGTGTCCCAGTACTAGGAACAGATAATCAATTAGAAGAGATCGCGATAGAACGTCAAATCGATGAAGTGATAATCGCCATTCCATCTCTGGCACCAGAGAAATATGAGGAAATTCTGAATACAGCGAATGCGATTGATGTGCCGGTCTATAAGATGCCATCGGTAGAGAAAGTGCTTCAAGGAAAACATCAACAAAAAGACATCAAAAAGGTGGAAATTGCGGACTTACTGGGCCGTCAAGAAATTACCTTGGATGAATCCCATCTGCGTGAAGAAATCGAAGGCAAAGTTATTCTGATAACGGGAGCCGGTGGTTCCATCGGATCAGAGATTGCGCGTCAAGTCTCCAAACACAATCCATTGAAACTAATTATCTTAGGTCATGGTGAGAACTCGATTTATACGATTTATCATGAATTGAAAGATAAGCCGGGAATGATGACCCAATACATTCCGGTGATTGCGGACGTGCAACATTATGATGCGATTCTTGAGATATTCGAAGAATATAAACCAGATATAGTCTATCATGCGGCTGCGCATAAGCATGTGCCATTGATGGAAGTGAATCCGATTGAAGCAATGAACAATAATGTCTTTGGGTCATACAATGTTGCCAAGGCAGTTGATGCGGCTGGCGTGAAGAAAATGGTTATGATCTCGACTGACAAGGCCGTGAACCCTCCGAATGTCATGGGGGCTACCAAACGTCTGGCAGAATTACTCGTTATCGGTATGGATAAACACAGTGACTCAATCTTCTGTGCTGTCCGTTTCGGAAATGTCTTGGGTAGTCGAGGCAGTGTGATCCCTGTCTTCAAGCGTCAAATCGAAGAAGGGGGTCCCGTAACCGTTACCGACTTCCGCATGACACGTTACTTTATGACCATTCCTGAAGCGAGTCGTCTGGTTATCTATGCCGGATCATCAGCTAAAGGTAGCGAAGTCTTCGTCTTGAATATGGGTGAACCTGTGAAGATTCTTGACTTAGCGAAGAAAATGATACTGTTGAGTGGTTTCAGCGAATCGGAAATTCCGATTGTCGAATCGGGTATTCGTCCGGGTGAGAAGCTCTATGAAGAATTGTTGACGCGTTCGGAATTAGTGGAAGAACAATTGGATGAGAATATCTTCATCGGTCGAGTGATTGACCAACCAATTGAAGAAACAATGGCCTTCATCGATTCGCTAGAGAATCAACCAGCAGAGACGGTGAAGAAAGAATTGGTGCGTTATGCCAATGAAAGTCATAAGATTCATGAAGCGAAGTCAACAACAGAAACAGTGTAGCAGATTGATGAAGGATGCCGGAAGGCGTCCTTTTTTTATGGGGATTCTTTAAAGTATTTCTGTATTCCGAAGGGGCGACCATCATAAGGCAATTCTCACGCATGTAAGAGACGAAGCAGTAAACCGCTAAGTCTCTCAGTATGTCTCGAGCCAAGGTCGCTAATGCATGACTCATCGCTAAGTTACTGCGTTCCAAACGCTGTGTGATCGAGAGTTGTCTGACTTGCTGATGTTCTTAGCACTTTAGTGCTTAGAGCCTCAGTATGTGCCAGCTATACAAATCCTAAGTGCTGAAGCACCAAGGGTTTGTATAGTCAGTCCATGCTTTATCCTATGATGATGAGTCGCATTATCTTCTCCATCCAGAAAAATATCCTTTACGACTTATTTATCAAAATAACGTAAAAAATATGTATTAGAAAAATTTCAATGATACTTTAAGAAGAATTGATGACACCTTCAAAATGTATTTACATTTATATTGAACAAATGTATATAAAATTACTCTCAATCTTAATATTATTAAAAATAATAGAACTATTTCTCCAAAATTGAATAAAGTGTTAAATAAATGATATTTTAAGCAAAAAAAGGGTTGATGAATCGTTTGCTTCATCAACCCTTTTTGCATTGAATGCTATTATTTATTTCTTATCTTTATATTTATCTTCATTCCAACCTTCGCTGACGCCGTCACTGGAGATGACACTCTTAATGGTTAGGAAGAAACAGCGCACATCCATCGCGAAGCTCATGCGGTCGATATATTCACCGTCGAGTTTGGCTTTGATGGGGATAGGTAATTCATCGCGGCCATTGATTTGGGCCCAGCCAGTTAGACCAGGGCGGACATCATTGGCGCAGTATTTATCACGTTCGGCGACCAGATCATCTTGATTCCAGAGGGCGGGACGGGGACCGATAATGGCCATTTCGCCTCGGAGAATATTGATGAGTTGGGGTAATTCATCGAGACTGGTTTTTCTCAGGAAAGCCCCAGAATTCGTAATAAAAGCGGCCGGGTCATCGAGAAGATGCGTCGGCATATCACTGGGGGTATCGATGCGCATGGTCCGAAATTTATAAATATCGAACAGTTCTTTATGAAGTCCGACACGTCTTTGTGTGAAAAAGACAGGCCCCGGCGAGTCGAATTTAATCCAGAGGGCGATGATAAGGAACACTGGCGCGAGTATGATTAAGCCAGCGAGCGCTATGAGAAAGTCCAAGACACGTTTAATAAAAATGATATACATCGTTCAAAACCATACCTTTACACTTTATTATCCCATTTATTCTAGCATACTTTTTTGAGAGTGGGTAGTTTGTATTTGATTATAATAATATCTAAGATATTCACAAATGTGACTGAAATCCTCTTACATTCGTGGTATGATATACTGTGTGAATATTTTTATGGGAACGCCAACAATGCATTGGTGTATGGCCTGAGCACTGTTCTGGAATCCATTAGAAGGGGAGGAAGCGAATGAAGGATTTCTTCAAGAAGTTGGCTGTTGTGTTAGTTTTATTAGCATTAGTGTTGGGAGGGGTGCTCTACGGGGCTCGGCGGCTGTTGCCATCAGTCAAGAATCTCGTGGTCGATTATAATGAATCCTTAACGAGCCAAGTCGCGAATAAGACAGCGGCTGTTCTCAATAAACAGGACGAAAAGGAGACACTCGAGAAACACTATGACCTCATCGATGATTCCTTAGCGAATCAGATGATTACGCTGGAATTAGGGAATGCGACGGTTACCATTAATACCAGTCAAAATGAAACGCTGTACGAGTTGGATGAATTGTATACCGGGCAACCCGTTTCGGTTCGCATCGCGTCTACGGAATTAAATGGAGCGGATGACTTAGATATTCAAGTTAATGGCGAGCTGATTGAAGATGGTGGAACGGTGACCATCGATCAATTAGGGAGAGAAACCTATCTAGACTTAGACATATCGAATGGCACGCATGCAAGACATTACCGGATTCGGACCTTGCCGGAACGGTTCCCTAAGATTGAGAAAGTGGGCACGAGTCCCGAAGCAGGCATTTATTATTCGAATCTCTTTGCCAATCAAGATCATGATGCGCATTATATCTTCAAGATGAATGAAGCGGGCGAAGTGACTTATTACCGTCAAGATAAGAAGCAATTATTAGGTTATTTCCAACAAGCGAAGGCACCCAATGGGGATAGACGCGATATTTATTTCCAAAATCTCAATGGTATGACTACAACGGTCGGGGCTTCTTATGGTACCGGGGAGTTTGTGGTCATGGATGAAGACTATCAAGTCATTGACCGGGTCCAAGCTCTCCCGTCAGAGAAATATGATATTCTCAATCCAACACTGGATCACCATGACTTTGTCTATATCGACGATGGGCATTATATTGTCCTCAAATATGCGGAAGTGTATCCAGGGGACCTTGACGATGCGGATGTTCCAGTAAGCGTTGCTTCGTCGACCAATCTACTCGCAACCTATGTCCAAGAGATTAAGGATGGCGAGATTCTCTTTGAATGGTTAAGTACGGATGAGCCGGCCTTCTATGAAGCGTCAGTTGAAAGTAATAATTATGAGAATACCGACCGCAGTTCCGCGGATTATACGCATGTCAATAGTGTAGCAATCGACCCAACAGACAATAATCTTATCCTCAGTGCCCGTCATTTAGATGCGATTATCAAGCTCGACCGCAACTCCGGTAACGTAGTATGGGTCTTAGGAGGGGCGCTGGATGATTTCGGTTTGAGTGAAGAGCAACAGATGTATCGTCAACATGATGCGACCTATACCGAACACGGCACCATCGTTGCCTTTGATAATGGGCATAGCGAAGCCCGTCCTGTCTCACGAGCAGTGGAATACACACTCAATGAAGCAGATAAGACAGTAGAAGACTTCGCGGCACACGGGCAAGAACTCGGGTATTTCGGCATGTATACCGGATCAGCCAATTATCTTGAAGGAAGTGATCGTCTCCTCAGCATTGGTTGGGGTCAAGGACGCAATCACTACCAATTGTATAGTGAAATCGATACCGAAACGAATACCGTTACCACAGAAATCATCGTCAATCCTAAGCATGAGAACACGTATCGGGTAGTTAAGTATTTAGCAGACTAGTAGTATATTACGAGCCAGAATGGACTCCATTCTGGCTTTATTGTTGTCGATTAGAAGAGGAACGATTCATGGGACGGTTATTCGGACAGATTTGCCTAGTCAACATAGTGTTAGAATTTGATAAAAATCGGTCACTGCGATGTTCAAGCGCAGTGATGATATGTTACGATAGTCATAACTGTTACGAAAAAGACATCTATAATGAAATAGATAGTAAAAAATGTAAAAATATTGTCGTATGTTGAATGAATTCCTGTATAATAGAGACTATATATTTTTTAATCCAGTCATGGATGACTGTAATCTGGGAGGAATTATGCAAGAAGAAATTAGTTTATTGGAGCTATGGCAGATGTTACGACGCCATATCGGAAAAATCATCGGGACAACACTTTTGTTTGCCATTCTGGCTGTGGCTTGGATGGTATTATTTGTGCAACCGAGCTATGTCTCCAATGCGGAATTAATCGTAAATCAACCAAATAGTGGCGATCAACAAAATATTCAATTAAATGAAGTTCAAACCAATGTGCAGTTAATTAATACTTACCGGGATGTAATCACAGCAGACTCTGTCCTGAAACAAGTCGCGGAACAAATTGGTGACACGTATTCCGTGAAGGAATTAGAGAATGCGATTACGGTCAATCAAACACAGAATTCCCAAGCCTTTGAGGTGCGTGTTACTTTAGATAATCCGGAGAATGCACAAACCATTTTAAATGTCTTAATCGATGTCTTCAGTGGGACGTTGGTAGAAATCTATAAAGGTGAGGAACCGAATATTTATGTCTTATCGGAAGCCACACTCAATCCAGAACCCGTGTCACCGAGCTTGCCCTTGTATCTGGTGTTAGGTGCCTTTATCGGACTATTCTTAGGCTTACTATGGGCGTTAATTGCGGAGCTATCAGATACGACGGTCAAAGACGAAGCATTCTTTGCGAGTTTAGGGATTGCGCGTCTGGGTGATGTGACTGAGATTAGTACCAAAGATGCGGACGCGACACGTATTACAAGTCAACGACAACAACGATCACAGAGAAAGTAGGGGAGAAGCATGGAAATATTTGGTAATAGACGCAGTAAAACGGAACAACGATTATTGAAAGAACAAGCGTTAGGATCTCCCTTAATCGCAGCAATGCAACCACAGTCATTGCAAGCGGAACAATTCCGGACGATTCGAACCAATGTAGAGTTCGCGCAATTCGGTAAGAATACGCGTTCCTTTATGGTAACCTCATCGATTCCGGCCGAAGGAAAGTCAACCATCTCAGCGAACCTGGCACTGATTATCGCACAGACGGGTAAGAATGTGCTGTTAGTGGATGCGGACTTACGGAAACCGACCGTGCACCGGACCTTCCAATTAAGCAATGAAATTGGGTTAACGACCTTATTAATGAATCCTGAGACGCCATTCAACCATGCGGTCAAACGCATTGCGGACTGGGACATCTTCGTTCTACCCAGTGGGTCTCTGCCACCGAATCCCGCCGAATTACTCGGCTCAGCCCAAATGCATCACTTAAAAGAACTCTTTGAAGAGAATTTCGATGTGATTATTTATGATGTGGCCCCGCTAAATGCGGTATCCGATCCGCAAATCTTAGCCACTCATATTAAGGAAGTTGTCTTAGTCTCACGTTATGGTTATGTGAAAAAAGACGAAGTAAAAAAAGCCGTCCAAGCACTCGAACAAGTAGATGCCAATATCCTTGGTTATGTCTTAAATAACAAGCCCGTAAATGATGGTGGTGAGTATGGATATGGGTATGGGTATATTAACTCAGAAGAATAACTTAGAAAGTGATAAAGTTTCAATTAAAAAAGGTAGAATTAAATTTCTACCTTTTTAAAGAAGAAATTTTTGTTCATTTAAAAAACTAACGGGATACTAGAGAGAGGGGATCGCATCAAACCAAATATATTAATCCTAGTTAATTATGATATGGGAATTTATAATTTCAGAAAAGAATTAGTGTTGAAATTAATTGATGAGGGATACAACGTCATCATTTCTTCCCCTTATGGTAAACGCATTGACAAGTTGATTGAAATGGGATGTGTCTTTGAAGAGGTACAGTTAAACCGTCATGGAAAAAGTATTGTTGAGGACTATAACTTAATGCAATCTTATAAAACTCTCTTTAAAAAATATAAACCAGAGGTCGCCTTAGGGTTCACAATAAAACCGAATATTTATGGAGCTTTTGTAGCAGAAAGGCAAAATATCCCTTTCATAGCTAATATTACAGGCATTGGTTCAGCCTTGATGAAGGAAGGGCCACTTAGATACTTTACTTTGATGTTGTATAAATTAGCGTTTAAAAAAGTCCAAAAAGTCCTTTTTCAAAACGAGTACAATTTAAATTTTTTTAAAAGGTATGGGATCATTAAAAATAATTATTCATTATTACCAGGTTCTGGCGTGAATTTAGAAGAGTATAGTTTATTGCCATATCCTGAGGAAGAAAAAATTCACTTTGCGTTTATTTCTAGAATAATGAAAGATAAAGGCATTGAAGAATATATTCAGTTAGCGAAGCATTTTCACCAAGCGAGTGAGAATACGCATTTTCATGTTTATGGATTCTGTGAAGAAGATTACGAAGAAGAACTGAATCAGCTCACAAGAGAAGGGATATTAACATATCATGGTATGGCTCAAAATGTGCACCATGAGTTAAAGAAACTTCATTGTATTGTGCATCCTTCTTATCATGAAGGTTTGTCGAATGTCCTCTTGGAAGCAGCTGCTTCTGGTAGACCTGTTATCGCATCAGATATTCCAGGTTGCCGTGAGACTTTTGACGATGGGGTTAGTGGATTAGGATTTGAAGTACGGAATATGGAACAATTGATTGCACAAGTTCATCGTTTTCTTGATTTAAGCCATGAAGAAAAGGTACAAATGGGCTTAGCCGGTAGAGCAAAGGTTGAACAAGAATTTAGTCGTGAGTTAGTAACAAACTTGTACTTAAAAGAAATAAAAAATATTGGAGGAAAAGGATGAATTTATATCAAAAGCTCGTCGAAGGAGATGCAAAAGTATCTCTAATAGGACTAGGGTATGTTGGAATGCCTATCGCTGTTGCATTCGCTAAGAAAGTGCCAGTTATTGGTTATGATTTGAACACGGAAAAAATTAATCAATATATAAATGGGGAAGATCCAACGAAAGAAGTTGGTGATAAAGCTATCCAAGAAACGACGGTCGAATTTACTGATGATGCGGCACGTTTAAGTGAAGCCTCCTTCCATATTGTTGCTGTACCGACTCCGATTACCGAAGATAAAGTACCAAATTTGAAGCCAGTCATCTCCGCTTCAAAGACATTAGGAAAACACTTAACTAAAGGATCCATCGTTGTTTATGAATCCACTGTTTACCCAGGTGTGACCGAGGATATATGTATTCCAATATTAGAAGAAGAGTCAGGGCTAAAACTCGGCGAAGACTTTAATGTGGGATATTCTCCTGAGCGTATTAATCCAGGCGATAAAGTTCATACATTGGAAAATATTGTCAAAGTAGTTTCCGCTAATAATGAAGAGACACTGGATATTGTTGCTAAAGTCTATGAATTAGTGGTTGATGCCGGTGTATATCATGCGGAGTCCATTCGTGTAGCTGAAGCGGCCAAAGTCATCGAAAATTCACAACGTGATATCAATATTGCCTTTATGAATGAACTATCAATTATCTTCAATAAAATGGGCATTGATACGCAAGCAGTGTTAAATGCAGCTGGAACGAAATGGAATTTCTTGAACTTCTCACCAGGACTTGTCGGCGGTCATTGTATTGGAGTGGATCCTTATTATCTGACCTATAAGGCGGAACAAGAAGGGTATCATTCACAAATAATCCTAGCTGGTCGACGTATTAATGATGACATGGGCAAATATGTGGTTGAAAATACGATTAAACAATTGATTCAAGCCAATATTCCAATCCAAGACGCTAAAGTTGGAATTCTAGGGTTCACGTTCAAAGAAAACACCCCAGATACAAGAAATACCCGGATTATTGATATTGTCGATGAATTAGCGGAATACAACATAACACCAATGATTGCAGATCCTGTAGCGGATGCTAAGGAAGCAGAAGAGGAATATGGACTGACATTCCATTCTGTTAATGACTTAACCGATTTGGATGCATTAATCATCGCAGTCAATCATGATGAGTTCATTGAGCTTCAAGGTAAGACATTAGATCTTTTCTTCAAAGACACTGCGAATGAACATAAGGTCATCATTGATGTCAAAGGAATTCTTGATCGACAAGCGATGGAACAAGCGAATTACAATTATTGGAGATTATAAGAAAGAGGGATAGTGTGGGATATAGTGATGTAATATTTCCTGAAGAAAGTCGATTCTTAATTACAGGCGGAGCTGGATTCATTGGCTCTAACCTTGCGGAAGCACTGCTCCGGATGGGATATCGTGTTCGAGTCTTAGATGATTTATCACAAGGTAAACAAGAAAATATTGATTTGTTTTTGGATAATCCGCATTATGAATTCATCGAAGGAGATATTCGCAACCTAGATACCTGTATGGAAGCGACAGAAGGAATGGATTATGTTCTTCATCAAGCAGCCTGGGGAAGTGTGCCAAGAAGTATCGAAATGCCCTTACTATACGAGGATATCAATATTAGAGGGACATTGAATATGTTGGAAGCTTCTAGCCAACATGATGTGAAAAAATTCGTCTATGCATCGAGTTCATCGGTTTATGGAGATGAACCAAATCTACCGAAACAAGAGGGGATTGAAGGAAATCTCTTATCACCTTATGCTCTAACGAAACGTACGAATGAAGAATATGCGAAACTTTATACAAAACTGTATGATTTAGATACTTATGGATTGCGTTACTTTAATGTATTCGGACGAAGACAAGATCCAGAGGGTGCTTATGCAGCTGTAGTTCCTAAATTCATCAAGCAATTATTGGACGGTGAACAGCCAACCATCAATGGTGATGGGAAACAAAGTCGTGACTTCACTTATATTGAGAATGTGATCGAAGCCAATCTAAAGGCTTGTCAAGCGGATTCTAAGTATGCTGGAGAAGCCTTCAATATTGCTTATGGGGGACGAGAGTATCTAATTGATGTTTATCATCACTTAGCTGACTCATTAGGGAAGTCTGAAATTGAGCCACACTTTGGACCAGAACGAGCCGGAGATATTAAACACAGCAATGCGGATATCTCTAAGGCAAAAGAAATGTTAGGTTATGATCCAGATTATAGCTTTGAGCGTGGAATTAAAGAAGCGATAGATTGGTACAAGAAAAATCTTTAAAAAATTATTATGTAATTTGTAGGAGGCCACATGACAGACAGTATAAGAGTATTGAGAGTTGTTGCATTAATGAATAGAGGTGGCGTTGAGACACAACTTATGAATATTTACAGAAATATTGATAAAGATAAAGTACAATTTGACTTCCTAGTGACAAAGGGCGAGCAAGGTGTCTTTGATGATGAAATACGCTCCTTAGGTGGAAAAATATATTACTTGCCTAAATTGAGTGAAGTTGGAATTCTTAAATATATCCAGTCAATATTTACTTTTTTTAGAGATCATCATTACTCTATAGTACATTCACATGTCAATGCTATGTCCGGTTTGTTTTTGACTATTGCAAAATATTATAATGTTCCTGTCAGAATATCCCAAAGTCATTCGGCCCCAGATAAAAGTTTTAAAAATTTCTTCGTTAGCATTGTTGAAAAAACAATCAAAAATTTTATGAAGTTTCTTGTTCGAAAAAATGCTACGCATTATTGGGCGGTTGGACATAAAGCAGGACGTTGGTTATTTGGGAATAATGACTATACTTTAGTTCCTAATTCAAAAAGTGCAAAATTATTAGAATATGATACTGAAAAAAGATTAGCTAAAAGAAGTGAATTGGAGATTCCTGAAGATAGTTATGTGTTGGGGCATGTAGGAAATTTTTCTAATGTCAAAAATCATAAATTTTTAATCGAAGTTTTTTATGAGTTTCAAAAAGATTATCCTAATTCTTATTTGTGCTTAGTAGGAGATGGCCCGTTACGTGATGAGCTTGAGCAACAAATAAATCAACTGAATATTTCTGAGCATGTCCTTATATTAGGTGTGAGAAATGATGTATATGACTTGTTAAATATATTTGATTTATTTGTTTTTCCTTCTTTTTATGAAGGAATGCCGAATGTGATTATTGAAGCTCAAGCTAATTCACTTCCAAGCCTTATTTCAGATGGTATTAGTAGAGAAATTGACTTTAATTTAAATTTGGTGAATTTTCTCTCCCTGGATAAGTCAGCAAATGAGTGGGCCCAAAAGGCTGAAGATTTAATAAATAGTGAAAGAAATATTGTTAGTAACTTTCCAGATGAATATAACTTAGAAAAACAAGTTCAGTGGATTGAAAATTATTATAATGATTTATTTCCTAGTAGATTAGAAGGTGAATTATGATATTTAAAATAAATAAATCAGTGAGAAATTTATTTAATAAGAATAAGTATTTAACAAATATATATCAGAAAGCTAATCGAGTAAAAACGTCATTTTTATCAAACGTAAGTGATGAGCGTTTTGCGAAATTTAAATATAAAGAACGCACTGGTAGAAAATTAAATTTAGATAATCCTCAAACATATAATGAAAAGTTATGGTGGTTAAAATTAAATAATCGTGATCCATTATTGACAATTTGTTCTGATAAAGTGTTAGTACGAGATTACGTAGTGGAACAAGGATTTCCTGAAATTCTTGTGCCGATGATTGGCGCTTATGACGATGTCTCTAAAATAAATTTTGATGAAATCCCAGAAGATGCCTTTCTCAAAACAAACCATGGTTCCGGAACAAACTTAATTTGGAAGAAGAACTTAGATAGAAGAAAAGTTAAAAAAATATTTGAAGACTCTTTACAACAAAATTACTTTTATCAATCGAGGGAGTGGAATTATAAAAACATAAAGCCTCAAGTTGTTATTGAGGAAAATTTAAATAAACAGAATAGTGGTAAAGAATTTTTTGACTACAAGTTTTTGTGTTTTGATGGAAGAGTAGAGTATGTTTTAGTATTTTTAGATTCTGCTTCTGATGATGGCACACATAATCATCATGCGAAATCAAATTTATATGATAGAGACTTTAATCCTTTAAATGCAACAGTAGCAAGGGAAAATTTTAATAAAAAACAAGTAAAAATACCTGAAAATTTTGAAAAAATGCTAGAAATTGCTGAAAAATTATCCGAACCTTTTGTTTTTTGTCGCGTTGATTTATATAATTTTGATGGACAGATTTATTTTGGAGAGATTACTTTTTATCCTGGGGGAGCCACTCAAATAATTAATCCAGAGTCTTTAGAATTAAAGTTAGGAGAATTAATTGATCTAAATAGTCCTAAAATTATTAGGAAAAAAAGTAAATAAAATTTATTATTTGGTAATCGAAAGGAGGAGCGATGAAACCGATTTTTCAATTGATATCGTACGTGGTTTTTACCTTTTTATGTTTTGTTGTTTTTAGTATAAATTTTAATCCTACTAATCAAAGTTTAGCAATCCACCCTTTTAAAAAAAATAAAAAAAGAAAATTCAATGTTGCTCTTTTTTTAAGTAATATCTGTGTATTGGTATTGGCTATTATTTTTGGGATTTTATCTGTCTTTTATTCAGCTGATATTTCAACATTAGATAGATTTAATTATGCAATTAGATATACTCAGCCATTAATCTATCCAGAACCATGGACTACTGGATTAAATTTTATTGTAAATATAATTAGACAAATTTCACTAAATCCTGATTTATTATATTTTACAATTTCATTTGTTTGTTTTTTTGTAGTTATGATTGCTTATTTTAAGTCCAAAAAAACAACTCCATATACTCTTTTACTAATAATGTTTAGTAATTTATTAATATATAGTTTTTATTTATTAAAACAGGCGCCATCAATTGCAATTTCGGCTCTGTTTTTTGTTCTTATGATAGAGGAAAAGTGGATTAGCGGTTTGGTTTTATTGCTAATATGCGTCTCTTTTCATGAAGCAGCTCTTATTTTAGTTCCGATTTATTTATATTTGGTCTTTTTGAAAAGATTTTCTCAGTCGACTCATAAATATGTTTTGCTATTAGTGGTTCTTATATTTTTATTTTTTCCATATATTAATCAGTATTTCATCAGAGTGTTTCTAATATTCGTTCCCTCATTAGCCGATGAAATTTCAGACTATATTGTTTCTTCTGGAATTATAGTTGATTCCTCAAATTTATTGACAATTTTTAGGGGAATTCCTTACTATTTAATCACTATCAATGCTTTATTCAATAGAGAATATTTAACTAAAAAAATTCCACAAATAGATATTTATATCGTTTTAAGCTTATTTGCTTCACTATCAATGGGACTTTCTTTCTATATGTATTGGATGTCAAGATTTGCTGCATATTTTTATTTTCCAAGTCTTGTACTAGCAGGCCTGATGGCAGAGCATAACAGAAAAACATTGATAAACAGATTATTAAATATTGGCATATTATTGAGTTTATCATTTTTCACAATTCGTTATTTGGCTCAAATATTCTTTATACATGGTGGATTTTAAAAAGATGAGGTGAAATATTGGATTCAAAATATGGAAAAAGAAATGTTATTATCAATGTTTTATGGAAAATGCTTGAACGTTTTTCGTCACTTCTTGTTTCATTAATAACAAATGTTGTTCTATCAAGATTGTTAGCACCCAAGTATTTTGGATTATTAGCAATGGTAAATGTTATAGCTATGATATTAACAATCTTTGTTACGAGTGGTGTTGGAAATTCATTAATTCAAAAAAAGGATGCTGATCAAAAAGATTTTTCATCTGTTTTTTGGGCTAATTTGGCAGTATCTTTTGTATTATATTTTATTGTATATTTAATGGCACCTAGTATCTCAAATTTTTATGGAAATTCTGAGTTAACCTTAATTATCAGAGTTTTATGTTTCCAAATTCCAATCGCTAGTATTTATTCAATACAAAGTGCTTATGTTGCAAAAAACATGTTGTACAAAAATTTCTTTTATACGACACTAAGTAGTAAAATACTTTCTGGTTTAATCGGAGTTTTGATGGCATTGAATGGGTTTGGCATTTGGGCATTAGTTTTTCAAAATTTATCGTTACTGTTTTTTGAAACATTAATTATGTGGTTTAGAGTTGACTGGCGACCATCATTTGAATTTTCTTTTAAGCGAGTCAAAGCTTTATATCCATATGCTATCGGTTTAATGTCAAGAAGTTTCGTTGAACAACTTAGTAATCAATTAAGAGTTTTTTTTATTGGAGGAAAATATAATTCTTCTCAATTAGGATACTATGATCGAGGGAATCTACTTCCTAACACAATCATCACTAATTTATCTACATCAACTGGAGCTGTGATGTTTTCAGTTATGTCGATGTCACAAGAAAATATCATATCAGTTCTTAATATGTGTCGCCGCTGGATAAAACTTTTTGCTTTTTTTGCACTTCCTCTCTTACTATTGTTATCAGTCATCGGGAATCCTCTATTTGAAATTCTATTAACCGAACAATGGTTACCTGCAGTCCCATATCTTAGAATCGCATGTGTTGTTTATGCTAGTTGGACGATTGAAGTTCCTATACGAGAAGC
The DNA here is from genome assembly GCA_015863185.1 of Aerococcaceae bacterium DSM 111020. Lineage (GTDB taxonomy): Bacteria > Bacillota > Bacilli > Lactobacillales > Aerococcaceae > DSM-111022. Next base: position 142,443 of record JACBXP010000002.1, read on the forward strand.
ATTAAAATCTTTAGGCTATTCTAAACTATGCTTCAATATGGAAGTTATTAAAACACTCATTTCAATACTTTTATTATTGACAACATTAAATATGGGGGTATTGATGATAGCAATAAGTGGGGCTGTTTCTGCAATAATTAATATTTTAGTCAGTCTTTATTACGCAAAAAAAATACTAGAATATGATTATCGTTTGTTTTTAAAAGACATTATGCCAATTATGTTGTTATTATGTGTTATGGGAATTGGTTTATTGTTATTTAATTATGTTTTGAATATTTCTAATTTATATCTAAAAGTCATATTAAATTCTGTTCTAGGGATCGTAATTTATTTCGTAACTGCATTTATTTCTAAAAATGAAAATCTGATTTATATTGTTAATTCAATCAAATCAAGATAATAACCTGTTGCTCATGGTGAAAGTTTTTTAAAAGAAACAGTATAAAATATAATAAATGTAGTTTTTAAAATTTAAAAAGAGTAAAGGAAATTTGTGATGTTAATTAAATTAATTAATCATTTTTAAAAATTCATTGCTAATACAAACAGTGAAAATAAAGTTAAATATTTAATAAACGAAGGAGCTAAAATTGGAAAAGGAACCAGACTCAATTGTAAAGTTCAATCATTTGGTACCGAGCCATTTATGATTGAAGTTGGTGAAGATTGCCTATTTGCTCCTAATATTAATATTTTTACTCATGATGGTGGAATAAAAGTATTAAATTCACTCAATTATTTTGACGGGAAAAGAATGGATAAAATATTAAAAGTCATTATAGGAAATAACGTATATATTGGTGCCGAAGCAAATATAATGGCAGGTGTTAATATAGGAAATAACTGTATTATCGGTGCTAACGCCGTTGTTACCAAAGATATTCCAGATAATAGTGTAGCAGTTGGCGTGCCAGCTAAAGTGGTAAAAGATATAGATTCTTACTATGAAGATTGTAAAGAATTAGTTCATCCAACGGGAGGTATGGCCATAGAAGAAAAGCGAAAATATTATGAGAGCCTTATGTAATATATCTAATCGAATGATTGCAGCAGGTTATGATGTAAAGCCACAGACACCTTATCAATATTTAATTCACTCTTCATGCCCCCTTAAACGTTTGGTATTGGCTATTTGAATTTTTCTTTTGTGGGCGTATTTGTTGTAATGTTCTTGTTAGGGATGGTATACAATCTGTTCTATTCATACATGAAGCTTTCGAATTATAATTTGCTATCTATATTGATATATGGAACGGTCCTGTTAGCCTTTCACTTTAGTAATCTAAGAATCGTCCAGACGCTATCCAATATCATATTGTATCTGGCTATCTTCATGGGATTGAGACTACTGGAACGACTGCCAAGGATCAGGATGAGATAAATAGTATATAAGCGAACACCACCTCTGTTGCTGGGAAGCGATAGAGGTGGTGTTTTGTGTATTTATGGATAATTTTTACGAATAAATCAGTAAGTCCTTTTAATTAACTACAAACAATACTAGCTAAGTCATAACCAATGGAATTTAATTCATATGAATCGACGATAATTTCTTCACGGGTGAAAGTATCTAAAGGCATAGATTTTAGCCCTGAGGGAATACTCGCTAGTTCTCTGAGATCTTGTTTTTGTAAAATATGATTGACAGAAGGGGTAACAGGCGTCCATTGTTTGTCTTTTGCCACTTGTATTAAACCTAAATTATCAAGAGTCATAAAAGGTTTTTCTATGTAAATCTCCTCGGTTTTATCAAGAAAATAAGATTGTCTAACAGATGAATCATAGTCTCTTGAAATGTATGAATCCATCTTTTCTTTATACACAAAAAATCTTTCTGGAGTGTAATTGAAGAATCTATTTTCGTTTTCATTTACTAAAGGAGTTTTAAATTTAATATTTCCTTTTATGATAACCTGTTTATCATAAAATAATTGTAATAATTTTGCATCTTCGCCGCTCATTGATTTAAGTAACTCGGAATATCTTGGGTGTACCTCGTATCTATCATCAAAGCATTTGGCAATTAGTTTTGCAAAATATTCACGAAGGGTCTCTTCAGATAATTTATAAATAGAATCTTCTATCACTTTTCCAGCAAGTCCTATATTTGCATCGGTTCGATTGTCCGATGGTATCTCTTCTAGATTGGATTGTAAACTCTTGGCTAAACTTTCTAATTCTGCATTTTTAGCAATCCCATACTTAATTGGTTTTTGAAAAACAAACTGAAAGATACCACCGATACCTTGCGCTAATGGTTTGATGGCATATGAGAGGTTGTCATTATCTAAAATTTTAACTATATTGTTTAAATCTGTCATTTATCAGGTCTCCTTTGATTAAAGTTTATAAAAAGTTACCGAATGAAGGCTATCGCTAAATACTACAGCGGTTCTAATTATTTTTTACTCAAGTGAAAATATTCACTTATTATTAAAGTTAATTATATGAACCATTCTTTTATTTTTTGAAAATTTTAATGAAAAAGTTATCATCTTCTATGGTCTCATGGTGCCATTCGATATACCTTTCTTCATTTGTTATTGCAGGTGGTCTAAGTTTAATTTTTTTGGAAATATCACGAGCTTCCATCAGAATAAGGATTGTCATTTTATTGAAAACCGGAGTCAAATGGCCTCTGGCATCTTTGTGTGCGGTAAACCCATCTTCGTCAGCTTCTGCACGAGCGTAATAATCAAGAAACGTCATCAAATATTCAGAGGATCTATCTCCTAAATAATGGGATTTGTCAACAATCAAATTATAAAATTCTGCTTTAATTTCTCGTGGCATTAAGCCCGAATCAATAATATTATACCAATTGGGTACCACCAACTTCATATAGGGTACATAGAGCTCGTAATAACGTTCTTTTAGCATTTCATGTTTAGTTGATCTAATTTTTGACCATTGTCCTAAGGAAAAAGAAAGAACAATAGATATGACTGAAACGATATGCGTAGTCCAGACTGAGTTAATTATCGTAGGTCACTCCTTATATTTTTACTATAAATAACAAATCAAAAGTTAATGGATAAACATAAGCTATAACCATTTTCTGTGAGCAATTTCAAAATCAATTTATTCGCAACAGTTGCTAGGACATCTAACGATACAGAACTAAATTTGTTGACTGTGCTTTTAGTCTTTGACCATATCTTAGCATCACGTATATTATTTAAGAATTCATGTCCTACATAAGTGATATCCTTAATAATGAATGAATATAGTTCATCATCACCTTACTGAAAAGGGCTTCAATATAACCTGCTTCCTCTAATTTAATTAAGCTGTATTGATAATCGTCAAAGGAATATTTGTCATATGAACGTAATTGCTTAATTCGATCGTGTGTCATAAAGTCATTTGGCTTCAGTTCTTTTTCCAGATCCAAAAGGATATCTCGAATACAATCATAATTTAGTCTCATTATTGACCTCCGATATTAATCTCATAAAAAAGAAACAATAAAATTTTGGCCTTACCAGTTATAAGGGTAAGGTACAAGAATTAAATAGGGTAGCGATTTATAAATTACTCAAGATTATTTTTTGATGATTTATCTGGCTTAGAAACAGGTGTATCTTTTCCATTTATTCTTTTAACAGTGTATCCGAGATATTTACCAGCTTTGATATCTTTTACAAATTGAGCTCTGGTCATTGTTTTATTTCCATCTTTGAAATGTGTATTTCTTCCAGTTGCATCTTCAGCTGTCTTTCTAACATTCTTTTTTCTAGTATTTTTTGAAGCCTTTTTACTCATTTTTCACTCCTTTGATCATTTTGTATTGTTTATAACAAACCATTTATTAAAGACTGAAATCTAGATTAAAATTGAATTGTTCGTTGCATGAAGAGTATCGATTTAAACCATTTTTAACGTTGATTAATGTGCCGCATTCTGGACAATTGATATCGAATGTCATCTGATTAATACCCATTGTTTTCTGATGGTCCATTTCATTTTCTAATTCACGGATAAATTTGCGTATGTCATTAGGTTTGCTGATATCGTATTCCTTAACCATATTGAACCTCCTTTCCCAAAATTCTTTGTCAAGCCATCTCATGATGAGTGCGACATATTACATTATAGTTAAATTAGCACTTAGCATCAATATATAGGGGAACGGATGTTTTGTCAACACAACATATTGTGTTTAGGTTGTGACTTGGAGATATTCATCGCGAATGATTTGAATATAAATCCAATCAGATAGAATTTTTATTTTCAATTCTGGTAATCATCAATATTATGGTCTTCTTTCTACTCATTTCATCATCCATACTAAAACCATTAAGTTCAAAAAAAATCAACCTTAAAAAGGCTGATTTGTGTTTATGAACTACTGAAAATTCATATTCTTTACCATCAAATAAATTAAAGAAATGCTGGCTAAGATCTTAATAAAATAAGTGATTATTATAATTTAGCAGATATAAATGAATTTCTATCGAACAATAGTGATAAAAGCATGTACTGTTTCTATGATCACTTGTGGTTCTATTATGCTTTATTTTTGTTGAAGTTTAATTTTCTTTTTTATAATTTTTTGACAAACGGATCAAATTTCAGATTTTTAAAGATAAATGATATTTGGGGCATTTAATGACAAAATATCTTTATATACTTTTTGATAATTCCATAGGAGTTATTGGATCAGGTGTTGTGATTTCATGATATATTTTTTTCCATTGCACATTATATAAATTTTTATATTATTTGCTTTACTAAATTCTGAAAAAATTTCGGAATGATTGAATCGGTACCATGATCTGTCGGAACTTAATGGCATTATAGTTCTTGGTAAGGATGTTGTAAATAATGTTTTATTTAAATCATTGGAATTTTTTGAAACCATAAATTGATAAGAATCGTTTAGATAAGCTTTTTTATTTTCATTACTCTGAATTTCTAGGGATTGAATAACAACTTGCTTACTTGATAAGTTTATAAAAGCAAGCTCCATGAAAGTAATTTTTTTGACTTAAATGACAAATCTTTTTAACTTCAATTACTAAATTTATACGATTAGCCCTCCATTGAGATATTGTGTGACATAGTGAGATAAATAAACTTATCAGAGAAATACAAATAGCTACGACATTAGTATTGTTAGTTAAATAAGTCCATATTATATTAATTATTTGCATAAAAAGTGCTACTTATATATATTGACATATTCAAAAATTTTTTAATTTGAAATGATTCATATATTTATATTTATTTCATATTTTTATCCTTGCATCCAATTTAATCGTTCCCTCATATAATTCAATGATTAATTCAGCGTCAGGAAACCAGGACTTTAGCATCTTAATTTGAGTTCTTAATTCATCGCTATTGGGATCATAAGAAAATAGTATCACGCGTTGAATATTATGCTTTTTATAAGCTATTTCTTCAAATATTTCATAATCTCCGATTAAACTATGCCCAATAAATACTATTTCTTTCATTTCTTCTAAATGAATTTCATCTAGCATATTGAAATCTAAATTTCCTGGGATTTCAATATATTCTACAAAAGAAGGGGATGTGTTTTGAATTCTCTCTATCCTTGCTCTATCAGCAATTTCTTTACCGTAGATATGTTCAGGAATAAATTGCAAAATATAATGAACATCTTCAATTGAATATGGTGGTATGTTCTTTTCAGCAGATTTAATTATTTTTAGAAGGTCTTTGGAATACCATTCAAAACTACCTTTGCCATTATATATTAAGGGGAGTTTTTTAGGTAAATTGCTAATTCTTTTTCTATTTCTGATTCTGGCGTGCCTCTTTGTTTTAAGTAACAACGATAATGATTAAGTTTTCGGTGAAAATGTTTGGAAAATTCAGTCGCTCTTCCTTCAATTGGGTCGTATTCGGTGCGTCTAGGATATCCAAACACAATATCATCATTTTGAAGCGAACCATGAAAATGATGGATATTATCTGCATAAAGTTCCGCTGTATTGGTGTAGTTAAACGTCAAAACTGTCGTATTATCATCAATATATTTTTCGATGTTTTTAATCGGCTTGTTATCGATATTTTCTGCATCAATAAGGTACTCTTTTAACTGCTGGGTGATTGGACGAAAGATTGAAGAAACACGTTTTAAATCGGATTCATATTCCGTTTCTTGATGTGGTGAGTAACTGTTGTCACTGAAAGAATCTAAGAAATTGTTAAAGATATTATTCGTAATTTGACCAATGTTTCTTTCAAAATCAATCCAATACTTGTTTCGCTTTTTGTCCTCTTTAGCAAGGAAGGCATCACACATTTTAAGCCACTGTTCCTTTGCCTCAGGCGACATATTCTCCAAGAACCCCGCATAATCTGTCCTTAGTCCATGAGCCAAGTCAAAGCCATTACCAATAATCACAAGTCTACTCAATATAGTACCTCTCTTTAATATGTATTTTCTTATTACATCATAGAGTAATTATACATAAAAAACGAGTTGATTTATTGGGGGGGGATTTGAGGCGATAATTAAAATATTGTCATGATATAATGTGTGTTAATAATTAAATGTTGTTATAGGATAGGAGAATGTAAATGGAATATGAAGTAGTAAGAGAATTAGCAGAAATAAAAAATATCTTGGCTGAACCAAATTATATTGAGTTAATTGGAGTGATTGGTCCTTTTATTACTTTCATATTAGGATACTATCTAAATGATTATCAAAATAAACAAAAAACGCGGAAAGAAGAGAACAAACAACGTAATAAAGTATTACGAGAATCGATTAATAAGTTAAAAAAAGTTGAATATAAATTTAAATCTACAATAACGCCTTTTGTTTACGCTGCACCTTATTTAAAGCATTATCAACCAGATGAAATAGATGATATTTTAATCGATTGTATTGTAATAATTGAAGAAGTATTCGATGATTTAGAATCAATCGAATTTTCTGATGAAACATTTGAATTAGGTTTACTCTATAGTATATTACTTAATTCAAGAGGGATCTTTGTTGAAATGAGAGCAACCAATGATTCAGAAAAGATTAAAGCCAAAGAAATTGAATACTATGATATCAATAATATGTTTATAAAGTCATTGGAAATTTTAGAAAACGAACTGAAGAAAAATTCGAATGAGTAACTTAACTATTACATATTGTAGAAATATCATGCAAATGTGACAAAAACGGAAAAAAGAGAGCTTCTGCAACAATAATTTTGATCAACAAACTAATGCAGAAACTCTGATGAAGTCGATTATGCTATTAAGCACATTAGTAGTGGCAAAGTTACATGGAAATATCATACCTTTGATCAATAAGTTAAACGCTAGTTTGACTGTTACGACGGAACAGGGAGCATTTATTTGAGTTTGTGTAAAAAAATTTGACCATGCTAGAATAAACTAATGAATACGAATGAACTGAAATTGTAATAATAAATTATCTATTGTATATTATCTATAAAGGAGGGATTTATATGGAAATAGTTGACAAAGTAAAATCAAGAAGACAAGGAAATTCAATTGTTGTACCCCTCTCTAGTGAATTAAATATTGAAGAAGATAAAGAATTCTATGTATATAAAAGCGAATCGGGAGCCATTACTTTAATACCAAAAGTGGAAGATTACTTTCAAACACTGAACGCTGAAGATTTCGTCATTGATGAAGACTCAGATAGTATTTCTAGAGATTACATGCCACAAGGAAGTGAGTGGGCGAATGACGGATATAACAATTGACTAAGGAAATATTGTTATTATTCATTTTGCCCCTTTGAAAGGCACAGAAAAATATGATGTCATCCAATGATGAGTGTTATATTGGAGGGTTAATATTTATATGTTGTCAATCCACCAAAAACATCGTAAAATATTCATGAAAGTTCCATCGCTTCCCAGTTTAGTCATTTCGGTGCCTGAACATAACAGATACGTCTGACGGGGGCTTTTTTGTATACATAATTATTGATCGACCCCTTCAACCTCACTTACATTGCCCCACAAAAAAGAGCCGGACGAATCCGAGTCTTTCAAGCGCAAACTGAAGTAATACGCCCCAATTCATGATTAGTTTAATCTGATCAAATATTTTGCCAATGAGCTTATCAAGCGTTATCCTTTATTCCTTAAAATAACACCGCTACACCCTTTAATCATCCTTATCAACCTCTTTCCCCACCCACACAAAAACAGCCCCTAAAAAGGCTGTTTTTTCATTATTTCACCTTTTTTCCGCTCATACAAGAGTTTTTAAAATCAGTCTGTTAATCATTTCCATACACGGATAATTACTTAATATTTGCCGCTATATATTAGTGTTTTAAATAAAGAGACGGTAGTGGCATGGAGAAACCGATGATTCATTTCGCCGTGTCCAAAGGACGAACTGGCACACATCTCTGCCTTATGTGCTTTAGCACTTAGACAGAGAGTAGCCAGTCGAGTCGTGAGCTTGCGTAGTAAGCGTAAGGCGATCCGACACAGCAGAAGGAATCATCGTGTTTTGTAATGCTACTACCGTCTTTCCAGAATTATTTTACAGATTTTTATGTTTAAGTTATTTCACCAGCTTACCATTGACCTGTATCATCGCGGTATAGCGTTGGACCATGCCATTGAGATAGTGAGGGTAGCCGATGGCCGCATAGTCGTATTTGGCGCCACCGACCTTGAAGAGGCCTTTGACGAATTCGGAGAGGGTGGTTTTGCCACTGACTTGATAGAAATGTCCCGGGCGGAGGAGATAGATCCAGTCGCGGATAAAGTCTTCCACACTTTTGTAATGGACATAATGTCCGCCTTCACGAGCAGGTCTGGGGGTTCCTTTAAACTTTTCTATATCGGGTTTTCCGATATAAGAAGCACTCCAAGTGATGCCGGCCCAATTATTATTCTTCTGGGCGACTTGGCTATATCCCCAGAGTCCTTCATAGTCCAGCATCACAATCAAGAAGGCAGGATTAATCTCGTATTGTTTAGCTTCCTCGACGATCACATCAATCAAGCGTCCAGAGAGGGCTCGGCCTTGATAGTGGAGACCTTGATGAAGCGTAATAGAAGCACGTGGTGTGGTGGGAGCCGGGATGGCTTTGCCGAGCTGCTTATTGACCGCTCGCTGGACTTGTGCAGGGTCATGGCCAGCTTGTTGGAGCCGGTGCTTCCTGTTGGCACCATTGCCCCATTTGCCTCGGAGGACTTCTTGAACGAGCTGATTGAATGTCGTTTCATTCGCAGTCTGCTGAGTGAGACGATTCACTTCCCATTGAATGGTGGCGGGGTCATGGCCGGCGCTCGTCAGGCGTTTAATGCGGTCCGCGCCATTGCCCCATTTACCAGCAATCACTTCTCGGGCAATCTCACCCAATCTTGAATCATAAAGCGGGGCAGGGGTCTCGTCCTGCTTCAAGCGTTGGACTTGTTCATTGCCCCGTTGTTGAACAACTGCTGGGTCAAAGCCTGCTTCGCTTAAGCGTTTGGTTCGTTCCGTACCATTCCCATATTCACCCGCCATTACCGCTTTGGCGACACTGTCTAAGTCTTTGGGAGCGGACTTTACCAGAACGTTGGAATATTTGGGACGGGCATAACCAACAATGGTAGGGGCTTGATAGTGATAGCGATTGCGTCCCACTTGCCGGCGCGTATTGCCTTCAATGGTAGTGACCATGCCCTGGGCGTCAATCTGTTCGACAAAGCCGACATGATCGGCCCAGCCATTTTGTTGCCAGTCCCAGAAGATGATGTCGCCTGGTTCGGGACGAACTCGTCCGAGCCAAATGCCCTGGTGTTTACAGAGGTGAATTTGCCGTTGGACCCCACATTCACGGGGGATTAGCCCCTTGGTAGCCAGCTTATCGCCCATCACCGTCACGAAAGCAGCACACCAATCGTCAGAAGTTTTCATTGCGTAGCCAACCGGGCGGGGGAGCACCCGATTATAGTCCTGGATGAGCTGATGGTGCCGGGCATCATATTGTTGGACACCCAGATAAGTGCGTGCCAATCTAAGTAAGTCCTGTGCCATTCGGGCCACCTCCATTGCGGTAGTGATGATTGGAGATTTGAAGCAAAGTCCCTAAGAACACGGTAATCAAATTCAGCGCAGAGACACTTTGTTCCGTGTAGGGCCAAGCGAATAAGTCACCCAGCCCCGCCATTAAGACCGCTAAGGCAGGGAGGAAGATGAGGGTGAACCATTTTAAGCGGTCATAGAGAGGATTGGATAATTGCATAGGACCTCCTAGTAAGCTGTGGCAGCGGCGAGCTGTTTGAGTTCAGTGAGGGAATCTTTAATATCGTGTAAGGTACATTCGATTTGAAATAATTGCGTCGCATGTTGGGCAGTCTGTTCTTCGAGCTGTTCGCGCACGGTCTTATTGTGCTCAGACTCTTCATAGACTTGGTCAATGCGCTGGATCAATTCACCGATGGATTTGATCAGGTTGACCGTCTTTGCCATGGTCGCATAGATGGCCATAATCGCGGTCGCAATGGCACCCATTTCGAGTAGTGGCATATCAGTCACTCCTTTCGAGGATGTGGGAAGGATCAGTCAATAGAATAAAAGCTCCCCCAGCAAAGCCGAGGGAGCTGGGAATTAAGCTTCAGGATTCACGTAGACGGGTTCGATTTGGCGCGAAACGTATTGCGCACCAACGGCTGTCGCATACAAATCTTCGCCTTCTTTACCAAAGAAGATATCCGCTTGGACGAGATTGTCTAAGGCAGATTGGGCTTGACCGGGTGTCAAATTGTCTTTGGGTTCTTTGATGATGACTTTGCGGGATTTACCTGCGGCATCCTTGAATAATAATTCTAATTGTTTAGACATGGGTTAGGCTCCTTTCTTAAAGAATGACTTGATAGTTCTCAGTCACAATCACAGTATCGGTTGTTTGGGCAGAGACCGCATCGACCGCGTCTTTGACGAGACGTAAGTCTTCCGCCGACGCATTCGTCGCAATGTCATTAAAGTTGTGGGTAATCGTCTTTTCAGTGAACGGATCCGTATATTGGAAACGCACACGCATGGTGTTGTCAATCTTGTTCATGAGATGACCTCCTAATATTTTTCTGTAGGAAAAGCCCTACACTCTTAAACAAACCGATTGTTCACTTATCGGCAAAGGGCCTTCAAAGCCTATGGTTGACGGCTTATCCAATCTTTGACGTGGTCCTTTAATCGGTTTTTCCGATATCGGATGGTCCGTTCACTGACTTGAAAGAGTGTGGCTAATTCCTGCGTGTTGGCGTCACTCGACAATAAGAGCGTGAGGAGGGCATATGATTCCTCCGGCAATTGATCTTCCATATCGGTCAACAGCTTGGTCAGCGAATAGCTCGACTCACTGGTCGCCAGAGTGAGTTGATTCGCCGTCTGTTCGATTTCTTCTAGCGACAATTCTCGGTCCGGATGCTGGGAGCGGAGAAAATTGGTTAAATGCCAGGTTAACCCACGTTTAGCATAAGCGGTGAACGCATAGCGGTCCGCTCCTAGTGGCTGGCCGTCAAACTGGTCGGATAGTGTTAAGAGATGCAGGCGACATTCTTGGCAGAAGTCTTGATAATAAGCATGTATCGGGGTGAAGCCCAGCCGGCGCACTGTGTGATGAATTAAGGGCTCGAACTGGGTTAACAATTGATGACTGTGTCCACTTCCTAACATCGCTTAGCCCACAATAACCGGGGTGATATTCGGTTGAGCTTGTAAGGACTGGACGAATTGGTCGAGGGTCGCCAATGATAAATCCTTCGGTGCCAAATCAAAACAATACGCCCCAAAGTCAAACAATTGGTCAATCAACCCCTGTACCAACACTTCTTGAAACGGCAATTGGCGAAAGCGATCATGGGCCTTTAATAAATCAACGCCCGTATCGGATGGGCGGATATGTTCATAAGGGTGTCCCAATTGTTGAGCGTACGAGAGCAGTAAGATCAATGCTTGGGGTAAGAGGCGTTCAGCGTCTGCTGGCGTGAGACAATATTCCAAGCGGTGAATCATCAGCGCAATATCCGTTAGCCATTGGTCATAATCTCGAATGGGCAGTTGGGTAGCTAATAAATCATTGATCAGGGCCAAATATTGACCAGACTTAGGCAGATGAATCAAATAAGCCGAATGGAGTTGTTCATCTTCCGTGAACAGTTGGTAAAAAAGTGACGGCACATCATGGGCAGGGTCTAAATAATGAGGATAGCCCTGATGATGCAACAACAAACAAGCCCCCGCCAAGGAATGAAGCGTAGTGAGAGGTTGAGGGGGAAAGGTGACGGCCGATTGGAAGATAGGAGATTGGATAGTGTACATGATGCGATTCCTTTCTATGATTGCGCGAGGAGCCAATCCGGTGTGATCACGGGAGGGGTTCCAGAGGAGAGACGGGACAAACTAGCAGTAGTGACGGACGGATGTTTTTCAAGCTGGATTAAGTCACCGATATGTTGAATATCTTGTTGCGTCCAGTTATCGAGAATTGTGAGGCAATATTTGTACGGATGGCGAGCTTTGGTTGAGCGGCCGATCGCTTCTTGAATCACTTCTACGGTCATCTTCACTAAATACGCACTCAATGCTTGAAAGCGAAGATAAGATACTTCACCAATAGCCTGTTCATAATAGTCGAGGAGCTGTTTTTCCTCAGTGTCAAGCGTGTCCTGCCATGCTTGATTCGCCTTCTGTGTGAGACGAGCGGACGAATCGTGGTACGAGTCTTGATTATGATTGTGATTATGATTATGGATTTGGTTATGTGTTTGATTATGTATATTATTATGAATTGAATTTGATTTTGATTTTGATTCTGATTCTAGCAACACAGTGTGGTCTTCAAAGCCGGACACTTCCCTTGAGGCCAATTCATCTTCGAACAAGGCTTGAATTTGTTGATCGAAGGGGCGTTTGGAATAGCGCCAGAAAGGACACATTGCTTTATAAGTCGAAAGAATTAGCGGGGTTGCTTTGATGCGTTGTATTTCCCGGCGCAATAAATCCAAGACTGGCTTGCCTCCCCGCATAATGCTGAATTCTAGTGAAGTTAGCATCGCCACTTCTTGTGTTTCGGGGTCATAGCGAATCAATCCTAATTCTGCTTCGAAACGGGTCAACAAGTGTTGGATTGTTTCTTGATTTAAGCCGGTTTCCAAGCAGATATAAGATTGATGCAGGGGATAGATGCCGATTTGCGTGGTATATTGATTAGTCAATAAATACAAGTGAAACAAGCGTTCTTCTAAGGTGTATTCTTCCAAGACGGACCGCTGGGACCAGAAATTCACTGGAATAATTCGTTTAACCATAGGCTTTCCTTTCTCACAAATGTGATGTGATGGGATGGGGAATTGATGCATAAAGGGAGTGACGATTTGACATGATGGCCGGGCACAGCGAGAGTAGGAATCTGATAACCTCACAATCACCTCCATGAGCATTTTTGACTACTTCAGCAAACCATGTTTGCGGAGATAATCTTCGATAATGTTTCCTAAGGCTTCGGCATGATCTTTAGGGAGAGAGTGATATAAACGCAAGTGGTCCGCGACCGATAAGTTTAAGTTGACATATAGGGCATAAATAAATGCTATTGACGCTGGACGTTCATTTTTAAGCACTGAATAGATCGTGGATTTGGAGAAACCAATCCATTCCGCAAATTGTGGTACCTCCAGCTCATAACGAAAAAAAATCAGATCTTTTAAGAAGCTAGTGTTTAATTTCAACAATAAAAAATTCATGATGTTGACTCCTGTCATCGTTTATTTTGATAGGCTTATCAATTGATTGAAATATAGTCAATTTTGCATTTTTTAGCAAGCCTATTTCTAATTGTGTCCAATAAGTTGGACAAAATAAAAAAGTTGCACATTTTTATTACTCATTGACCGATTTTTGGGTTATTTACTAGGTTAGGGGTAAATTCGGGTTTTGTGAGAAAGGTTGATGGATAGCGGTTTAGGGGGTGTTGGAATGTGGAGAGAGTTGTTGAGTGGTGTTAGTGCTGTTTATCGGAAATAACGATAAAATGTGTAGGCAATATGAGGATCGTGAGAGGGAAGAGGGAGCGGATATATCGGACAATGCGATATTCTGTGTGGAATGAGAGGGGTGAAGAGGGAGTAGGTAGAAGGGACATTTATCGGAAAAGGCGATATAAAGAATGATAAGAAATAGTTTTTTAATGGTGTATATCTGAGATGGCGATATATAATAGAAGAGATAAAAATGATATATCGGTAAAAGCGATATTTAGTAAGTGGCAGTCGAAAGAGTAAATTGTGAAAGTGATTAAAGGACGTTATAATTGTCATAATGAAGAGCATCTTAAGGAAGTGACCACATGGAAAAATATCAAAGTAGAATCATAAGGATGGGGAATTCATATGGCATGATACTCCCTTCAAAAATGTTGGAGCAACTGGATTTGTCCTAAGGCGATGAAGTGCAGGTTGAATTGAACGGAACAACCTTACAAATGTCGAAAATTCAAAACGAAAATTTATCTGAAGGAATCTCTGAAGATTTTTCGAGACACATTGAAACAACTTTCGCGACATATGATTCTACAATGAAAGGTCTTGTTGATCGATAAGTTCGTTAATAAACGCTAAAGATAGCAGTAAGCCATCAACTCAGAGCTTAAAGTCTCTGAGTTTTTTTGTACACAAAATAATCGACATAACCCGGAAGAGTCCAACGAATCATACACAGAATTGTTTGATTACTACACTAAGAGTGGGATGTCGACTAGACACTGATGCGCTTAGTATGCCAAAGGGCATAACGAATCGTCAGGTTGTAACAGAAATCGCAGTGCATCAAAGGAACAAAATGAATAAAACCAGATTGCGGATTGGAAGCAAAAAACACGGTGGCATGATTGCTACCGTGTTTTGTAACGACACTATCGTCTTTTCCAACTTATCTTACAATATGCTTGTTTCGAACATCATTTCCAAAAGTCAAATCGGTCTTCAGGGGCCAGATACATCGGGTCACCTTCTTTAATATCGAATGCTTCATAGAAAGGATCCATATTCATGGCCGGCATGTCGGTCCGTAATTGTTCAGGGGCATGGGGATCGGACATCAACATCATGCTGGCCATTTCTGGCTGATAGCTGATAGAGGGTGGCCCAAGAACGAGCATAGCTCGTGAAAAATTCTTGTAAGTCATAGTCTTCATGTTGTTTCAATGCATCCAAAGCGACAGATAAGCCGGCATTGTCGGCGATATTTTCATCCAACGTTAATGCGCCATCGACGGTACCATTTTCTGTTTCCAATCCATCAAATTGGTCATGGATTTGTTGGGTGCGTGCTTGGAATTGTTCAACATTTGCTTCACTCCACCAATTACGCAACGCTCCCTGACTATCGAAAGTTGCCCCTGTTGAATCGAATGCATGCGAGATTTCATGGGCTATGGTTGCGCCAATTGCTCCGAGATTTTGGCTGATGGATTGATTGATCGGGACTATACAAAGGCGCCTGTAAGATGCCGGCAGGCAAGCAAATGAGATTCTCGCTAGGCGAATAATAGGCATTGGTTTCATAAGCCAGCGCCTGGGTAACATATTGACGGGCATCCTCTTGAGAATAGCCCATCTGTTCAAGGTTACGTTGGGCACTTTCTTGATAGGCTTCCAACATCATTTGCCCCGTAGGATCCCCTTCTTGATAAAGGTTGGTGCCCGGTAATATCGGACTGGGAGCGATTAAACGCAATTGATTGGTCTCCGGTTGTTCAAGACTGGCCCCAGCCGTTAACATAAAGGGAAGGTCGATGCCTGAATTGATCCATCCTTCAAGATGTTCCTTAAAGTCATCGAAGGATGTGAGAGATTCGATTTGTTCAAGGTATGGCTTGGCAGGGGCACTCCCTTCTTGATTGCGTCGCTGGAAGTCGCGGGCTTGATTATAATAAGCGGCCATCGTTGCTTCTTCAGGCGTCTCTGTTTGAATATCACCGTCGCCTAATTTGGCCAAATCTTGGTGCAAAATCTTTTTGTTTTGTTCTGCTATATCCGTACTAACGCCTGCCATAAATTGGTCATCCGGAATCGTTAATGGGTCCAAATACTCTTTATTCACTGCGTCATAAAGACTGTTTCGCACGGCTTGCTTGAATGCCGACGAATCCACTTGTGTCGTGGAAGTGGGGTTTGTTGGTGCTTCGTTCGCTAACACCATTCGGGTACAAGGCTTTAGGACAAGAGACTGGCACAAACGCCAATGAGAATAATTTTTCTTAGATTAATGATAATCTCGCTTTCTATATTCAATCTGGGAATGATTATAGAGGGATATTGTGACAAAATGATAACTAAAAAATGAAAAAGTCAGGAATAAATTGTGGAAGATACAAGTGTCGCAGAAAATTGAATACCCCACCAGCGCTTGTCATTTGAATAACAATCCATATTTTATTTGCCTGTTTTAATGGTAAAGCTGTGCATCATAATAGAACATTTAATTGAATGACGACTGAATATGATAGCCATTAATAAAAAATGATCGGATCGGACGCCATTATTCAAAAAGAGATTGAATGAAACATCAAGTCCGCCCCAAAAAACGACTGACGAAATAATTTTGATGAATCAAGTTGATCATGCTAAGCACAGACATGAATGAAAATAATCGCCTAACAATCAATCTATGAGGCGTTTATTATTGAAGAATAGTAGCGGAACAATTTCCCAAAACGCATAAGTTTACTTCATTCTTTTCACCATCATCCTTGTTGGACCAAAAACAACCAGCCGTTTACAAAAACAAGCCCAATTGGTTGACTTATGTTTCGGTTCGTGCTATTCTCTAATCATGGTTTAAACAAGTTTAGCAACAAATCTTCTTGCTGGACGATATTTGGCCATGCAAAGGGGGCGAAATCAATGGACGAGCTATTTCGTGCCATGAATTCTGTAGTCCCTGAATTTAAAGAACTATTTAAAGCGCGTTTAGATGTATTGAATGTACTATTAATACAAAGTCCGATAGGGCGAAAAGCCTTAGCTAAACAGCTAGGGATTACTGAACGAGCAGCAAGAACTATCATTGAGACACTGAGAGAACAAGATTTAATCAACGTCTCCTCACGAGGTGTTTCAATCACTGAATCCGGGAGCGCTGTCGCTGAATTATTGAATCGCTGGCGTCTTGATTCATCCGCAAATGCTTTTGAAGAAAAAGAAAAGCTTTTATGTGAGCATTTAGGGGTAGATTATTGTATAATAGTTCCAGGGAATAGCGAACGTGATGAAAAAGTATTCGAATATTTGAGTCAGGGTGTGCAAAACATCTTAGACAGTCAATTAACGCAATCTAAAAACATCATCGCCGTGACGAGTGGCACCACACTTGCGCAAGTCGGGAAGTATTTCTCACCAGACCTAGCCAAGAATCGGGAATTGTTATTTGTTCCCACACGAGGGGGCTTGAATGCCAATATCGGTATTCAATCAAACACAGTCGGTGGTGTGATGGCAGAGAATACAGGATCACAGTATTTACCGTTATTTATCCCAGAAAATATTGACGAACAGACATATCAATTATTTCTCAAACAACCCAGCATCCAACATGCAATTGAGACGAGTAAGCGCGCCGATTGCTTATTGCTGAGTATTGGGAATGCTGAGGTAATGGCTCAGCGACGTGATGTGACGCCTGCACAAATCGAGACATTAATCGATAAACATGCAGTCGGAGAAGCGTTCGGTATTTTCTTTGACGAAGAAGGCGAGGATGTCTTGAGATATCCGCGCATCGGTATTCAACTCGAAGATCTCGAGCGAATACCACTGGTGATCACAGTGATAAGTGGCGCTAGTAAAGCAGAGGCATGTATTGCATACCATAAATTAACCACCAATCATGGTTGGTTAGTATGTGATGAAGCTCTGGCTAATCAGGTTTTAAATGAGCTTGCTCATTAAAATAATAATTATCCTTAGGAGGAATTTACTTTATGGCAGTAAAAGTAGCAATTAATGGTTTTGGACGTATCGGTCGTTTAGCTTTACGTCGTATCATGGAAATTGATACAGATTTAGAAGTTGTTGCAATCAACGACTTAACTGACAATGATGATTTAGCATATTTATTAAAATATGACACGGCTCAAGGTCGTTTCCCTTACTCAGTAGAAGTTCAAGGTGACGATTTAGTTGTAGATGGTAAAAACATCAAATCTTATGAAGAAAAAGATGCAGCTAACTTACCATGGGCTGACTTAGGTGTTGACATTGTCTTAGAATGTACAGGTTTCTATACTTCTAAAGATGCAGCACAAGCACACATCGACGCAGGTGCGAAATATGTTCTTATTTCAGCTCCAGCTTCAGGTGATGTTAAGACAGTTGTTTACGGTGTTAACCACGACATCATCACAGCAGACGACAAAATCGTTTCTGCAGCATCATGTACAACTAACTGTTTAGCACCAATGGTTAATGCTTTACATCAAGAGTTTGGTATCGAGTCAGCTGTTATGACAACAGTTCACGCTTATACTGCAACTCAAAAATTACAAGATGCACCAGGTGGACGTAAAAACCGTGCAGCAGCAAACATTATCCCTGCTTCAACAGGTGCAGCTAAAGCAATCGGTAAAGTTATCCCTGAATTAGATGGAAAAATTGATGGAGCAGCTTTACGTGTTCCAACAATCACTGGTTCATTAACTCAACTTTACGCTGTATTAAGTAAAGAAGTAGCAAATGAAGAAGAAGTAAACGAAGCAGTTAAAAAATATGCTTCCGACGCATTTGTTTATGAAACAGACGAAATTGTATCTGGAGACATTATTGGTTACCCAGCTGGTTCAGTTTATGATGCAACATTAACTAAAGTGATGGGTGAAGGCGAAGATCAAATCGTTCAAGTTAACGCTTGGTATGATAACGAGTATGGTTTCACTGCAAACATGGTGTCAACTTTAGAACACTTTGCTAGCTTAATTTAATAAGACACGAACCAACAGAACCAAGGAGCGGGGAAGCTTATTCGCTTCCTCGCTTTTTTTAAGAATTTGGAGGTAATATAATGGCTAAAAAAACAATTAAAGACTTAAATGTCCAAGATAAGACGGTCCTTGTCCGTGTAGACTTCAACGTGCCATTCCAAGATGGTAAGATCACGGATGACAATCGGATTGTCCAAGCATTAGACACAATTAAATACCTAATCGATCAAGATTCAAAAGTAGTCTTATTCTCTCACTTAGGCAAAGTCAAAACAGAAGAAGATAAAGCTAAAAACAATTTAGAACCTGTTGCGAAACGATTAAGTGAATTATTAGGCCAAGAAGTCAAGTTCTCCCCTGAAACACGTGGCGAAAAATTGGAACAATTGGTCGAGGAATTAGCAGCAGGCGAAGTGCTACTGGTTCAAAATACTCGTTATGAAGATATCGATGGCAAGAAAGAATCCGGGAACGACCCTGAATTAGGTAAATATTGGGCTTCTCTAGGAGATGTCTTTGTCAATGATGCCTTCGGTACTGCTCACCGTGCGCATGCATCCAATGTTGGGATTGCTTCACACTTAGATTCTGGTGTTGGCTTCTTAATCGAGAAAGAATTGAAATACATCGGTGGAGCTGTTGATAATCCAGAGCGTCCATTTGTCGCGATTCTAGGTGGAGCAAAAGTCTCAGACAAAATCAATGTCATTACCAACCTATTGGATAAAGCAGACAAAATCATCATCGGTGGTGGAATGGCTTATACATTCTTGAAAGCTCAAGGTAAAGAAGTCGGAAAATCATTGATGGAAGAAGATCGTATTCCGGTAGCCAAAGAAATCATCGAAAAAGCAGGCGACAAACTGGTATTGCCAGTGGATGTTGTGATTGCGGATGATTTCGCTCCGGATGCTAATACTGAGATTGTCTCAGTGGATGACATTCCTGCAGACTGGGAAGGACTAGACTGTGGTCCGAAAACAGTGGAACAATTCAAAGAAGTTCTCCAAGATGCTAAGACAGTGGTCTGGAATGGTCCAATGGGCGTCTTCGAAATGGAAGCATTCGCTAAAGGAACGATCGGTGTCTGTGAAGCCATCGCTGAATTAGAAGATGCGAACACGATCGTTGGTGGTGGTGACTCAGCCGCAGCGGTTGCGCAATTAGGATATGAAGATAAATTCACTCATATCTCAACAGGTGGCGGTGCGTCATTACAATACCTAGAAGGTAAAGAATTACCAGGTATCGAAGCGATTGCAGATAAATAATTTCACATTGATGAAAGGAAGTTATTAATTTATGTCACGTAAACCAATTATTGCTGGAAACTGGAAAATGAACAAAAACCACAAAGAAGCAGTGGCTTTTGTTGAACAAGTAAAAGACAGTATTCCTTCAAATGATAAAGTAGACACAGTAATCGGTGCTCCTGCTTTATTCTTACAAGCAATGAAAGAAGCGGCAGAAGGGTCAGAATTACAACTCGCTGCCCAAAACAGCTACAGTGAAGATGCAGGTGCTTATACAGGCGAAACCTCACCTAAAGCATTGGCTGACTTAGGCATTGACTATGTCATCATTGGCCATTCAGAGCGCCGTGAGTATTTCCATGAAACAGATGAAGATATTAACGCAAAAGCAAAAGCTATCTTCAACAACAATTTACTGCCAATTATTTGTTGTGGAGAAACACTTGAGCAAAGAGAAGCAGGCGAGACCAATGACTTTGTGTCAGGTCAAGTCAAAGCTGCTCTAGAAGGATTATCTGAGGAGCAAATCTCTCAATTAGTGGTTGCTTATGAACCAATCTGGGCGATTGGAACAGGGAAATCCTCTTCAGCTGCAGACGCAAATGAAACATGTGGTGTGGTTCGTCAAGCGATTGCGGACGTGACTTCTGAAGAAATTGCGGAAAAAGTTCGTATTCAATACGGCGGATCGGTTAAACCAGAAAACATCGCAGAATATATGGAACAAGAACACATTGATGGCGCATTAGTCGGAGGCGCAAGTTTAGAAGAAGATTCATTCTTAGCCTTATTGGAGGCGGTAAAATAATGTCAAGAAAACCTTATGCATTAATTATTCTTGATGGCTTTGCTATTCGAGAAGAAGCGAAAGGTAATGCAGTGAAAGCAGCGAACAAACCCAATTTTGATCGTTATTGGAATGAATTCCCGCATCAACAATTACGTGCAGATGGGCTAAATGTTGGCTTACCTGAAGGACAAATGGGGAATTCAGAAGTCGGTCATATGAATATTGGTGCCGGACGCATTGTTTATCAATCCTTAACCCGCATCAACAAATCTATTGAAGATGGCGATTTCTTCGAAATTCCTGAACTGATTCAAGCGGTCGAAGATGCTAAAGAAAAAGGCACTGCGCTCCATTTGATGGGATTACTGTCAGATGGTGGGGTGCACTCACATATCAATCATCTATATGCCTTGGTTGAATTAGCAAAACGCCATGGTCTTGAGAAAGTTTATATTCATGGTTTCCTTGATGGCCGTGATGTTGGTCCTTCAACAGGTATCGAATATATTAAACAAGCGGAAGCGAAATTCAAAGAATTAGGTCTTGGAGAATTCGCAACGATTGCCGGGCGTTATTATGCGATGGACCGTGACAAACGTTGGGAACGTGAACAAGTCGCTTATGATGCGATGGTTCATGGTGAAGGTATTGCCTTTGATTCAGCAGAAGCCGGTGTTCAAGCCTCTTATGACAATGAAGTCTATGATGAATTCGTGGTCCCATTTGTCGTTGAAAAAGACGGTGAACCGGTCGCAACGATCAAAGACGATGATTCCGTTGTCTTCTTTAACTTCCGTCCGGACCGTGCCATTCAAATGGCGACAGCGCTCTCGAATCCAGGATTCCAAGAATTCGATCGCCGTGGCGCCTTATCTGGCTTGAACTTCGTGTCCTTTACGGAGTATAGCGACACCGTTATTTCTCAAATTGCCTTCAAGAAAGAAGATTTGAAGAATACCGTAGGGGAAGTGCTGGCTGATGCCGGTAAGACGCAATTACGGATTGCTGAAACCGAGAAATTCCCACACGTTACCTTCTTCATGTCAGGGGGCCGTCATTCTGAATTCGATGGGGAAGAAAGAATTCTTATCCCTTCACCAAAAGTCGCAACCTATGACTTGAAACCAGAAATGTCGGCTTACGAAGTCAAAGATGCCTTAATCGAGAAATTAGATACAGATACAATCGATGCGGTTATCTTAAACTTTGCCAATCCTGATATGGTTGGTCACTCAGGAATGTTAGAGCCAACCGTCAAAGCGATTGAAGCGGTTGACGAATGTCTCGGAGAAGTCGTCGACAAGATTCTAGAAAAAGGTGGCGCTGCAATCATTACAGCCGACCATGGTAACTCTGACGAAGTGCGTGACCTCGAAGGAAATCCGATGACGGCTCATACAACCAATCCGGTGCCAATTATCGTGACGAAAGATGATGTTGAATTACGTGAGGGCGGTATTTTAGCGGACCTTGCGCCAACATTATTAGACTTAATGGGAATCGAACAACCAGAAGAGATGACCGGTCAATCCATTATTAAATCGTAACATTGCAAAAAGACACATCATCCAGTAAAATAGAAATGTATCAAGTCTCTATTTGGATGATGATCATTAACAAAAAGGAGAGAATTATTAATGCCTTATATTACAGATGTATATGCTCGTGAAGTTTTAGACTCTCGTGGTAACCCAACCATCGAAGTAGAAGTTGTGACAGACAGCGGTGCTTTCGGACGCGGTATGGTCCCTTCAGGTGCTTCAACAGGTGAACATGAAGCTGTTGAATTACGTGATGGCGACAAAGATCGTTACCTAGGTAAAGGGGTACAAAAAGCGGTTGACAATGTTAACACAACCATTGCTGAAGCATTAATCGGTTATGATGTTCGTAATCAATTAGCGATTGATAAATTAATGATCGAATTAGATGGAACAGATAATAAAGGTAAATTAGGTGCCAACGCAATTCTTGGTGTTTCTATTGCGGTTGCTCGTGCTGCTGCTGAATACTTAGATGTGCCATTATATCAATATCTAGGTGGATTCAACACGAAAGAATTACCTGTTCCAATGATGAACATCATCAATGGTGGTTCTCACTCAGATGCACCGATTGCTTTCCAAGAATTCATGATCTTACCAGTTGGAGCGCCTTCATTCAAAGAAGCGTTACGTTGGGGAGCGGAAGTATTCCACGCATTGAAAGCTATTCTATCTGAACGTGGTTTAGAAACTTCAGTGGGTGACGAAGGTGGATTCGCACCACGCTTTGAAGGAACTGAAGATGGTGTGGAAACAATCTTACAAGCGATCGAAAAAGCTGGCTACAAACCAGGTGAAGATATTTACCTAGGATTTGACTGTGCAGCATCTGAATTCTACGAAGATGGCGTATACAACTATGCTAAATTCGAAGGTGAAAAAGGTGCTAAACGTAATGCCAAAGAACAAGTTGACTACTTAGAAGAATTAGTTAACAAATATCCAATCCTTTCTATCGAAGATGGTATGGATGAAAATGACTGGGATGGCTGGAAAGAATTAACAGAACGTTTAGGAGATCGTGTACAATTAGTTGGTGACGACTTATTCGTAACAAACACAGAAATCTTACAACGTGGTGTTGATGAAGACATCTCAAACTCAATCTTAATCAAAGTTAACCAAATCGGTACATTGACTGAAACATTTGATGCGATTGAAATGGCTAAACGTGCAGGATTTACAGCTGTTGTTTCTCACCGTTCTGGTGAAACTGAAGATTCGACAATCGCTGATATCGCTGTTGCGACAAATGCTGGTCAAATCAAAACTGGTTCTGCATCTCGTTCAGACCGTATGGCTAAATACAATCAATTATTACGTATTGAAGATGAATTGGGCGATTTAGCACAATACAATGGTAAAAAAGTTTTCTATAACTTAGCAGACTTCAAATAATCCGTCATATTATTGAAACCACCATCATTTGATGGTGGTTTTTTGATTGCAAGAAATCATGAGAGTGAGTTTCTAAGTTGTTTTAAATATTTCTGTATTCCGTAGATGGGGCGACCTCATCATAAGGCACCCTCCCGAGCCGAGGTCGCTAACGCATGACACATCGCTAAGTCACTATGTTCCAAGCGCTGTGTGATCGGGACTTGGCTGACTATACAATCCCTAGGCGCTGAAGCTCCAAGGGATTGTTATACGTCAGTCCATGCTTATTCTTATGATGATGGTCGCCCATCTTCTCCATCCAGAAATAAATATTTTACAACTTACTCAAAAAGAATCTATTCCATTTATATCAATTATGCTTTAAAACGAGCTTGTAACTAATTCAAAAAAGGAAAGAGATTGTCATTTAACAAGTTTATAAAAAGCATTCATAATACTTACAAACATAAAATTTATAGAAAGTTTTTTTATTTGAGGATGATTTTACTTCTAGATTCCAAGGACGAGTCGAGTAAACTAGTATGATAATATATTGCTATCATTATTGGGATACGTTTGATTTTTATAACCAATAAAAAACCCAGAGAACCGATTGCTCTCTGAGTGATATTAGTTATCCGTATTATTCAATGGCTATGTTTCTTATTTATTATTCAAAATAAAACAAAACTCTCTATTCCTCCAGTTCTGTTAAGAAATAGGTGAAGCCTTCGCCGTGGACTTCTTGGACTTCGGAGATGGTTACAAAGGCATTATTATCATATTGTTGAATCAGGCGTTGTAGATGAATCACTTGGGCGCTATTTACAACAACATAGAGGACAGGGCGGTCTGTTTTTGAATAAAAGCCACTTGCATTTAAAATTGTTACGCCGCGATCTAATTCTTCCACAATCGCTTGTCCAATCGCTTGATATTCCTTCGAGATAATGAAGAATGCTTTCTTTGGATTGAATCCGGCGACGATAAAGTTAATCATTTTGGATGTTAAGAAGATAGCAACCATGGTGATAATGCCTTTTTCGACACCAATAATGGTGGTTACTAATAGGACGATACATAAATCTAAGATGAGTAAGCCTGTCGATATGGGAATGCCGGTGAATTTATGCAGGATTAAGGCAATAATATCGGTCCCTCCGGTAGAGCCATTACCCACAATTACCAGTCCCAGGCCAATCCCCATGAGGATGCCCATTAATATACCCGCGGTTAGTAAATTATCCGGAATAAAAGGGGCAGGTTTGACGAATTCGAGAAAGAATGACAATACTAAAATTGAAAAAATCGTATATAAAATCGTCGTCTTATCAAGAAATTTCCAGCCGATAGCTAGTAAGATGAGATTGATGATTAAGGTGGCTAAGGCAATATTGGTGCCAATCGTATAATTCATAAATAAAATAAGACCGGTTATCCCACCTTCTCCTAACTCATTG
The DNA here is from genome assembly GCA_015863185.1 of Aerococcaceae bacterium DSM 111020. Taxonomy (GTDB): domain Bacteria; phylum Bacillota; class Bacilli; order Lactobacillales; family Aerococcaceae; genus DSM-111022. Next base: position 167,810 of record JACBXP010000002.1, read on the forward strand.
GGTAATGTCACCCAATTAATGGCGACCGCAAAGAAAAGACTCCCGATGGTGACTAAGATGAGATTGGTGATAATTTTCTTCATATGAAGCTCCTTTCTATTTTCATCTCATTATATCATCAAATAGATTGGAGAAAGGTTAATGATTAGAGATAAAACACGGTCATTTCAACCTGATTTCTCATAAATTCATCAGAATATAGTGCAATGATGAATGAGTGAAGCGTCTATTGATCACAACCATCCCTTTGGGAAAACGAATTATTTGCGCTTTGTATTGAAAGAGTAGCTCTTTATGGTAAAATAGAAAGAGTGAAATCAATCAACCTTGATTTAAGGAGGAAGATCAATGTACGACATCTTATTATACGCATTAATTATTATTTCAGTATTGTTAATTATTCTTGTGATGATGCAACCATCTAAAGGGAATGCAGCGAGTTTATTAACCGGTGGTGACGACGGTCAACCAAGAACCAAAGCGAGAGGATTCGAAGCATTTCTTATTCGCGCCACAACGGTTTTGGGATTTCTATTCTTTGCGATTAATATCGCTTTAGCCTATTTATCATCGCATTAATCATTCTTACTCCTACTTAACAATGTTAGGTTGGAGTTTTTTCTTTATATTCCATTCTGAATTCGTTATGATTAAGATAGAGATTATAGAAATAGGTGATGATTAGTGGATGTACCATTCCAGGGAGCGCGATTTCTAGAAGCAGAGAATCAAAAGATAGGAATTGTCTTATTTCATGCTTATACCGGTTCAACGAATGACATGAACTTACTAGGGCGCCGTTTAAATAAAGCAGGATATAATGTTTTAATGCCATTATTAAAGGGCCATGCCAGTGATGATATCATGGATATATTGGATGCAGATATCGGGATTTGGAGACGTCAATCGAAGGAAGCTGTGCAATGGATGTGCGAACAATATGACCAAGTCTTTGTGTTTGGTTTATCGTTAGGTGGCTTGTTTGCGATTGATGCCTTATTAGACGATTCCTTGTCTATTCAAGCAGGGGGAACCTTTAATTCACCGATTGTCCGCGAACAAACCGTGACGATTGATGATGTCTTTAAAGCCTACACACGTAATCTATACAAGAAAAATAATCAATCAGACCAATTTGAAGACGATTGGCCAAGCATTAAATTTAAATACACTGAACAGATGCATGAATTGGAAATGTTTAAAGTATCTTACCGCGATCAATTAACGACCATACAGACACCGGTGTTATTAGTCCAGTCCTTGAAGGATTCGATGGTTCGAGGTGCAGATATTCATGAAGTGGTCGAAGCGATGTCCGGAGTGGATATCACATTGAAGACATTCCCAGAGAATACCCATGTTATCACGGTTGACCGCAATCGTCAGTCGTTTGAAGAATTTGTGCTAGCCTTTATCGAACGAAATAGTCAGTAATTCATCTCATGATTTGACGGGATGAATTGGAGGAGAGAAAATGAGTTTATCAAAGTTAGAAAAGAATTTATTAGATTTTTTCGAAGAACATGCCGACAAATCTTATAAAGTAGATGAAGTTGCTAATATATTCAATTATCGAGGCAATAAAAATTACAAACGTTTAATCAAAGCCTTAAACTTCCTAGAATATATTGGTGAATTAGACATTACCGCTCAAGGAAAATACCAACGCAAACAACAAAAGGACAAACAAGCAACCGGTATCTTCCGAGCGAATGCGAAAGGTTTTGGATTTGTTTCGGTGGAAGCGGATGAACCCGATCTCTTTATCCCGCCAAATAATATTGGTGAAGCGATGGATGGCGACGAGGTAGAAGTTACTATCTTAAAAGAAGTGAATCCCCAGACTGGAAAAGGGTCTGAAGCACGCATTGACCGCGTGGTTAAACGCGCTACTCAACAATTAGTCGGGGAATTCTTTGCTTACAATAAAGAAGAACGAGAGAAAACGGGCTATCTCGGTTTTGTAGAACCGAATACGGTAAGTTCTCGTCACTTACAAATCTTTGCGCTTCCAGAAGGGGTGCACCCGGTTGACGGCAGCATTGTTATCGTGAAGATTAAAGATTATCCAAGCGCTGAAAGACCGAATGTGATGACCGGACTGGTCGCCAAAGAAATCGGACATAAAAATGCCCCGGGTGTCGATATTTTATCCGTATTGTATAAATTTAATATCCCGCACGAATTTCCTGAGAATGTCATGGAAGAAGTGGAACAATTTCCGGATACGGTAAGTTCGGAGGATATGGAAGGGCGCGTTGATTTAAGAGATCAGCTAATATTCACGATCGATGGGGCAGATGCCAAGGACTTGGATGATGCGATATCCATTGACCGACTGGAGAATGGCCATTATCAATTAGGCGTTCATATTGCGGATGTGTCGCATTATGTTACCGAGAATTCCGCCATTGACCGTGAAGCATTGGAACGCGGGACTTCTGTATATTTAACAGACCGTGTCGTCCCAATGTTACCACCGAAATTATCCAATGGCCTGTGTTCACTACATGCCAATGAAGACCGCTTAACGAAGTCTTGTGTGATGACGATTGATGAACAAGGAAAAGTCCGCGACTATCAAATCCTAAGCAGTGTTATCTCATCCAGTTACCGGATGACTTATGATGCGGTCAATGCCATGATTGATGGTGATATGAAGACACGCGAAGAATACCCAGAACTCGTCCAACCCATCGAAACAATGGTGGAACTGCACCGTATTTTAGAGAAGATGCGCCGTCGTCGGGGAGCGATTGACTTTGATTCGCAAGAAGCGCAAATTATTGTCGATGAAGAAGGCAATCCGTTAGATATTCAATTCAGAGAACGTGGTGTTGGGGAGCGCTTAATTGAATCCTTTATGTTAATCGCTAATGAAACGATCGCCAATCATTTCACCCAAAAAGAATTACCATTCATTTACCGGGTGCATGAGTCACCAGATGAAGATCGAATGACCGCCTTTGCTGAATTTGCGACAGCTTTTGGATTAATCTTGCGGGGCAGTACGGCAGATGTTGCACCCAAGCAACTACAAACCTTGTTGAATGCAGCCAAAGGAGAACCCTATGAACCGGTTCTATCGATGATGTTACTGCGGAGTATGCAACAAGCTGTTTATTCCGAAGAACCCAAAGGCCATTTCGGACTGGCAGCGAGAGATTATACGCATTTCACCTCTCCGATTCGTCGTTATCCTGACTTGATTGTCCACCGCCTGATTACCGCTTATGCTAAAGGTCGCCCTAATCAAAAGTTCCTCAACAAATTAACCGATCAATTACCAGGCATTGCGGACCATAGTTCGCAAATGGAACGACGGGCTGTTGAAGCGGAACGTGAAGTAGATGCTATGAAGAAGGCCGAATATATGGCGCAACATGTGGGCGAAACATTCGATGGTACCATCAGTTCGATTACATCCTTCGGTATGTTTGTCCAATTACCGAACACGGTGGAAGGCTTAATCCGCCTTGACCAAATGAATGATGACTATTATCAATTTAATCAACAACATATGATGTTGATGGGTGAACGTACAGGCCGTGCCTTTCGTATCGGTCAACAAGTGACGATTGAGGTAGCAGCCGTGGACGTACCAGAACGCCAAATCGATTTCACGCTGTTAGAATCTGAACAAATTGAGGTGGATTCATCCATTATCCGTCCCACAAGAAAACAAAAACGAAATAAAAAACGCCACAAAGAACCTCAAGACCATCAATCGAAACAAGCCAAGAAAAAAGGGCGGAAAAAACAGTCAAAGAATCCAAACTTTAAAATGAAGAAACGAAAGAAATAATGAAGGAGGGAAGGAATGAGCAAGGTTAAAGATAAACCGCTCGCTTCCAATCGCAAAGCAAGACATGATTATGAAATAATCGATACGTACGAAGCAGGATTAGTATTAAAAGGAACCGAGATAAAATCCATTCGTGCAGGAAAAGTCAATCTGCAAGATGGCTTTATCTCCATTCACCGCGGTGAAGCCTGGCTTAAGGGCGTTCATATTAGCCCTTATGACCAAGGCAATCAGTTCAATCATGATCCACTGCGAGACCGCAAATTACTCTTGCATAAGCGCGAAATCGCCAAATTAGGTCAAGAAGTGAAGCAAATGGGCTATACCATCGTGCCATTGAAAATGTATCTCGTCCGTGGTCGAGCCAAAGTCCTCATCGGACTGGCACGTGGTAAGAACCGTTATGACAAACGTCATTCACTCAAAGAACAACAAATGAAACGCGATATCGATCGTGCGATGCGAGCACGCTAACGTCTATTTTAAATAGGCGTTTTTTATTTGGAACTTATGAATTTTCCTTGTCTTTATCGTGATATCATCAGGAAGCGGTCCAATTATTAGGGATAACAGTTTCAGCAAAATATAGATAATGAAATAATTATTCAAAAATATAACTTAATGATTATATGAATATGGCTTATATTTAATATATGTTATATTTCGAGAGTTATCTCGAGTGACCCTTTGATAATTATTTGCTTTACAAAAAATGAAAGGGTTTTCCTGCATTAGCAGGGGTGTCGAAGAAAGGAGGTATATTTATTGACTCAATTTGGATTGGAAAATTATCAAGATTATCTATGGGCAAAAAAGTCAGATAAATATAGTGTATTTAAATGGTTACCTTTAAAACAACATTTGCATGATGTTACTCAAGTAATTATTCAATTGTGGAATCATTGGCTTAGCGAAAGTCAAAAAAAGATAATAATGCAAGGAATTAATACACATTCTGAAGAAGCAGGATTACAAGTAGCAATTTTCATTGCTGCAATTCACGATATCGGCAAAGCAACACCAGCATTTCAGTTTAAAAAAGGTTTTAATAATTCTTTGGATTTAGATATAGTTTTGAAAGGAAAACTAACGGCTAATGGCTTTGCGGATATTAACGATACTCCTTTGCCAAATTCAAATAAATCACATCATGCGATTGCAGGACAGTTTATACTTGAAAAGAATGATGTTCCCCATTCCATTGCCTCCATTATTGGAGCACATCATGGTCAACCGGTTAATAGTCAGAGAGATTTAAAAATTCAACGAAGTTACGTTTCGAATTATTATCAAAAAGAGTCCCCAACAGATCCATCACATATTTTATGGAAAAAAGTACAAGCTGATATTTTGGACTGGGCTATGATGATAGCTGATTACCGTTCTAAAGATGAAATCCCTCATGCTTCTTTGGATGCTCAGGTTATATTGTCTGGCTTATTAATTATGGCAGATTGGATAGGAAGTAATGAACATTATTTTCCGCTAACAGACTTAGAAAATTCGATAATTGATTTGACTGAAAATCGTATTCAAAATGCTTGGGGGTTATGGAAAAAATCTGATATTTGGATTGCCAATCAAGAAACAGATATAAATACTCTCTATGAAAAGCGTTTTGGATTTTCAGCTAATGACGTGCAGTTGAAACTTGCAGAACTGATTCAAAAAGCGAATCAACCAGGGTTGTACATACTTGAATCAGTGATGGGTAGTGGAAAGACCGAAGCAGCTCTTGCTGGAGCAGAGTTATTAGCTGCTAAATTTGAGCTGTCAGGAGTCTATTTTGGTTTACCCACTCAGGCAACGTCAAATGGAATTTTTCCGCGTTTAGAGGATTGGGTTAATAAAATTGTTGATGAAAGTCAGGAAAATAAATCGATACAATTAGTACATGGGAAAGCAGCTTTAAATCCGGAGTATTCAAAGATCCGCCAAAGAGGAAAATCAGGTGAAACTTTAGAGGAATCTGTCATTGTAAACGAATGGTTTGCAGGGAGAAAAACAGCAACGCTAGATGATTTCGTCGTTGGAACAGTTGATCAACTTCTAATGATGTCACTAAGAAGTAAGCATTTAATGTTAAGGCACTTAGGTTTTAGTCGCAAAGTCGTGATTATTGATGAGGTTCATGCGTATGACGCGTTCATGAATGGTTATCTGGAACGGTCATTACAGTGGCTTGGATTCTATAAAGTTCCGGTAATTTTACTTTCGGCAACATTACCGAAATCAACTCGATTGAAATTTGTAGAAGCTTATTTAACAGGATTTACGGGTGAAAAAGCTTCCGAATCCAATCTATCAATGGTTAACTCAGAAAATTATCCATTAATCACGTATACAGATGGTAATGAATTAAACCAATTTTCAGACTTCGAAAAAGTAAAAAACAAAGATATTTCGCTTTTCTCTTTAAATGACGAACAATTGATTTCATTAATCAAACAAAAATTGTCCAATGGAGGCATTGTTGGATGCATCGTAAATACAGTCAGACGTAGTCAGTATTTGGCAACTGAATTAATGAAAATTTTTGATAAAGCTGAAGTGGAATTATTACACTCAGGATTTATTGCGACGGAACGGGCATATAAAGAATCAGAGTTAATTAAATCGATAGGAAAAGATGGTAATAGACCGTTTCGTAAAATAATTGTAGGAACTCAAGTTATCGAACAATCTCTTGACATTGATTTTGACCTTTTAGTTACTGATTTAGCACCGATGGATTTGTTAATTCAGCGTATTGGTCGTTTACATCGTCATGAAAATACGCTTCGTCCTTCACTGTTAAAAGAACCGCAGGTATATATACTAGGAATGAGTGGCACTTTAGAATTTGATTCTGGAACAAGTGCAGTATACGGTGATTATTTATTGATTCGAACTCAAGAGCTCTTATCCGATAGAATCTCAATACCAGCAGATATTTCGCCACTTGTTCAAGCTACATATTCAGATGTACCAATAGATAGAATTTCTGACAATCATCCTAAATATCAGGATGCTTTTGAAAAACACTATCAGCTTAACAAAAAAAAGGAATCTAGTTCAAATCAATATAAATTAAAGAAAGCACCAAATTCACAAAAAAGAAATCGAGATTCTCTAACGGGATGGCTTAAGAATATGAAGGATAATCAGAGTGAGGAACATGGAATTGCAACTGTTCGAGATGCTACAGATAGTATCGAAGTGATTGTTCTCCAGGAAGATATAGATGACTATAAATTATTAAATGGCACAAAAAATTTAAAGAAAAAAATATCTCAGACGAATATCCAAATGGAAATAGCCCAACAAACAATTCGTTTACCTAATATTCTGTGCCACGTCTCTAAAATAGACCAAACAATCAAAGAATTAGAAATGTTAAGAAAAACGAGATTAGTAGAATGGAATGAAAGTCATTGGTTAAAAGGGGCATTGGCAATTATTCTAGATGAAAAAATGTCCTGTCATTTGAATGGGTATATTTTAAAATATGATAATCACTTAGGTTTAACTTATGAAAAGGAGGAATAATGTGGGAAGATTTAATTTAATTGACGAACCCTGGATCAGTGTTATTTTGAATGACGTTGGTGAGACCAAATTAGTTTCTATCAAAACACTATTTAAAGATGCAACAAATTTTCGCCAATTAGGTGGCGATATGCGTATGCAGGATTTTGCAGTCTTACGTATCTTGTTAGCTATATTACATACTGTTTATTCAAGATATAGTGCAGATGACGAACTTTATTCTTATTTAGAAATAAATGAAAAAGGAATCCCAGTTAATGATATTTCTGATTGGGCAGATGAATATATAGAAGATTTATTGGAGACGTGGACTAATCTATGGGAACAAAAATACTTTTCAGATTGTGTTTTTGATTATTTAGACGAATGGTACGATCATTTTTATTTATATGATGATGAAAGACCTTTTATGCAGATTACTGAAAAAGATTTATCAAAATTTGAGATTAATAAGAAAGCACCTGGAACAGTTTCTGGAAAAATGATTAATCGTACTTTATCCGAAAGTAATAATAAATTAGCTTTGTTTGCTTCAAAGTCAAATAAAGAAAAAGAAATACTGACAGATGATGAAATTGTCCGTTGGCTAATGTTATTCCAAGGTTGTATTGGGACTTTTGATAAAACTAATTTTGGTAAAGAAAAATATCGTTCTTCAAAAGGATGGCTCTATGATATTGGTGGTATTGCTCTAAAAGGGAAGAATTTATTCGAAACACTGATGCTTAATTTAATTTTAGTTCATCCTGAAGAACAGTATCAAGCAAATCATCAAACACCAACATGGGAATTTAATGGTACTGAAAACATACAAAAACATATGTCTGAAATGCCTTTGACAAATTTAGCGGAATTATATTCAATATGGGGAAGAGCGATTATCATTGATCCTGAGCATGATGCGAGTGAACCTTTTGAAATGAAGATCATCAAATTAAAAGATATCAACCATCAAAATCAATTTCTTGAACCGATGACCTTATGGCGTAAGAATGATTCAGGTGACAACAAAGGAACTTTGACACCTAGAAAGCACAACATCAATCATGAATTTTGGCAATCCTTTGGTCTTGTTTTTCCAGTTGACAATAATACAGAAAACAATCGCAATCCAGGCATTATTGACTGGCTATATGATTACGTAGAAGAAGAAGCTGAAGAAATTGAAATGATTAGCTTTGAGGCAATGAGCATGATTGATGATGGAAATGCAACATCCTGGATGCCATCTGATGAATATTATGATTCACTGAAACTGTATAATTATCTTGCCTTTGACTATACAGATGAAACGGGATGGATTGATCGTATCAATAATGAAGTAACAATAACAAAAGAACTGGTTCATCAAAATTTAAGAAGATTTTATAGAAATATCGCTGAAATTCGTAATATAAAAAACACTGAACAAATAGATAAACTTATCCAAGAAGTGTTTCATGAAATAGATTGGAATTTTAAAAAATGGTTAGCGAATATTCATGAAAATAGTGAAAAAGATGTTGAAATTCTAAAATGGCGTAAACAGCTAGAGAATATTTTGATTCATCAAGCAGATTTAGTAATGGCTAATGCAAGTCCACGGGATTATAAAGGAATAAAAAAAGAAAATGGTTTAATGACAATCGTAACCGAATATAATTCCTTTATTTATTGGATGCGCAGAAAATTAAAAGGTTAAGGAGGAATAGGATGTCAAATAATCATTCAATATACGGAACAACCTATCGTGTGATTAGACAATTTTCTGAACAAGCAGAATTAGGATCAACTAAAGCAATGTTAGCGGAATTAAGAAATTCTATTGGGAGAGAAGAATTTCCGATTTTAGCACTATCGCATATTTTTAATCAGTTACCTAAAAAATATCTAGGAAAGAAAGGAAGTTTTACTAGAGGGGAAAAAAGTGTAATTATGGCATTGCAATTATATGCTATACATCAGCAAGGGTTAGAAGATACAGCTATGTTATTTCAGAAAGAAAAAATTACAAATTTAGGCCATTCATTATCCGAATTTCGTTTAAAAAGACGATCTGAACATGGTGATTCAATCGCTTTTGATCGAAGATTTAACGCCATGATTACATCGAGTACTATTGATGAATTGTTTCAACATTTAAGGCATTTGATCAAGATTGCTCGCAAAGATATAAAAATTAATTATGCAAAATTAGCTGAAGATTTATACGTTTTTCAGTTTCGACCGGAAGCAATAAAGTTAACTTGGTCACGTCAATATTATCGTTCATACACATCACAACAAGGAGAAGAAATTAATGAAAAATAATCGTTTATATTTAGATATTCATGCTATTCAGTCTGTCCCTTCATCAAATATTAACCGAGATGACACAGGAAGCCCTAAAACTGCACAATATGGTGGGGTGACTCGCTCTCGAGTGAGTTCACAATCATGGAAAAAAGCGATTCGTGAATATTTTAAAGAAAATGGAATTGATGCTGAAGTTGGAGTTCGTTCTCTAGAAGTTGTACGATATGTAGCCTCAAAAATTCGTCAACAGGACTCTGATATTTCTCAAGAAGATGCGATGACTAAAGCAGAGAATGTGATTAAAGACGCGGGAATTAAAACGAAAGACCAAAAAGCTCGTGCATTGTTTTTTATAAGTGATAAACAAGCTCAAAAATTAGCTACTGCAGCATTGGACGGAGATTATGTCAAAAAAGATTTAAAAGAAATGATAACAAGTGATCCAGCAATAGATATTGCTTTGTTCGGTAGAATGGTTGCGGATGATCCTGCACTGAATGAAGACGCATCCTCTCAAGTTGCGCATGCCATTTCAACACATGCTGTTCAAACAGAGTTCGACTTCTTTACAGCAACAGATGATTTTTCATCCAGAGCAGATGCCGGTGCAGGTATGCTTGGTACGATTGAATTCAATTCATCAACCATGTATCGTTATGCAAATGTCGCTGTCCATGAATTTTTCAAGCAATTAAATGAAGATTATGATGCGACGACTAATAGCTTAGCTTTATTTGTTGAAGGATTCTTAAAATCAATGCCAACAGGTAAATCAAATACTTTTGCTAATCTAACGATACCTCAAGCCGTTCTTATTACACTAAGAGATGATCGACCAGTTAGCTTAGTGACGGCCTTTGAAGAACCAATAATATCAAATAGAGGCTTTGTTGAGAAGTCAAAAAAAGCATTAATTTCAGAGCATGAAATTGTGCAAAAATGGGTAAATAAGCCAGCGATGGAATTTACTCTCGGGATAGAAGCTTCATCAAATGAATATGATAGTTTAACGGATTTGCTAATGGATTTAAAACAGCAAATTCACATACATTTGAAAGACTAGGGTGAAATAAATGGCCACTTTATTGATGAAATTTTCAGGGCCACTCCAATCGTGGGGAAGCAGTTCAAAATTCGAAACACGACATACTGAGAAGTATCCTACTAAAAGTGGTGTGATAGGATTGATTGCTGGATCAATGGGATTAAGAAGAAATGATCAAAGTATTACTTCACTAAATCAAATAAATCTTGCAATTAGAATTGATCAACCTGGAAACATAATTCATGATTACCATATTGCGAGCAAATATAAAGCCAATGGGGAGTTTGATAGAAATTACGTAACGAATCGATATTATATTGAAGATGCTATATTTTTGGTTGGAATTGAATCTGATGATTTAAATGAAATAAATGATATTCATTCTGCATTAAAAAAGCCGTATTTTCAACCTTTTTTAGGTAGAAGAGCGAACGTTATCACAGCAGATTTTGTTCAAGGAATCTTTGAAGAGCCATTAATGCAAGTATTACGTGAGTATCCTTGGCAAGCTTCAAAATGGTTTAAAAAATCTAGAAAAGATATGACGCATTTAGAGATTATCGCAGATGCCCCATTGCTAAAAAATGAATCTAGAACTATTTTTATGCGGGATTCTGTGGAATCTTTCTCACAAGATCATCGCAAATATAACTTTAGAACGGTTGCACAATCTACAATTCCTAATCCCGATATTCCAGGAGCTCATGAACATGATGTTTTCCAAAGCTTTGGAAAGGAGGAGTAAAGTGTATTTAACAAGAGTAAAATTAGACAAAGATAATAGATACAAAATGCGAAACTTAACACATTTAGGAGATTTTCACTCATGGGTTGAAGAAAGTTTTCCAGAAGAAATTCAGCAGAAAAAACGAACACGTAAGTTGTGGAGACTGGATTCATTAAAAAGCAATATCTATCTGTTATTAGTGAGTGAAACCCTGCCAAATAAGGAAAAATTAGAAAAGTATGCTATTCCTAATTCTTTTGAAAGTAAAGATTATCATCTTTTGTTAGATTCTATAAATGAAGGGGATCAGTATTATTTTCAGCTGACAGCAAATCCTACGAAGTCATTAAAGGATCAAAATAATCCAACTAAGCGTGGACGAGTTGTTCCTTTATTGAGTGTAGAAGATCAAATTCAATATTTGTTTGAACGAAGTGATAAACATGGTTTTTCAATTAAGCCAAATGATATTACGATAAAAGATCGTGGATTTAAAGATTTTTATCGGGGAAATAAACGATTGAATATCATTTCTGTGACTTATCAAGGTATTCTAACTGTTAAAGATAAACAAAAATTTGAACAAACTTTGATCAAAGGTATTGGAAGCAAAAAAGCCTATGGCTTCGGTTTGTTGACGGTTATTGCGAAGGAGCAATGATATGGTTAATCACGTTGGAGCTAAAAAAACCGAACTTATTGAATTACCTCGTATTAGTGATCGAATAACTTTTATTTATATTGAACATGCGATGATTAGTCGACAAGATAGTGCAATTGTAGTTAAAGATGCACGAGGAATTATTAAAATTCCTTCTGCAATGACGAGCGTATTATTATTAGGACCTGGAACAGATATAACTCATAGAGCAGTAGAATTAATTGGTGATACTGGAACTTCGATTCTTTGGGTTGGAGAACATGGTGTGAGATTATACGCTCACGGTAGGGCGCTCTCGAAATCCAGTCGATTTCTTGAAAAACAGGCTAAATTTGTCTCAAATAATCGATTAAGATTAGCGGTTGCTAAAGAGATGTATGAAATGCGCTTTCCAAATGAGGATGTGTCAGACCTACCAATGCAGCAATTAAGGGGGCGTGAAGGTGCACGAATAAGAAAAGCCTATAGACAATTCTCTAAAGAATACGGGATTCAATGGGATCGTCGAGATTATGATCCAAATAACTTTGAAGAAGGCACTCTTATCAATCAAGCATTATCTGTTGCTCATTCTTGTTTATATGGTTTGGTTTACAGTGTGATTACTGCTTTAGGTTTAACTCCGGGGTTGGGTTTTATCCATACCGGTCATGAGTTATCATTTGTTTATGATATTGCTGATTTATATAAAGTTCAATGTAGTATTCCTATTGCTTTTGAGGTAGTGTCGACCCATAATGAAAACGAAAATTTAGCACGAAGAGTTAGATTAGCAATGCGTGATTTCTTTAAAGAAAACCAATTGATTCGTTTGATCGTAAAGGATTTACAACAGTTATTCAGTGAAGAATTAGACTTTCGTTTAGATAGTGAAGTTTTAAATTTATGGGATAATAAAGAACAATTAATAGACTATGGTGTTAGTTATCATATGAAAGAAGAACTTAACTAAAATGGCATTAACAGTAATAACTTTAACAAATTCACCTCGATCATTAAGAGGTGATTTAACTAAATGGATGCAAGAAATTCAACCTGGAGTTTATGTTGCCAATATTAATCGTAAAGTACGTGAACAATTATGGCAGCGTGTTACGCAAACAGTTGGTGATGGACGCGCAACGATTAGTTATCAAACTAACAATGAGATAGGCTACGATTTTGAAATTTACAATAGTTCAACGAAAAAAATAGATTATGATGGGATTCCATTAGTTTCAATTCCAAATGATATTGAGAAAAAACAAACTATAAAACATGGTTTTTCTAATGCAGCTAAGTATCAAAAAGCAAAAAAATATTCTTCTAAGAAATTAAATATTTTGAAACCTTATGTGGTTTTAGATATAGAAACAACAGGATTAAATTTGGAATCAGATGATATCATTGAAGTCGCTCTGATAAAAGAAGTAGAAGGGGAACTATTTTTTTATGAAAAACTAATTCAAACGTCGAAACAATTAAGTGCGGAAATTTCTAATTTAACTGGACTAACTAATCAACAGTTAAATACTGAGGGGTCTCCACTTGAAGATGTCTTAAAAGAAACAGTTCAATTTATAGGCGACTTACCAATCGTTGGTTTTAATGTGAAATTTGATATATCGATGATCAATAAGAAATTAAAATTAATAGAAGAACAGCCTTTAAGTAATAAAAGTATTGATATATTGCAAATGGTTAAAAAAGAGAAACAGTTTTTAAGAAGTTATCAATTAGATGAGGTTCTTAAAGCATATCAGATTAGTTTCGAAAAGAGACATCGTGCAATGATTGATGCTGAACTAACATTTGAATTGACAAAAAAAGTAAATAAATTTGCCAAGTCTTTTAAAGTATAATACTATTGGAATAGGAATCGTTTAGTGTTTTTCCCGCACACGCGGGGGTGATTCTCCTGCTCTATGCGTTCAACGATGTCCATGACAGTTTTTCCCGCACACGCGGGGGTGATTCCAGCGTATGATACGCTACTATTGTTACCAATAGTTTTTTCCCGCACACGCGGGGGTGATTCCGGTGATAGCCGTTGTATTGACCACGACCTGAAGTTTTTCCCGCACACGCGGGGGTGATTCTATTTTAATGAAGACTGAATATGTTCTTCAATGGTTTTTCCCGCACACGCGGGGGTGATTCCGGTGATAGCCGTTATATTGACCACGACCACTTGTTTTTCCCGCACACGCGGGGGTGATTCTGATTGGGCGAAATGGAAGCAATTTAAGAATGAGTTTTTCCCGCACACGCGGGGGTGATTCCATTACGCGGGTTATCTGTTTTCTTGGAATAATGTTTTTCCCGCACACGCGGGGGTGATTCCTAAAGGAGCAACGTGGTTTTTCTGTGTCATAAGTTTTTCCCGCACACGCGGGGGTGATTCCTAGGTCGCATTTGTGGAGTCGATAGGCGGACGGTTTTTCCCGCACACGCGGGGGTGATTCTATCTTATTTTCTCTCCAATGTAGTTTGATAAGGTTTTTCCCGCACACGCGGGGGTGATTCTGTTAACAGCAATCCAGGGTGGAATATATTTGTGTTTTTCCCGCACACGCGGGGGTGATTCTTTGACCGTATAAATATTCAGTTTCATCAAGCGGTTTTTCCCGCACACGCGGGGGTGATTCCTAGCGACGGAAGAATAGAAATTGAGGGGGCGAGTTTTCCCCGCACACGCGGGGGTGATTCCAGAACTTGACCTACATGAATAACGTTGGTGTCGTTTTTCCCGCACACGCGGGGGTGATTCCATTTGGTTAGATACAGCATTCAAATTAGCTGAGTTTTTCCAGCACACGCGGGGGTGATTCTATGGAAAATGGCGACTTAGAAGAAACATACAAGTTTTTCCCGCACACGCGGGGGTGATTCTCGAAGAACTAGAAGATTTTATGTCTACGTCCTGTTTTTCCCGCACACGCGGGGGTGATTCTGTGGAACCACTACTGGCGATACCTCCGCCTTTGTTTTTCCCGCACACGCGGGGGTGATTCCTGAAAAAAGTCCAAAAAGTTTTAGTGAACCTTGTTTTTCCCGCACACGCGGGGGTGATTCCGTCACATTTGGTTTAGGTATGCCACGATAGAAGTTTTTCCCGCACACGTGGTAAGAACCGTTATGACAAACGTCATTCACTCAAAGAACAACAAATGAAACGCGATATCGATCGTGCGATGCGAGCACGCTAACGTCTATTTTTAATAGGCGTTTTTTATTTGGAACTTATGAATTTTCCTTGTCTTTATCGTGATATCATCAGGAAGCGGTCCAATTTAAACGAGGAATATGGTAAAATAAAGGTAAGAAAACAAAGGAGTGATATGATGAATAAAAAATTAATCACAACAGGTTTAGTGGCATCACTATTAACAGTCGGTGGTGCGAATTATGTGCTTGACTCTGTTCTTCCTGTTCAAGCGGTAGCAACCCAACAACAAGGAAAACAATTAGTCTCTCTAGGTGCATCCGTTACGGACCAACAAGCACAACAAACGCTCCAATTATTAGGTGTGGGACATATTCCAGCAAGCAACATTACCTATGTGGATGGGAATATGGTGAATCGCTATTTAAATGATGGATCGAATGCAAGCACAACTGTTTTATCTAGTGCTTATATCTCTGAAATGCCTGAAGGGTTTGGTGTCCGTGTCAATATTGTCACACCAGAAAATATTACCTTAGTGTCACCAACTACTTATCAAAATGCGGCCATTACAGCAGGGGTACAAAACGCACAATTAAATATTGCGACCGTTGCGCCAGTTACCGGTGAAGGTGCCCTTGTCGGAATCTATGCCTTGTTAGAAAATGAAGGATCATTAAACCAACAAGATGCACAAGTTGCTCAAAAAGAAATTCAAGTCATCAATAATATCACCAATAATACACAAATCAATAACACGCAAATCAACCAAATGATCAAAGAAATTAAGATTGCGATTGTGAATCAAAATATTCAAAACAACGGCGATATTAATATCGTGCAAATTGTTCAACAATTCGCCGATGAAAATGGCGTGTCAAATCAAGATGTGATTGACGAATTGATTAAATACTTTGAAGAATTCAAAGAAACAGAAGCTGCTAGCACAGAAGAAACAGCGGATCAATTAGAAAACAGTATCGTTATGTCTTGGCCAGAACAATTAGCATCGCTTTCTGAAGCGAAATCAGCTGATGAAATCCTTGAAGCGGACCGCTTAGACTATACTGACCAAGATAAATTCCATCCTGCTTTCCAAGCATTTTCAGACAGACTTTACCAATTAATCGAACAAGATGCGCCAATTCAAGAATTATATGGCCATACCTTTGTCTTCGAGAAAATGACACCGAATTTAACAGGAGACGAGAAACGTGCCTTGAATGAATTACGGACAGTCATGTTTGAATATATTGCCAATAAAGACACGCAGCCAGACCAAACAAAAACAATCTGGACTCAAACATTAAATGACTTCGAAAGCCTAAAAACAACTGATCCAACATTGGCAGAAATCTATCAACGCATTGCCAATGCATCTGGTTACGCTCCAGAAGCCTATATGTATATTGATTTAGAACAAGACGACAAAGAAATCAAAGTGTCTGTCCGTGATGAATCAAGACCAGATCAACCGATTGTTGGAACCTATGTTTATAATCTAGAAACCGACGAAATTTCGGAAGTTGACTCAGCAACGGATACATTAATCCCAATCGCGGATACATTTGACTTCAATGCAGTATATGGTGTCAATGTCGAAAATAATTATCCAGCTCAACCGATTCCAGCGGACTACACGATTCCAGGTTATACACCAGAATCAAGTACGAGTGAAGAAGAGAGTAGCGAATCAGATGAAGAAGAAACAAGCTCTGATGAATCAGAGACTGCCAGTGAAGAATTACCTTCTTCAGAAGTTCCTGTAGAACCTACTCCAGAAGAAAGTCAACCTGCCGTTGAACAACCGGTAGAAGAGGACCCAGCGACAGAATTACCAGAAGAAGATGCTACCTCTGAGTCATCTCCTGCATAATCGCTGTTAGTAAATCATGAAACGAGGAACCTAGTTATCATTGGCTAGGTTTCTTTTTTCAATTACTTTTCGATAATACTTGACGTTACCCCGGCAATTTGATAAGATTTTAATGTTGTATTTGCGCACCCATCTGCAACCGCTCAAGTTGAGTTGAAGTGTCTATTGGACCACTTAACATGGCGAGTCTCGGTGTAATTTAATTATAGGAGGTGCTTGAATGTACGCAATTATTAAAACAGGCGGAAAACAAGTAAAAGTAGAAGAAGGACAAACAATCTTCGTAGAGAAATTAGAAGCAACTGAAGGAGATACAGTTACCTTTGATGAGGTAGTTTTAGTAGGTGGCGAAGAAACAAAAGTTGGTACACCATTCGTTGAAGGTGCTACTGTTGAAGCGACTGTCGAGAAACAAGGACGCGGCAAGAAATTAACAGTCTTCCGTTACCGTCGTCGTAAAGACTCACACCGCAAATTAGGTCATCGTCAACCTTATACAAAATTAACCATTAACTCGATTAATGCCTAATGATTCAGATAAACATTAAGAAAGAAACAGACGATCAGATCATGTCGATTGAATTATCCGGACATGCAGGCTATGCAGATCATGGATATGATATCGTTTGTGCAGCCGTTTCGAGTCAAGTGATATCGATTGAGAATTCACTTCATCAATTATTAGATATCCCCGTTGAAGTGGAGATTGATGAGGTCGAAGGAGGTTATTTAAAAATAACCTTACCAGATATTGACGCATCAACCTTGAGAGATCAAGCTCAATTGTTACTGCATCATTTAGAATTTGCGTTGACGATCTTAATGGAAAATTATCCAGAATTCATCACAATCACATATATAAATTAGGAGGTACCAACATGTTAAAGTTAAATTTACAACTCTTCGCAACTAAAAAAGGGGGAGGTTCGACTCAAAATGGTCGTGACTCTCAATCAAAACGTTTAGGTGCGAAAGCAGCTGATGGACAAACAGTTCACGGCGGATCAATTATTTTCCGTCAACGTGGAACAAAAATTCATCCAGGTCATAATGTTGGCCGTGGTAGCGACGACACATTATTCGCTTTAGTTGATGGTGTTGTTAAATTCGAACGCAAAGGGAAAAAAGCGAAACAAGTTTCTGTTTACCCTGTTGCACAAGAAGCGTAATCAAGCAAAGATCTAGCGAAGCTAGATTGAATAGAACGGTGAGATGGAAAACATCTGCCGTTCTTTTTTTGTGGTTTCAAATTGATTTGTAATCTTCTTCTCATTTATGTATAATGTGTAACAATAAATACTTGTGAGCAATGATAGGAATGCTCCAATATTTATGACGTAGGTGGGGGCTCTCTTGTAAGAAAAACCATCTGACTATCGGAAGGAGGAAATAAAATGGCATCAAAAAGACATGTGGCACAACGCTTTCAACTACTGGGTGAAAGTTTGAGCCTGGATACGGCAGCTTTAGCTAAATACGATAATATTATTGATTTGAGTATCGGTGATATGGATTTAGCGACCGATGAAGTCATCATCGATCAAGCCTTTGCGGACGCGAAGCAAGGATATACCCGATATGGTAATCCTAAAGGCGATCCCGAATTAATCGAGGCGATTCAACAGGTGTGGCAGGAAGACTATCAACAAACCATCGGTCCAGAAGAGGTGTTGGTCTCTACGTCGAGCTGTTTAGGAATGAGCGTCGCCTTGATGTCGATTATCGATCCTGGCGATGAGGTGCTCGTGTTTGCCCCTTATTTCTCTCCTTATAAGCATCAAATTGAATTAGCGGGTGGAGTTTGTGTGATTGTGCCATTATCAGCAGAAGATGGCTATGCTTTCCATCCTGAACAGATTGAAGAGTATATTAATGAGAATACCAAAGCGATGATTTTGAATAATCCGTGCAATCCAACCGGCCAATATTATGATAAAGACAGTTTAGAAATTATCGCCAGACTGGCAAAAGACCATGATTTATTTGTCCTTAGCGATGAGATTTATACGAATTATGTCTTCGATGAAGCATTCACGCCACTGCGAACATTAGACGGAATGGAAGACTATACCATCACATTGAATAGTTTCTCGAAGAACTTTATGATGACCGGTTGGAGAGTGGGCTATGTGATTGCGCCACCGGAAGTCATTCAAGTCATGAAGCATATCAATGACTCGCTGATTTATACCACACCAGCACTGTCACAACGTGCAGCATTAGAAGCCATTCAGCATCGTCATGAATTGTTACCAAAATATAAAGCCATCTATGAAGAACGTCTGCGCTTTGTGGTCGAGAAGTTAAAAGAGATTCCTTATCTGGAATTCGTTGAACCTAAAGGGACCTTCTATGTCTTCCCAAGACTCAAATCGCGTGACTTAACAACGAAGGAATTTGTGAATCTATTATTGGAAGAATGCCAAGTATTAGTCACACCTGGATATTTATTCGGTGAAGCTGGTGAAGGCCATGTCCGTATTGCCTGCACTAAACCGATAGAAGAACTGGATGAGGCATTGGAGCGGATGAAACAGTTGGAGTTGTGATGCTTAGGCAGACGTTTAATAATCATTTTATCTAATAAAAACCACCACCCGATATCATGCAAGACGGCACAAAGCATATGTGCAGTATGATGATGGGGTGGTTTTTCATATTTATATGGCAATCGTGGAGCACCATATTCGTATTTTATCTATATTTTATGAATTATAAAGGATTCCAAACATTTATAGCTTGACCGATAAATGGGGGACGGGTATTTTTATCGATTATTAAAGGGTCATAGTTGTCATTGAGAGATTCTATTAAGATTGAATCATTGATAAAGCGTACTTTTTTCAAGGCAATTTTGGTCTCATCCTCACACAAAATAGCGCCGATTGCACCCTCTTCAATCCTTACTTGAGGATGAATTAAAACATAGGCATCTTTGTTTATGATTGGAGCCATCGAATCGTCTTCTGCTTTTATGAGAAAGCAGTCATCACTTGGCAGGAAGTCCAATGGCAAGGACAGATAGTTTATAATGTTTTCTTTTGCGGTAAATGGTTTGTTGCGATCGATGTATTTTATGACTGGAATGGAACGGGTGTTATCACTTGGTCTTGTATTTGACGTTTCTTCGTAAAATAGCTGGTTTACTGAAATATTTAAGATTGAACAGATTCTTACTAATATATCTGAGCTGGGTTGTCGTTCACCACTTTCGTAACGACTGATTGTAGTCATTGAGATATTTAATTTCTCTGCCATATCATTTTGTGTCATCTTTCTTTGTAAACGGTACTTTTTTATTCGAGAACCAACCATCATGCTTAATTTACTCATTGTTATGTCTCCTCCTTAACTACATTATAATGGATGGTTGACGATTTGGAAATATTGTTTATTTTATTTATTTCCGATTCGGTAACAAAAGCATACTCGTTTTTATTAAATAGCCAGATTTTAAGAAAAAGCCAGTGATGATTCCTTATCAATCATCACTGGCTTCATTAGTCAAACTCATATGTCACCAATGCTTGAAGCCTGGGTAAATCAATGACATCAATCTTAAAACGGGATGTCTGAATAATGCCTTGATCACGTAGTTTCTTTAGGGACCGGGCTACGGAAAGTCTTGAGACACCAATAAAGTCCGCAATCTCTTCTTGTGTGAGGGTGATGCCTTGAGGCTGGAGATGTAGCGTATATTTGTAGATGAAATTACATGTTTTTTCATTGGCTGTATAGTAACTCAAATTAATCGATTCAAATAAATAAAGGGAAGAATGATTAATAATATAATCAATGGTACACAGGGCAAGCTCGGGATGTTTCATCATTAAGGCGTGAAAGACGGCTGGTTTGATGCGGTAAGTTTTTACTTGATTGATGGCACGGATGACAAAGAAGTCCAAATCCATCGCATAGGATTTGTCTGCTTGGGGGCGAACGAGTGAATAGGGTGTAATGGTGCCTTTTGAATGATAACAGAAGGCTTTTTGTTCACCTTGGGGTTCGATCAAATATAAGACAAAGGTGCCTTCGAGCGTGTAGTAAATGTATTGCTCATCCGCAGCTGAAAATTGGTCCCCTTCCTCAAATACAAAATACTCCCCATGTTCCGCAAATAAGGATTCAAAGGCATTAAAATGCGC
This sequence comes from Aerococcaceae bacterium DSM 111020, assembly GCA_015863185.1. Lineage (GTDB taxonomy): Bacteria > Bacillota > Bacilli > Lactobacillales > Aerococcaceae > DSM-111022. The sequence goes on from JACBXP010000002.1 coordinate 189,016, forward strand.
TTCGAAAAAGATTTGGTGTTCTTTAATCGCCATATTGTCCTCCTTTCTACTGTTATGTATCACTTGATATAGAAACGCTTTCATCTTTTCACGATAATTATAGCATGAATAAAAGTGTCGAGGATAGCTCAAGTATTTGCCCACATTAACGATAAGGAGATAAAGATTATGAATCCATCATTTAAAGAAATTGCTCAGTATATCTATGACGGTTAAAAGAATCGCCATGAAATAGTGAAAGTGACCAAAGAACTCGCTCCCAGTCTCAAGGTGGAAGAAGCCTATGCGATTCAAGCAGAACTCCTTCGGCTTCGAGAAGCGGATGGCCACGCAATCATTGCGCCCAAAATGGGATTAACATCAAAAGCTAAGTGGACCCAAATGGGGGTCGATTCACCAGTGGTCGGATATTTATTTGATGATATGATAGAAAGAGATCAAAGTATTGAATTTGACCGCTATATCCATCCTAAAATTGAACCCGAAATTGGCATCGTCTTGAAAAATGAAATCGGTGGTCCGGATTTAACGATCAGCGAAGTGAAAGATAATATTGATTATATCTTCTCAGCGGTAGAAGTCATCGATAGTCGTTATCAGAATTTTGACTTCACCTTTATTGATGTCATTATAGACAATACCTCTGCTAAAGGGGCGATACTGGGGACAAAACAATATGATGTCGGTAGCGTTGATTTAATCACAGAACAGGTTGAAATCCTCATCAATGGTGAGCAGGTCGCTGAAGGAAAGGGTGAAGCGGTATTGGGTAATCCGATTCAAGTTATTGTTGAACTCGCCAAGCATCTCGATCAATCGAATCAAATGATTCAACCCGGCCAACCCATCCTCACTGGTGGAATGACCGCGGCTGTGATGATTGAAAAAGGCGACACCATCCAAGTCAACTATTCCAATCTTGAAGACCTAACCATCGAAGTCAAATAGGAGGAAACCCATGCCATTCGTACGTATTCAATTAAAGGCCGGCAGAACCCCTGAACAAAAAGAAACACTTGCCAAAGAAATCATTGAACTGATGACCCGAACCGACTTTGCTTCTAAGGATAGTATCCGAGTGATCTATGAAGAAATGGAGCCAGAGAACTTCTATCGGTGGGAGGATATAGAGGAGTAAGAGATGTCAAGAGCGTCCAATCTAAAGATTGGGCGTTTTTTGTACTTAAATTAAAATTGAACAGGATTCAATTTTCACATTGTCAGCAATTAGAAAATGAAAACTTCTAGTAACAAGAGATTTACTTTATATTTGATATAATTAAATTAAGTGATGATAAAATTTTGGAAAAAATATTATTAACTTACGATTGTTAAGAAATGAAAGTTTTAAATCTGTTGTGCAACATATTGTAGTCATCACTATTCATCGAACTATGATGTGGGAATTTTAATGTCTTTTAAGAAGAAAGGCAAGATTAATAACTTTATTAATATAGACTAGAAAGATTAATTTACATATAAGTAATTTGATTGATATTTCTGGCAAATGAGAAAAAACTTTACTAACAAATACAGATAGAAGGAGAAACTATATGAATATTAGTGATTTTATTGAAAATAAAATTCCAGAAAGCCAAAACCTAGAATATAAATCCTATAATTTTAAGAATAGTAAGTTTAGTAGCCTCGCCGAAAAGAGCAAAAATAATTTCGTTAAAGAGATTACAGCATTTGCTAATTCAGAGGGAGGTACTATCATAATTGGCATAGATGAGGATGAACATCATAATCCAACAAAAACCTCAGATGTAGGTGTTAATAAAGATACATTTGAAATGTGGGAGCAATCCTTTAGACAATATATTTCAGCAAAAATAAAACCAGTTATTTATAACATTGAATGTAGGATAGATCAGCATCAAGGTTCAAACTTAATAATAATAACAATTCCGAAAAGTATATTGAAACCTCATGCATTTGATGATGGGAATAAAGATACTTTTCACATTAGATACGGAAATACAGTTAATGCAATGAGATTAGAAGAGCTTCGAACAGCTTTTCAGAGTCGTGAGCTGTTAGAGCAAAGAATACTGAATTTTCGTGATGAAAGAATTGCGAAATTATATTCAGGCGAACAGATTGGTGAATTAGAAGATAAGTCATTATTACTGCTTCATATTATTCCTGAGTGGAGTATGCATCTAAATAATTATATTAACTTAAAAGATCTAAAAGATAATTATAAACTAGATGTTTTTTCACCCTCTCGAGAAGTTGGATCAAACAATAGAGTGGGGCAAATCTCTTACAATCATGAGGGCATTAGAATTAAGGCAGAAGATTTTTCAAATGAATTAATGTCTTATACACAAACATTTTCTAATGGAGTGATCGAAAGTGTTGAAATAAGGATGATGAATTACTCACGAAATGGTACTAGCACTCAAAAAATTTCTCGATGGGATGAATTTGAAAAATACTTAGCTTATAAAATAAGAGAGCTAACATCAGTTTTACTCGATCATGGAATCGCAAAACCAATATATATTTTTGTATCTTTAGTTAATTTGATTTGTCAATATAAGCTAGACAAATGTGATTCATTTATGTGACTCAAAAATACTTCTAAAGGTGTTTGATAATCTAAGGATTTTCTAGGTATTTGATTTCTCTTATTAGCTACCGCAGAAACA
>JACBXP010000030.1 GCA_015863185.1 Aerococcaceae bacterium DSM 111020
GAGCCTGCCAGTGATTTTTATAATCTTTATCCCGTTGACTTGAAATTAGCTCAAGAGTTTGGTGTTAATGGCATCCGTATTTCTATCGCTTGGTCGCGCATTTTCCCTAAAGGATATGGGGAAGTGAATCCAAAGGGAGTAGAATTCTATCATAATCTATTTTCTGAATGCCATAAACGTGGAGTTGAACCTTTTGTTACTTTACACCACTTTGACACACCAGAACATTTACATTCAAATGGTGATTTCTTAAATCGTGAGAATATTGATCATTTTGTTGATTATGCTATTTTCTGTTTTGAAGAATTTTCAGAGGTCAATTATTGGACTACTTTTAATGAAATTGGTCCAATTGGTGATGGACAATATTTAGTTGGTAAATTTCCTCCAGGTATTCAATATGATTTAGCAAAAGTATTTCAGTCGCATCATAATATGATGGTTGCTCATGCACGCTCAATTAAAGATTTTAAAGACAAAGGATATGATGGAGAAATAGGGGTAGTGCATGCATTACCAACTAAGTATCCATATGATCCTAATAACCCAGGAGATGTTCGTGCAGCAGAATTAGAAGACATTATTCATAACAAATTCATCTTGGATGCTACATATTTAGGCGAGTATTCAGATGATACAATAAAAGGTGTTGAAGAAATTTTAGCAGCTAATGGTGGCGAGTTAGAACTTTTGGATGAAGATTTTGAACATTTAAAAGCTGCAAAAGATTTAAATGATTTCTTAGGGATTAATTATTATATGAGTGATTGGATGCGTGAATTTGAAGGAGAAACAAAAATCACGCATAATGGAAAAGGTGAAAAAGGAGGCTCCCAATATCAAATTAAAGGTGTGGGACGTCGCGAGTTTGATGTAGATGTTCCAAGAACAGATTGGGATTGGATGATATATCCTCAAGGTCTCTATGATCAAATAATGCGGGTTGTTAAAGATTATCCGAATTATAACAAGATTTATATTACTGAAAATGGTCTTGGATATAAAGACGAATTTGTTGATGGAACAGTATATGATGATACGCGAATCGATTATATTAAGCAACACTTGAAAGCAATTGCTGATGCAATTGAAGATGGTGCTAATGTAAAAGGTTACTTTTTATGGTCATTGATGGATGTCTTTTCATGGTCGAATGGATATGAAAAACGTTATGGTCTTTTCTATGTGGATTTTGACACTCAAGAGCGTTATCC
>JACBXP010000031.1 GCA_015863185.1 Aerococcaceae bacterium DSM 111020
TTTGATTTGTCAATATAAGCTAGACAAATGTGATTCATTTATGTGACTCAAAAATACTTCTAAAGGTGTTTGATAATCTAAGGATTTTCTAGGTATTTGATTTCTCTTATTAGCTACCGCAGAAACAAAGGTCTGATCGACTTGGTTGAAGTCCATTTCCTTTGGCAAACCATCTTTTCTAAGCAAGCCGTTTGAGTGTTCATTTAACCCACGTTGTGAAGGGGCTCCTGGATCTGCAAAGTAAATTGAGACATCATGTTGGTTGGACAACGATTTCCAATTACTAAATTCTTTCCCGTTATCAAAGGTGAAAGATTTAAACAGATTTCTAGGACATGATTGAAACCACTCTGTTAATGTTGTTTCAATATCACTTGCTTTTCTACCTTCTGGTTTTAAAGTAATGATGGCTTTAGACAGACGTTCTACCAATGTGATGACGGCGCTTTTGTGATGAGCACCAACGATCGTGTCACCTTCAATGTGACCGAATTCATTTTTAAACAGTGGATAGTCTTTTTCTCTTTCAGAGATATTGCGTTTAGAAGCTTGTTTTCCTCGTCGTTCCTTGTGGCCGTTTGGTTTTCTTTTACCTTTCATAGGCAGCTTTGTTCGATCAAAGTCACCGTCTTCAAAACGACGATATAACGTTCTCATTGAACAACTGATTGACTGTTCAGCACGCCCGATAATAACGTCTGGCGTCCATCCAAGGGCGACCTTTTCCTTAACGTATTCCTGCTCTTTTTCAGGCAAGGATATCTTACGTCTACCGCAACGTTTTTTGTTTTCTTTGTAGCGTTTGTAGTAGTCGATCGCTGAATTCCCCTGTTTCAAAAAGTTAACGACGTTATAAATGGGTTGACGCGAACGCTTTAAGCGCTCAGCGATGATCGTAACAGAAATATTTTGTTGATAATAAGCTTCTATCATTACTAATTCATCCGTGGTAAGATGGGTGTAGGTCATTTATGATCTCTCCTATTCTTCGTGGTGGAAGTATAGTAAGAGTGTATCATAAATGACCTTTTTATTTGTCTAGCTTAATATTACAATCTAGG
>JACBXP010000032.1 GCA_015863185.1 Aerococcaceae bacterium DSM 111020
AACTCTGATACATTCTCAATAAAGACCTCCAACGGCGTCTTATAGTTTAAAGATTTTCTAGGTATTTTATTTCTGCGCACGGCGACAGAAGAAATAAACGCTTGGTTCACTTCATTAAAGTCCATCTATTTAGCTAATCCATCTTTACGTAAGAGACCGTTGGAATGCTCGTTTAGACCGCGTTGAGAGGGCAACCTGGATCTGCAAAGAAAATCGAAATGTCTTGCTGGTTACTCAAGCATTTCCAATTGGAAAATTCCTTTCCACAATCAAATGTAATTGATTTGAAGAGGTTCTTCGGCAACGCGTTCAACCAATTATTTAATGTTCTTTCGATGTCCTCAGCCTTACGGCCCGGTGTCTCTAAAGCAATAATCAACTTAGAAACTCTTTCGGCAAACGTAATGACGGCACTCTTATGGTTTTTACCGATGATGGTATCGCCCTCTAAATGTCCGAACTCACTTTCGTAGGCGGGATAAGCTTTCTTACGGTCGTCAAGCGTTCTTTTATCCGCTTGCTTTCCACGCGTCTCTTTGTGGCCATTGGGTTTGCGTTTCCCTTTCATGGGTAAGGTCGTGACATCAAAGAGTGCGCTATCTTTAAAGCGACGATAGAGGGTACGCATCGAACAACCAAGGTCTCTTTCTCCTCGCCCAATAATCACATCCGGTGTCCAGCCATCCGCCACGCGATCTTTAACGTATTGCGTTTGTTGCCTTGTAAATGTCTTTTTCTTTGCCCCCACATTTCGATTTATTCTGTGTGTAGCGTTCAAAATAGTCACGAATAGTGCCGCCTTTCTTAAGGAAGTTGACAACGTTATAGATGGGGTGATTGGAACGTCCAAGCTTTTTTGCGATATCACAGGCTTT
>JACBXP010000033.1 GCA_015863185.1 Aerococcaceae bacterium DSM 111020
GTGCGTAAAGTAGACGGCTACTGTCTCTTGGAGGGCTTCTTGTAAGGAAGCAAACTCGGATCCATTATCTGCTGTTACTGTTTTGAATAGACGAGTGTAGTCATCGCCACAGCGCTCTCTGAGCTGGGACACTGCTAAACAAACCGCTTCGGAAGTCTTACCCGGCAACTTGAGGAGGACTTCAAAACGAGTCATTCTCTCGACTAAGGTTAATAAGACTTCGTCCCCTTTAGTTTTTTGCCGATAACCGTGTCAATTTCCCAGTGGCCGAAATGATCACGAGATTCAACTTCTTCAGGTCGCTCGTCAATTGAAGTTCCTAAGATCCGTTTATTTTCCTTAGCTGACCGTTTCTTTTGACGAGGTTTACGAGAGAGTTTCTCCAGTAAGTTCATATTTTTAGTGCGCATAATACCACTATCTATCCAATTATAGAGAGTAGTCGTGCTAGGAATCAGTTTTGGGTCAAATAGCTCTTGTCGCTTAGCAAAACCAACGACCACATCAGGGGACCAATGGTCCTCGAGCATTTTTTCATCTGCCCATTCCATGAACGCATCAGAATCTGCCCATTTAGGGCGTCTTCCACAATTTAAACGCTGGTTATCATAAGCCGACTGACCCTTATCAGCATCATAAACAGTGTAGTAATAAACATACTCTTAACCGTTCTGGACTTGTTTTTTCTTTCTTTTAACAGTCCCTCGTTTGATTTCATTATGAATGGTTTGGGGCGCCCGATTAAGGATCGCTGCGATAGCTCGATTTGAATAGTTTTCTTGTTTAAGAATAGCAATCTGGCAACGTTCTTGATAAGAAAGATGTGTCCATTTTTT
>JACBXP010000034.1 GCA_015863185.1 Aerococcaceae bacterium DSM 111020
GCATCCGGTATCTTACTCTCTTCTTCATTAAAGACTTTCTCGATAACCATAACCCCAATATTATTATCTCCACTTTCTTCCTTATATAATAAGATATCCATGTTCTCATTATCACGAATGGAGTCTAAATATAATTGTTGTTCTTCAGTATTTGGATTACTATCGGTATAGGTATAAGATAATAAACCCAAGACAATTTTTTCATTTTTTGTCTTGCTATTCGTTAACATCGAACGCTCCTCTCTGAAGTTTGTCTTTAAAAATGATACCATGTTCAGCTAAAAGTTACAATGAATTACCTTTTAATTTACAGCTGTTCAATCAATCCTTGTAGCAATTGAATGAATTTGGGCTTTACCTCATTCGAGGTTTCTACCACTTCTTCATGGTTTAATGCATCTTGCATTCCAGCAGCTAAATTAGTAATGCATGATATCCCTGTCACATTCATTCCTCCATGATTTGCAACAAGTACTTCAGGTACAGTGGACATTCCAACTGCATCCCCACCTAATAGTCTTATCATGTGAATTTCAGCAGGCGTTTCATAGCTTGGACCAGTCATCCAAGTATAAATTCCCTCTTTGATATCTAATTGATACTGTTGAGCTACATTGCGTACAATTTCTTGATTCTTTTTAGTATAGAGATTTGTTGCATCAATGAATCTTGGGCCATG
>JACBXP010000035.1 GCA_015863185.1 Aerococcaceae bacterium DSM 111020
GGTGGTGCTGGGCGGTAGTCTGGGCGCCGAGCCGTTGAACAAACTGTTGCCTGAGGCACTGGCCCATGTACCGGCCGAGGTGCGCCCTGAGGTGTTTCATCAGGCGGGCAAGCAACACGATCAAATAACGGCCGAGCGTTATCAAGCGGTTGGCGTTGAGGCTGAAGTTCAGCCGTTTATCAAAGACATGGCCCATGCCTATGGCTGGGCCGACCTGGTGGTTTGTCGCGCAGGCGCGCTGACTGTCAGTGAACTGGCTGCGGCCGGTCTGCCTTCGCTGTTGGTGCCATTGCCCCATGCGATTGACGACCATCAGAGCCGCAATGCCGACTTTTTGGCCCGCGAAGGTGCTGCCTTCCTGATGCCACAAGCGACAACTGGCGCAGCCGAACTGGCTGAACGCCTGACAGAGGTATTGATGCAACCGGAACGACTGAACAGCATGGCGACCCATGCTCGCCGCCTGGCCAAACCTGATGCAACTCGCAATGTTGTCGATATCTGCCTGGAGGTGGCCAATGGTTGAGAATCAGAAAGCTATTCCGCAGCCGGAAATGCGCCGCATCCGCCATATTCACT
>JACBXP010000036.1 GCA_015863185.1 Aerococcaceae bacterium DSM 111020
AGTACTGGATGCATCTGCAGGATATCGCGGCCGCTCTAAACGTGGTAAATTGTTAACTCCGAGCTAGACTTCAGGTGGCCGTATTTATCAGATTTCCTCGTTGTGTCCTCAGAAAAAAATGCCAATACCACTTTCAGCTGTGAATATCCACCATGAAGGGCAAGACATGCTCATAATTAACTGTCAGGCAGGCCAGGCCTTCAGCTACAACGACCTTGAATTGGTTTATTCTGCTTGTCCTCTATAAGTTTGCCAGAGGGAATCACACATGAGCCAAACCTATTGAAGAAAGCATTAGGACAGTGCCAGTCTTAATCACAGTGGGGGGTATGTTATTCCCAATGAAGTCGTCCAGAAACGGACTAGGTAGTTAGCTTTTTCTAGTGCCCAACACATTAGAGGTGTGGTTTTTTTTCTCTAAAATAAGGGTGGCCATAGGCTCTTTTAACCAGAATCGGTGTAGTCAGCTGAAATTGACTTGCACGCCTGGGTCCTGTGTGTCTACTAACTTTCTCGCGAACGATAGCTAACGGATCCCCCGGGCCGAAG
>JACBXP010000037.1 GCA_015863185.1 Aerococcaceae bacterium DSM 111020
GTGGGACAGATGATTGGGGTGAAGTCGTAACAAGGTAGCCGTATCGGAAGGTGCGGCTGGATCACCTCCTTTCTAAGGAGTAAGGACCTTGCATAGATTGGCATGTCTTTGTTTAGTTTTGAGTGAGCTTAATTGTAAGTGATTAAAATTAGTAAACTCAAAGGGTTTGAGAAATCAAATTGAATCGGGCCTGTAGCTCAGGTGGTTAGAGCGCACCCCTGATAAGGGTGAGGTCGGTGGTTCGAGTCCACTCAGGCCCATAGTCTATTGATTTTTCTGTTAAAATAACATATAATTAATTTTGACTTATTTCCTGGGGGATTAGCTCAGCTGGGAGAGCGCCTGCTTTGCACGCAGGAGGTCAGCGGTTCGATCCCGCTATTCTCCATTGTTAACTTATGAAGTTAACATGTTTTGTTCATTGAAAACTGAATATCCGTATTAATTCTTCGATGCGAGGAATTAATACACAAACAAAAATTATAATTTCTAAGAAGATATAATGAACCGAGAAATTGACCGAGTCTATAGCAATATAGA
>JACBXP010000038.1 GCA_015863185.1 Aerococcaceae bacterium DSM 111020
TGAAAATCTGTCAGAAAATGGGTTCTGACAAAGCTCCGACAAAAAAAGCACGTTTGTGCGTGAAATCTGAAAAATCTGCAAGGATTTACCCTTGTGCATTTCACACACGCACGGCTAAAAATCATCACAGATTTGACCAGGTTAAGGCTGTGCGCTCACGTAGTGAGTGATTAGCAAAATGGCTTTTAAACCGCTCTTGATTTTGATTTGTATGTGTTTTCATTAACTCAGTATTTTCAAAGATCGGGGCACATTGACCAAAAAAAAACAGAATTAAAAATTCTGCTTTTTTGTGGTCTCGATTAAAAAAAATCAAGGTTTTATTCTCGCTTTTCTCTTGTTGCTACTATCACGTTTAAATTCCAACGGTACATTATTTGAGTTTAATACTTTTTCTTGTTCATCAAGCATATTATCAATAAGATTTAAACCTTCTTTATCACTAACGTTTTTATAGATTATATCTAAGTCTTTATTTACTTCTTTTATGTGATAATTATTAGGCATTGAGTTGTATTTTATTA
>JACBXP010000003.1 GCA_015863185.1 Aerococcaceae bacterium DSM 111020
TGAGTCATGACATTTCCTACCTTTCATTTTGTTTAGACACTTATATGATAACGGAAATGCATGACTTTTTGTATGCACAAAAATAGTGCTGATGATTTCTCATCAACACTAAAAATTATAGAACCTTATTTCCATAGGTAGAAAATTTTATTGATATTCGAGATGGCTATTACGAATTTTGGGATCACAAAGTATTAGTAAAGGAGCATGATTATTATGTTGTTGGGATTAGATCATATGCAAATAACAGCACCACTCAATAGTGAAACAGAAGTCCGTCATTTCTTTTGTGATATTTTAGAATGCAAAGAAGTAAACAAACCAGAATCCATGGCACATTTTGATTCGCTTTGGTTTGATATAGGTACCAGTATTATGCATGTTGGATTAGATGAGAACTTCTTTCCAGAAAAAAGGGGACACCCAGCTTTCAATGTAAAATCATTAGACAAGTTAATTCAACAATTCAAACGATTTCATGTCGAATATGAATTAGATGATAAGATGCCCGGAGCAAAACGCTTATATACCTATTACTTTTTTGGACATCGGATGGAATTTTTAGAATGGACAAACAAGTCAGAAACACTGAAAGGACATTTAGAAAAATAGATGCGCCAGCCATCACCTGTATTTTAAACCCGTCTTTATTTATGCGGAACATAAAATATAACACGATGGATTTAGTACACAGAATTTTATTTAGAAGTTGAAGTGCATCATTTGTCGGTGCTCTTATTGAATGTTATGCTAGTTATATAATTATGAAAGGAGAAATGAAATGACAGAATCTAATGATCCGATGAAAAAGAATGGTATTGACTATGGGTCAAGTCATAATACACAGACTGGCAAACAAACCAAGAAAATGCACACAAAAGCCGGTGCTCCCGTATACAATGATTTTGATACGATGACTGCTGGTAAACGAGGACCAGTGCCAATGCAGGATGTTTGGCTCATTGAAAAACTGGGTCAATTCAATCGTGAGAATATACCTGAACGAATTATGCATGCCAAAGGTTCAGGGGCCTATGGGACATTCCGAGTAACCAATGATATTACGCAATATACTAAGGCCAAAATTTTCTCTGAAGTAGGTAAAGAGACAGAAATGTTCGCTCGTTTCTCTACTGTTGCTGGCGAAAGAGGAGCGGCAGATGCTGAACGAGATATCCGAGGGTTCGCACTGAAATTCTATACTGAAGAAGGTAACTGGGATATGGCTGGAAATAATACACCGGTGTTCTTTCTCAGAGATCCGCGCCGTTTTACGGACTTAAACCATGCGATTAAACGAGATCCTAAAACAAATCTGCGTTCACCGCACATGAATTGGGATTTCTGGACTTCAATGCCTGAGTCACTATTCCAATTGACGATTACTATGTCCGATAGAGGATTACCATCTTCTTACCGTTATATGCATGGCTTTTCATCCCACGCTTATTCGATGATCAATGCTGATAATGAACGCGTATGGGTTCAATATCATTTCCGTTCTCAACAAGGTATCCAAAATCTAACAGATCAAGAAGCGGGTGCTGTAGTGGCGGATGACCGTGAATCACATCAACGCGATTTATATCATGCCATTGAACAAGGAAATTATCCAAAATGGAAAATGTATATTCAAGTGATGACGGAAGAAGAAGCAGAACAATTAGATTATAATCCTTTCGATTTAACCAAAGTATGGTATAAAGAAGATTTCCCACTCATTGAAGTTGGGGAATTCGAATTAAATAAAAATCCTGAAAATTACCATCTCGACGTGGAACAAGCAGCCTTTGAACCATCAAATACTGTGCCGGGCTTAGGATTTTCACCCGATCGGATGTTACAAGCACGATTATTTGGCTATCAAGATGCGGCTCGTTACCGTATCGGAGCAAACTATTGGCAAGTGCCTGTAAATTATCCACGAGGGGTAGAGGACTTTCATCCTTATCATAAACGGGGCGCACAACGGATTTATCATGAAGAAGCAGAACTTCATTATTCGCCAAATTCTTACGGTAATTGGGAAGATTCTCCAGAACATGAAGAGCCGCCTTTGACAGCATCAGATTTAGACTATTATGATTTCAGAGGTGATGATGCGGATTATTATACACAACCGGGGAAATTATTCCGCAATATGACACCAGAACAACAATTAGTTTTGTTTGAGAATACGGCAAGAAATATGGGCGATGCTTCATTACAAGTTAAATATCGTCATATCGTACATTGCTATATGGCAGATCCTGATTATGGTAGAGGAGTCGCCGAAGCACTTGGTTTAGACATCGAAGCAATTGATCTCACACCGATGAAATCCGATTCTCGTGAGCAATGGCTAGAAGATTTAAATCGTTTCAGTGATTTACAGGAGCCGTCAGAACCTGCAGATCCAGAAACAGCTAAAGATTTAGGTCCCGAAGGCCGTGACACCAATGCTGATGATCCGAAAGACTTGATCGATTGGGAAACGGATCCTCATTTACTTTAATACCACCGAAACAATGAGTCATGAATAGTGAGTCTGGGTGAACCCCAGGCTCTTTTTAAATTGAAAAATAATGCGATGGTGAAATGAATCTGAGACAACCATTTATCATAAGGGGACAATTGTTTTCAAAGAGGGAATCGGTTAAACTGATATAGATATTTTATAGAATGGAGGATTCTTGATGGCTATTGGATATGCTTGTTTAACAGTCGGCATCCCTAAAGTGACATTTAAAACCTGTCGACTAAAAAATGCGACACCTGAGAAGTTAAATACTTTGATTGAACACAATTTGAAAGCATTAGACCAAATAATAGATTACAATATCGCAAACAATATCAAACTGTTCAGAATCAGTTCCGATATTATCCCTTTTGGTTCACATCCGGTAAATGAAAATAAATGGTGGGATGATTTTAAAGATGACTTAACTGCAATCGGCCAAAAGGCGATGGAAGCAAATATGCGCTTATCGATGCATCCAGGTCAATATACCGTTTTAAATTCACCTTCTGCTTCGGTCGTTGAGCGTGCTAAAGCATATTTAGCTTACCATAATTTATTTTTGGATAGTTTAGGCTTAGAAGCCTCACATAATTTGATTCTTCATATTGGTGGGGTTTATGGGAATAAAGAGACAGCGATGGAGCACTTCAAAGATAATTTTCAACAACTAGACCCAAATATTAAAAAGCGTTTAGTCATCGAAAATGATGATAAAGCATACACAATCGAGGAAGTACTATCAATAGGCAGTCAAATGAAGATTCCTGTTGTCTATGATAATTTGCACAATCAAGTCAATCCTGCGGATAGTTCTAGTGATGCTTATTTGATTCAGATGTGTCAGTCGACTTGGACAAAAGAAGATGGTCCGCAGAAAGTCCATTATTCTCAACAAGCAATGAATAAAAAGCCGGGTTCTCATTCAGCAACCATTGATTTAGATTTATTTATGGACTTTTATCACCATCTCCCTCATTCAGAAATTGATATTATGTTAGAAGTAAAGGACAAAAATTTATCAGCAATGAAAGCCATCCACGCCACAAATGCAATAGCTATAAAATATTTAGAGACGGCTTGGTCGCGTTATAAATATTGGGTGTTAGAGCGCTCACCACAAGATTATCAGCTTATTCGGACACTTTTAAAGGATAAAACACATGTGCCGACATTAGATTTTTATCGTTTAATCGATCACGCATTAGCTCAACCTTTAGAGGACGGTAATGCTCTAAATGCAGCACAACATGTGTGGGGATACTTTAAAAAACAAGCAACCCCTAAAGAATTAGAGCGATATAATATACTTACTGAGCGATGGACTACAGAAAAGAATATAAAAGCAATGAAACGCTTTTTGTGGAATTTAACGGTGAAATATCGAGAAAGATATTTGCTTGAAAGTTTATATTTTCGAGAGTTTAATGAATAAAGATGATAAGGTTCTTATGAATGAGCGTTAGTGGATAAACTCAAATTAAAAAATAGTGTGACGTCGATCAAAATTATAAATAAGCATTAAAAAAGCCCATCAAAGAATTGTACAAATCAATTGTCGCTGATGGGCTATTCTAAGTGTTTATGAATGAATCATAATGGAGGGTCGTTGTGCTTGGTAAAGCAAATATAGGGATACAAGTAATGTTAAGATTTCAGAAATAGTCAAGGCAGACCAAATGATCGAAGATCCAAGAATGTGTGGTGCCACAGTGATGACGATAAAAAACATCACATATCCTCGTAAAATTGAGATAATTAATTCATAGTGCGGGAACCAAATAGCTGTCAAATATCCCCCAATCCCAATATTAAAGCCAAGAATGAGGAAAGCAAAGCTGAACGTTTTCATTACCTTCACAGTAAACTCAACGAAATCTGGATTTAAATCACTTAAAAAGATTTGAATAATTTGCGTGGGGAATAAGTGAATCAATGTCACAGCGATAATCCCAGCCACAGCAATAGCAATAAATACTAATTTGCGTAATTGTTTAACTATAGTGAAATCATTTTTTCCATAGGAATAACTCATCAATGGCTGACCACTTTGAACAATTGCCAACATTGTATTAATGACTAAATTCATTAAATAAACGATCACTGAAAAGCTCGCTAACCCCTGAGGACCATAATGATCAATGATGGTATTATTAAGTAATAATATAGTAAATCCAGAGGATAATTCAGTTAAGGCAGAAGGAAAACCGAATTTTGAAATTTGCTTCAAATGAGCCCCGCTGAATGGAAAGCTTTCAAAAGAAAGGGTGGATTTTGCTGTTAAAAAATGCAACATATAGCCTACGGTCGGCAAGACTTGAGCTAATCCAGTTGCTACAGCGGCACCAACAATTCCATAGTCAAAAATAAAAATAAAAACATAATCTAATACAATATTTGTTAAAGCTGATAGACTGGTTAAAATAAGAGCTAAACGAGGATGTCCATCGGCTTTAATGAAAATTTCGAAGACATAGGTGAGAGCGAAGAAAGGACTAAAAAGAATAATAATACTCAAATAATCTCTCGCTAAATCACGAATTTCAAACTCAGCACCTAAAAGACTTAAAACAAATTCGATGTTTAAATAGGCTAACAAAGCAATGATGACTGATAATAAAGTTGTTAACGCAATACCAAAAGAAAAGAATTGGTTCCCTTTATGCTGATTTCCTTTACCTAATTGATAAGTAATCATATTAGAGCTACCAATTGAGATTAACATGGCGAGTGCGAACATCACCGTGGTAAATGGTAGTGAGACATTGACGGCCGACAGAGCGGTTGCTCCAACGCCTTGTCCAACAAAGATTCCATCGACCATTGTATAGCTTGAGAATAGAATCATAGAACCCAAAGTAGGTAATAAATATTTAATAAATGTACGATTAATATGTTGATTATTTTGCATATATTTCTCCTTCAATCTGATATACTCTTTAGTATATACCTTGGAGCTACTCCAAGGTCAAGGAGGAAAAATGAAAATAAAATATACTATTGGAGAAATGGCTGAATTGTATCATATCTCGACAGATACGTTGAGATATTATGAACAAGAAGAATTATTAGTTCCGCAACGTGCTAAGAATGGCTACCGCGTTTATACTATTTTTGATACATGGAAGCTCAATGTTATCACAACAATGAAACGATTAGGAGTGTCATTGAAGGACATTAAACATTTTCTAGATGATCGGTCTATTAAGAGAGAAAAGGAATTACTATCGGAAGAATCTCTCTTTATAGATGATCAAATTCAATCTCTTACGAAACAATTAGAACACATTCATCAACGCCTTCATGTGTTAGATGATGCGACTGATGATTCATTATTAAATGCTGTTAGATATTTAGACTATTCAAAGCGAAAAGTTATTTTCATTGAAAGTCATATGACGACGGATGATCAAGTAGATATGGCATTTAGTCATTTAGCAAATCAAAAAAATGGCCAGTGGTCTATTTATAATCGGGATTTTGCGACTATTTTGCCATTAGAAAACATTAAGAAAGCCGAATATACGCATTATAGTCATGGTATCTTGATTGTGTCAGACGATGAGCAACTTTATGATGGAGTGATTAGCGAAGGGCGCTATGCCACCATTCGGTATCGCGGTCAATATACTCAAGCTGCGAAAATTTATCAGCGCTTACGGCAACAAATAAATGCTGATGGTTATCGACCGGTAAGTGATGCCATTGAAAGATATATGATTGACGTTAATCACACATCCAATGCCGATGAATATGTCACTGAGATTCAAATTAGAGTTGAACGAGAAGAAAAGGAGCGCTAACATCACCTACTAACCCTAAAAGTATGATAAGATAATGGATAAAAATGAAGGAGTGATTCAGTGGACGCATTAAAATCAAAAATAAAAGAATTAGGAAATGTCTTACCGGGAAACATCTTAAAAGTGGATGCTTTTTTAAATCACCAAGTTGATCCCACTTTAATGATGGAGATGGGACAAGATTTTGCTGACCGTTATGCAAATAATCAGATTAGTAAAGTACTGACACTCGAAGTTTCTGGTATTGCTATGGCGTTAACGACTGCGAATGCATTGGGGGTGCCAATGATTTTCGCAAAGAAAATACAATCATTGACGTTAGATGATGAGGTATTTGTCGCTCAAGTTTATTCATATACTAAAGAAACTACTTATGATATTCGAGTAGATAAACGCTTTTTAAATCCTGAGGATAATGTGTTGATTATTGATGACTTTTTAGCCAATGGTGAAGCACTAAAGGGGTTAATTGAATTAGTAGAACAATCAGGAGCTAATGTCGGTGGGATAGGTATTGCTATTGAGAAAACCTTTCAAGAAGGTGGAAAAAAAGTTCGTGAAATGGGTTATCCAATTTATTCACAAGCCCGTATCAAATCCTTAACAGATGGAAAAGTTGAATTTGATGAGGATTTAGATGCCTAATTTCCAACAAGATTCTTTTAATATTACGAAAAAATCTCAAACGAATTGGCTGGAATTTTACTAATGTTATCATTACTAATGCGTTTTCAATAAATTGACTAATAAAAAAATGACTTATTAGCTTATCTAATAAGCTTATAAAATATTGTTAGCCCTTATCCTCTTGTAAATCGAACAAATGGAGAGTATCCTTTAAGTACAATGTGAATTAACAAACAAGGAAGGGGATTTATCATGTCACTATGTGAAACGCTTGGTATTGAGTATCCTATATTTTGTGGAGCGATGGCTCGCATTTCTTTACATGAATTAGTCGGGGCGGTTTCAGAAGCTGGAGGAATAGGAATTCTTGCATCTGGAGGGATGACTGCGGAGCAATTACGTGAAGAAATCCATAAAACAAGAGAAATTACGCAAAAACCATTTGGTGTGAATTTGATGCTACAAATGGACAATATACCTGAATTGGTTGAGGTAATTGTTGAAGAGAAGGTCGCACTAGTTACAACTGGAGCGGGTGGTCCTGCACCTTATATTCCAACATTAAAAGAAGCTGGTATTAAAGTATTTCCAGTGATTGCATCCGTTAAACATGCTACCAAAATGGAAAAAGCAGGCGCAGACGGAGTGATTGCTGAAGGACAAGAAGCAGGTGGGCATATCGGTTCTGTTTCAACAATGTCTTTAATCCCACAAATTGTCGATGCCGTAGATATCCCCGTTATCGCAGCGGGCGGTACCGGAGATGGACGGACTGTTGCAGCCATGTATGCTTTAGGTGTTCAAGGAATTCAAGCGGGGACTATTTTCTTAGCCAGTGAAGAATGTCAAATTGCTCAATCATACAAAGAAGCGATTGTTGAAGCGATTGATACTGGTACGATTGTAACTGGTCGAAAAGCCAAAGATCCGGTTCGTTCACTGAAAACGCCGATGCTTGAAAAATTCTTACACTTAGAACAAAATAATGGTTCTTTTGAAGATTTAGAGCATTTGACCGTTGGCTCATTGAAACGTGCAGTCGATGGCGACCTTGAAAATGGAACACCGATGTGTGGTGAAATCGCTGGTTTAATTACAGAAATTAGACCTGTTCGTGAAATTATTGAATCATTGTTCACTGAAGCAGATCAAGTAGCGAAAGATTTAACCATTACAAAATAAATATCATATCGATCATTCTCCTACCTTGGAATAACTTCTGCTAATAGTTATTCTAAGGTATTATTTTTTGTTATAGATAATTTTCAAAGATTTGTTTGAGTCTTCTTGATGGTCAATGTAAAATATCACTAATACATAAATTATATTGATACAATGGAGGCTTATTTTGGACATTACACAGCTATCTTATTTCATTACTGTGGTCGATTGTGACTTTAATTTATCAGAAGCCTCAAAGCGAATTCATTTCACAATCTGCTCTTAGTCAATTTATATCGAATTACGAGAAGCGTAAAAATATAACATTATTTCAAAGAAAAAGTAATCGCTTAGTGGGACTAACGGAAAGCGGAAAAATTGTTTATCAATATGCCCTTGAAATTGTTGATAAATATGAAGAAATGACCCAAAAAGCTCCATTAGCTGGTGAAAATTATCGATCTATTATTAAAATAGGGGTGCCTTCATTGATTCTCATGGTATTCTTTTCTTCATTCTTACCGAAATTAAAAGAAAAATATCCTCATTATGAATTTAAAATGGTAGAAGCAGGATCCAAACAAATACAAGAGTGGCTGACTTTAGGGGAGTTGGATATAGGGATTATTTTAGGTCCTGTACAATTAGATGATGCTCGTTATATTATTCATCCTGTGCATTCTTCCGAAGTGGTCGCATATATTGATTACCGGCATCCTTTATCTGAACGAAACAACTAGAATGGGAAGATCTAAGAGATTTGATATTGCCACATTCAATAATGATCACAGTATTTATCAAATGCTTGATAAACGATTTCAAGAGACTTTTACTAATAAAAATATCACTTATACAGCCTCTGCTTGGGATTATTTGATTGGCTTAACAGATAGAACAAATATCATTACATTTTTACCAGAAATTATTTATCCATTTATTTCGAAAGATTCGATAAAACTCATGCGAATCGCTCATCCACTAAAATTTAACATCTATACTTGTATGTCAAATAAATCGAAAGATGTTGAATTAGCCACGTTTTTTGAAGAATTTATTGAAGTGTTTAATGAAGAACATGATGAAACATAATCATTGACTGTAAAGCTAGTAGGAAATTTCTTACTAGCTTTTATTTTAAACAAATCAGTCTATAAGACTTTCTAATAATATAGTAAAAAAGACTAATTTGTAACCGTTTACAAAAAGGCGTATAGTTAAATTAGATAAACAATATAAAGTATATTAACTAGAAAGAGGGTTTATCAATGGCTGAAATTATATCTATTGAAGAAGCAGTCGCTTATGTCAAACCAGGTAGTCGCATCATGGGAGATGGTTTTCTGGGGATTTCTGCACCGATTAAATTGTTCGAAGGATTAAGAGATGCAGGAACGAAAGAACTGACATTGATTCAAGCCGTTATGTCTTTCCCAATGGAAGAGCATGATGTCAGTTTATTAGCGGTCAATAAACAACTTAAAAAATTAATTTGTGCTCATGCTGGTACTTCCCGAGAGATTACTAAACAATATTTCGCAGGGGAATTAGAAATTGACTTTATTCCAATGGGAACTTTAGCTGAATGTATACGTGCAGCGGGTGCTGGATTAGGTGGCGTAATCACACCGGTTGGTATTGGGACAATGCAAGAAGAAAATCATGAAAAAATCACTCGCAATGGTAAAGATTATTTATTATACAATCCAATTGGTGCGGATGTCGCTTTTGTTAAAGCGAATAAAGCCGATAAAGCTGGAAATTTATATTGTCACGGAACTTCAAAATCATTAACGCTTGAAGTGGCGATGGCGGCTGATATAGTGATTGCTGAAGTGGACGAAATTGTAGAAATCGGTGAGATAGAACCCACGGATGTCTATGTACCTGGTATGTTGGTCGACTATTTAGTTCAAGGTTTAACACCTGAAGAGAACTTTGAATATTATAAAGTTTTATGGGGTCGACACAATTTACTATCTGAAGGAGCGAATGAATAATGAAACCAAAAGAAATCATTGCTAGACGTATAGCAAAAGAATTTAAAGATGGCGATGTTGTCAATTTAGGATTTGGTATTCCTAATTTATCTGCGAGTTATTTACCTGATGATGTCGAAGTGACATTACAAGCGGAAAATGGTGCCTTAAAATTCGGAGCACCTCCTACCAAAAAAACATTAGATCCAGACTATTCTAACTCCGGTGGTATGCCACTCACATTAAAAAAAGGTGCCTCCACTTTCTCTATGCCAACATCATTCGCGATTATTCGAGGTGGCCATGTTGACTTAACTGTTCTCGGTGCATTGGAAGTAGACCAACAAGGTAATATTGCCAATTGGTTAGTTCCTGGAAAATTAGCACCAGGTATGGGGGGAGCCATGGACTTATTGGTTGGAGCAAAAAAAGTTATTGCTTCACTACAACATACTGACAAGAAAGGCGATTCGAAAGTTCTTAAAGAATGTACCTTACCTTTATCAGCACCGAATTGCTTAGATAAAATTATCACTGACTTAGCAGTATTCGAATTCCAAGATGGCAAGCTTTTACTGATTGAGACAGCTCCTGGAGTGAGTGTAGATGAAGTTATCGAAGCGACCGAAGGGGATGTCATTGTGAGTGATGATGTCAAAGAAATGGACATCTAATCTTTAAACGAACATTCTCAGTCATTACCTCAAAAATCCTTTCGTCAACCTACTCAAAGACAGCTAAGATAGCTGTCATTTTGTTTTCATTGTTTAAAATAATTAATTTCTTATATTGATCTTTTGGGAATTCAATGAGTCGTTTGAATCGAAAAAACGGTTGATATCATTCAACCGTTTTTTTATTATTCCCAAACAAAATGATGATTATAAAACTCGCCATTATCGATGATTATATCTTGGCCGGTGCAAGACTGGTTCACCATGGATAAGAAATAAATCCATTGAGCTGCTTCCTCGGCGGTGGCCCATTTTTTTAAGGGTGTTTCTTCCATAATTTCTGCCCAAAGCTCAGAATTCTCCATGACAGGTGCATTTAATGCTGTCTTCACACCACCAAAAGACAAGCTATTACAATGTGCACCATACTTCGCAACCTCTTTAGCAGTCCATTTTGTATAGGCGAGTACACCACCTTTTGATGCAGTATATTCACCAAATTCTGCTCCATTATGTGCTGAAAGTGAAGCTAAATTGACGATGGCTTTAATATGTTGCTGTAATCCATACTTTTGGGTACAAAGCATTGTTCCCACTAAATTTGTTTGAATATCTTCTCCCGTATACGTTTCAGAAGGTGTTTGTAGCCCAGCGTTATTAATAAGAACCGTCACATCTGGTATATCAGGAAGCATAGCTTGTTGAGATACGTCACATACTAGATGGGTATAATTCGGATGGTTGTTAATAGGCGTTTTAGGATTGATATCGAGTCCAATGATTTCTTTATGCCCTTTATGTAAAAAGTATTGTACCGTAGCTGCGCCGATGCCGGATGAAGCCCCCGTAATTACAATTTTTTCAGTCATCATTTCCTCCTTATAAGCATTATTCACTAGCTTAACACTCCGATGCATTATGAACAATCATTAATAAAAAAAGATAGAAGATTTATTTCGTATAGGTAATTTCTAATTCGTCACTTAAAAAGACGAACATTAGAAATCGAAATAATGATAATATTCACATTTTTATCAGAATAACTCTTATTTTCGTTACAATGAATTTGTAAGACGAAGAATTAATAAAGGAGTAAGGTGAATGGAAACTATTTATCGAGGAAAAACGAAAGACTTAGTGAGAGACACAGAAGGTAAAACCTATTTCTATTTTAAAGATGATATGACAGGTAAAGATGGTCAATTTGATCCCGGGGCCAATCATGTTGGACTAACAGTTGAAGGATCAGGGAATGCTAATTTAGCTGTTTCTTCTTATTTCTTCGAGAAATTAGTTGAGCAAGGAATTCCAACGCATTATATCGGCGCAAATTTGCAAGAAAATTTGATGGAAATTAAAGAGGCAGAGGTTTTTGGAGAAGGCTTGGAAGTAATTTGTCGTTTTGTTGCGGTAGGTAGTTTTGTTCGCCGTTACGGATTATATATTGAAAATGGAACGAATATTTCGGATTATGTTGAATTCACTTTGAAAGATGATGACCGCGAGGATCCATTAATTAATGAAGATGCCTTAGTGTTACTTAACATCTTAAAACCAGGTGAATATGAACAAATCAAACAATTAACCCTTGAGATATCACATTTCATTAAAGATGAACTTAAATCTAAAGGATTGGAACTTTATGATATCAAGTTAGAATTCGGACGTTTAGCAAATAGTGACGAAATTGTCTTAATCGATGAAATCTCTGGTGGTAATATGCGGGTATTTGATGGCGAACACTCCGTTTCACCATTAGAGATTGAGAAATATTTAGCTTAAGGAGCAAATGATGCGAATTATAACACACGAAGCAGGTCATCTGAACCAACATGTTGCACGTTTAGAAAAAGAAGCCCGGGAATATTTAAATTGGGCCGAAGATTTTAGTATCAAAGAATATGATATTTATGACTTCGACGGTGGCACTGAGACCGAAAGCGAAGCAATTTCCCAGGAAATACTCATGAATTCCACTCGAGAAATTTATAAACATACATTGCCAGAATTGAATCGACATTCATTCCGTTATCGTCAAGTAACAGGTCAATACAATGAAACAGAAGCAATGATGACAAAATTTATACAAGATTTTTTAGGCTTCACTTCAATTAAAGTGCATCATTCGACTTTATTAAATATTCAAGGCATCAATGACGAACAAATCACTCAATTAAAAGACTATTATCTTAATCCCGTAGAAAATATTGAAGTTCCGATTGAACGCAACGATCCAATATTAGTCGATTCCAACTGGAACGAATTAGAATCAATTCCTAATTTCACTCACTGGTCAATAGAAGACTTAAAGGAATTTGGCGAACAATTTGCGATGGATCTTGATGATTTAATCTTTACCCAAAATTACTTTAAATCATTGGGACGTGACCCGAATTTATGGGAATTAAAAGTTATTGATACGTATTGGTCTGATCATTGTCGCCACACCACCTTCAATACGCATTTGGATGAAATAATGATTGAAGAAGGTGATTATAAAGAATTATTCCAAACAGCATTGAATGACTATTTAATGCGTCGCGAAAAATTGAATCGGACGAATAAACCGATGACTTTGATGGATCTCGGGACGATTCAAGCACGATATTTACGAGAACTCGGCTTATTAAATGATGTCGAAGTTTCAGAAGAAGTGAATGCTTGTACACTAATGATAAAAGTTGATATCGCTGGAGAAGAGGAAGATTGGATCCTTTATTTTAAAAATGAAACACACAATCATCCAACAGAGATTGAACCTTTTGGTGGAGCGTCAACATGTTTAGGTGGGGGTGTCCGTGATCCATTATCCGGACGAAGCTGGGTCTATCAAGCCTTGAGAGTGGGGGGAGCTAGTGATCCGACACTTCCATTCGATGCCACACGCACAGGGAAATTACCACAACGTGTGATTTCACAAACAGCACTAGCCGGTTACTCTGATTATCTGAATCAATACGGAGTTACTGGTGGCTATAATCAGGAAGTCTATCATCCAGGTTTTGAAGCTAAAAGAATGGAATTGGGAGCGTTGATTTCTGCTGCACCTAAAAAAAATATTATCAAAGAAACACCTGAAAAAGGCGATAAAATCATTCTCTTAGGTGGGAAAACAGGGCGTGACGGAGTAGGAGCTGCCGTTGGTTCTTCGAAAATTCAAACAGAGACCTCTCTAGAACAAGCAGGAGCAGAAGTCCAAAAAGGAAATGCATCCGTCCAAAGAAAAATAGGGCGTCTTTTCCGAAATGGTAAGGCGACACAATTAATTCGTCGCTGTAATGATTTTGGAGCCGGGGGTGTTGCCGTAGCTATCGGAGAATTAGCAGATGGCATTCATATTGAATTAGATAAAGTCCCTGTTAAATATGAAGGGATGCATGCAGGAGAAATTGCATTATCGGAATCTCAAGAGAGAATGGCAGTCGTTGTAGCCACAACAGATGTAGCGTTATTTCTTGAATTTGCTGCGGAAGAAGACGTTGAAGCAACGATTGTTGCAACAGTAACCGATAATGGCCTCATGACAATGACCTATCAAGGAGATACTGTGATTCAATTACACCGAGAATTTTTAGATTCTGCTGGTGCCGAAAAACATCAAGTGGCTCATCTGGTACATCCCAGAGAAACATTATTTAAGAAAACACCTGTAGAATTAACAGAATCTGGAATAACAGCATATCTTAATCCCATTCATCACGCTGATCAACATGCGATGGACGAACAATTTGACGCTTCCATTGGACGAGCAACAGTCCTTTATCCGTATGGAGGCGCCCACCGTAGAACAAAAGAATTGGGGATGGTGTCGCGTTTACCTGTTCTTAAGGGGGAAACAGAAACAGTTTCCGCCATGGCCTATGGTTATGACCCGCATTTAGCTACATTATCACCTTTTCATGGTGCTTATTATGCGGTGATAGAATCGATTGCCCGATTAGTGGCCTTAGGATTTGATTACAGACAAGCACGGTTAACCTTCCAAGAATATTTTGAACGGTTGGAGAATCACCCTGATAAATGGGGGAAACCTGTGCTAGCATTACTAGGTGCGAACACTGTCATGAATGGTTTAGAACTTGCTTCAATCGGTGGGAAAGATTCCATGTCTGGTAGTTATGAGGAATTAAACGTACCACCGAGCTTATTATCATTTGCTGTTGCTACAGGTAATCTGAATGAAGTCATTTCAAGATCCTTTAAACAATCAGAGAATCGTTTGATTCTTATCGAAAATCCTATGCAAGATGATGGCACCATTGATTTAACGAAAGCAAAACAGATATTTAATACTATTAATGAATTAAATAAGGCAGGAAAAATTTTAGCCGCTTCAACTGTTGGTTCTGCTGGATTATTATCACAGATTATTGAAATGAGTTATGGAAATTATATTGGTGTACGTGTTACAGCTGATATTATCCCTCGATTGACAGAACCAATGATGGGATCCTTTATTCTGGAAATATCGGCAGATACGGATTTAACGAATATAACGTATCAATTTGTTGGTGAGACGATGACAGATGCAATTGAAATCGGCGCAGAAAAATTATCAATCCAAACACTCTATGAAGCCAGTCAAAAGACATTTGCTTCTGTTTATCATCAAGTAGAGCGTATCAATAAGTCACTTCCTGAAAAGCAAGCGAATTATCAGCGTCGTGCTTTACTTGTAAAGCAGCCACGTGTCTTAATCCCTGTACTTTTAGGCGCCAATACTGAATATGATTTAAGAGATGCTTTCGAGACAGTCGGCTTCGAAACAGCATTCCATATTATTAAAACCTCAAGTAAAGCCGCATATGATGAGAGTGTGATAGCTTTCGGAGAAAAAATACCAAACTATCATGTCATTGCTTTTGCCTCAGGATTTGTGATGGGAAATCAACCAAAAGAGGCAGCAAAGGGATGGGATATGGTGATTCAAACCCCAATGATTGCTCAAGCTCTTGAAACGCATCTCACGAAAGGTCGCTTAATATTCGGAAGTGGTTCTGCTGGATCTAGTCTCATTCGCACAGGATTGATTGAATTTGGAAAAGTTCAAGAAGGGACGACTTTTACGATGGTTTCGAATCCACTGGATAAATTTATCTCAGATATTCAGATTGCTCAAATTATTTCAAGTGATAGTGCTTGGTCAGACGCATCAACCACGCACTATCATACCGCGCTGGCTACAAAATGGGGGGGGGTAGATTTGGGGTCAAAATATGAAGTAATGCTTGAGCGAGGTCAAATACTATCCATGTTTCCAAGTCATTTTAATGAATATAATATTGATGCGTTAACGAGTCCAGATGGCCTCATATTCGCGAGTGTTTCTAATATTGAGCGAATGGATCGAGATTTATATCGCAATCTCAACATTTCTCAACTGCCTCATTTTATCGAACAAGCCTATCGTTATTTCACCGTCTAGTGTTTTACTATGAACATTCAATCGATTCTTATTTTAGATGTTGCTGTTATAAATTTTAGGAGGAAATAAATGATCACAATTGTTATGGGAAGTTCTTCAGATAAAGCGATCGCTGAAAAGGTGACAACGCAATTAAAAGAATTCAACGTGGAATACCAAGTATTCGTTATTTCAGCGCACAGAGCGCTCGATATGTTATTAGAACAGGTGAATAAGGATGACACAGATGTGTATATTGCGTTAGCAGGTAAGGCGGCACATTTGGCGGGGGTATTAGCAGGAGCAACCATTAAACCGGTCATCGGAGTACCAATAAAATCATCGACTCTAGACGGCTTAGATGCTTTATTATCAACCGTACAAATGCCTTCAGGAGTCCCTGTGGCGACAGTGGCTATTGACGGTGGTCAAAATGCTGCAATCTTAGCGACACAAATACTGGCATTGAATGATGATGCACTAGCGAAACAATTAACAGAGTATAAAGGTCGTATGAAAGAAAATGTTGTCAAAATGAATGACGACATTCAAAACTTATAAGAGGCAGAAAATGAGTGGAATATTTGGGTATTTTTCTACGAAAGATATTTCTGCATTTCAAGAAATTTATTTTGGGCTCTATGCACTGCAACATCGAGGACAACAATCTGTTGGCATAGCAACGATTCATGAGGAAGGGATTGATAAACATATTGGTGAAGGGCAAGTCAAACGACATTTTGCTAAAAACCTTCATGATGATCTGCGTGGTAACAAAGGATTAGGATATGTTAAATATCAATTTCGCATAAATAATTTACCCGATATGCCATTGGAGCGAGAGGGCGGATTACTCGCAATCGATGGGGTTATCACCAATGATGACTTCTCTATTGATGAATTATTTGACAATATTGAGTCCTTCGATGTGAAGACATTTCATCAATATATCCAAACGCTCAAAGGAACTTTTAATTTGGTTTATGTTTCAAATGAACGTCTCATTGCTTACCGAGATATTGATGGAATTAAGCCGTTATGTATTGGCTATGCTAAGGATGCAGCTATTATCGCAACGGAATCTTGTGCCTTCGAAGCGACAAGCACCCGTTTCGTTCGCGATATGCAACCCGGAGAGCTGTTTGTGCATACGATTCAAGGACAGACTTCGTATTATTTATCGAATGAAGAACCAAAAGTTTGTGCGTTTGAATATGTCTACACAGCTAGACCGGATTCGGTTATTGACGGGATCTCTGTTTATGATGCGCGTTATAGAATGGGTCAACAACTCTTTGAAGAAGCCCCCGTTGACGCAGATATTGTGATTGGTGCCCCGGATTCAGGCATTATTGCGGCGCTAGGTTATTCTAATGCATCGGGTATTGAATACCAACAAGGTTTCATTCGTAACAATTACATTGGTCGTACCTTTATTGAGATATCACAAGCTGAACGTGAGCGAGGAGTGACGATCAAACTCACCCCCATTCGCGTCAATATCGCGAATAAAGATATTATCCTAGTTGATGATTCCATCGTGCGTGGGACAACGATTAAACGAATAGTCACTAATTTAAAAGAAAAAGGAGCCAATAAGGTTCATGTACGAATTGCAGCACCAGAATTATTGAGAAGTAATAATGTAACGGTGGATATTCCTGATGAAGAAGATTTAATATCTGTCAATCACTCTATTGAAGAGATGGTTGATATTATTGGTTGTGATTCGCTAGCATTTTTATCACTGGCTGGAATGCACAAAGGTATAGGCACTAAAAATTTATATCAAGCGTATTTCTTTGAGGAGGAAAGCGAATAATGGGATTAGATTACAAAGCGGCAGGTGTAGATAAAGAAGCAGGATACCAACAAGTACAGTTAATCAAAGAAATCGTCAAACGTACTCATACACCTGGCGTATTGAATGATTTAGGTGGTTTTGCTGGAGCTTTCAAGCCAGAATTATCAGAGATCGAGGAACCCGTATTAGTTTCGGGAACGGATGGTGTCGGGACCAAACTCATGCTAGCCCAACAATTAGATATCCACGACACAATTGGCATTGATGCGGTGGCGATGTGTGTGAATGATATTTTGTGTCAAGGAGCCCAGCCTTTGTTTTTCTTGGATTATATCGCTACAGGGAAGAATATTCCCGAGAAAATGGCGGAAATCGTCTCAGGTGTTGCTGAGGGGTGTATTCAAGGACACCTGGCCTTAATCGGTGGTGAGACAGCAGAGATGCCGGGGATGTACCAACCTGAAGAGTATGATATCGCTGGCTTTGCGGTTGGTATGGTCGATCGTCAGCATCTAATAACCGGGTCCACTATCGAAGCGGGTTCCCGCGTGATTGGACTTCCATCATCTGGTATTCATTCGAATGGCTTTTCATTGGTTCGTGCTATTTTAGAGAAGAAGGGGATTGCTTATACCGATCATATCGACGGGTTCGACCGATCTATTGGAGAAATATTATTAACTCCTACACGGATTTATACGAAAGAAATTTTATCGCTATTAAAGAAAGTCAAGTTACAAGGTATTGCCCATATTACGGGAGGCGGTTTGGAAGAGAATGTACCACGCATTCTTCCAGAAGGTCTTGGATTAAGGATTGATACAGGACAAATTCCGACCCCGCTGATATTTGAGAAACTCCAAGAATGGGGCAATATTGATCGCCGTGAAATGTTCAGCACCTTTAATATGGGGGTTGGTATGGTGATTGTTTTAGCTGAAGAAGAAGTAGAACAAGCACAACAAATCCTAAAAAATTTGGGCACAGACTACTTTGAGCTGGGGACAATTGAAGAGAGTTCGATAGGAGTACAATTCGATGAACCGTAAAAAAACATTGGCAGTATTCATTTCAGGTGGGGGAACCAATTTACAAGCTATCATTGATGCGTGTGAATCAGGAGGATTACCCGCGTCGATTGGGATAGTCATCTCTAATCGTTCGGATGCTTATGGACTGAAAAGAGCGGAGGCGCATCACATTGAAGCATTGGTTTCTAATGATGATGAAGAAATTAATGGTATCTTACAGGAGAAAGCGGTCGATTTGATTATCTTAGCGGGATATTTAAAGGTGATTGGAGAACCGCTACTGTCGAATTATAAAGATCGCATCATCAATATCCATCCGTCACTGATCCCAGCTTTTTCAGGGAAAGGTTATTACGGAATAAAGGTTCATCAAGCAGTCTTAGATCGTGGCGTCCAAATTACAGGAGCGACGACCCATTTAGTGAATGCTGAACTTGATGAAGGACGCATACTCAAACAAGAAGCATTACGAGTCGCTGAAATAGACACAGCAGAATCATTACAACAAAGAGTGTTGGAGATTGAACATCGAATACTGATTGAAACGATTCAAGATATGATTGGAGGAATATAATTGCGCGCATTAATTTCAGTGTATGACAAAACAGGCATTGTGGAGTTTGCACAGCATCTGATTGAATTAGATTGGGAAATCATTTCCACAGGCGGAACGTATCGTTTACTAACAGACTCAGGCATAACAGTGACCGAAGTATCTGAATCGACGGGATTTCCTGATATGTTAGACGGTCGTGTGAAAACATTGCATCCAAATATTCATGGTGGCATTCTTTATCGTCGGGGTGATGAACAACATGAAGCGACCATTGAAGAATTAGGAATTCAATCCATTGATATGATTGTTAATAGCTTGTATCCATTTGAAGAAACAGTGAACAAACCGAACATGACTCAGGCAGAGATTATTGAACAGATTGATATCGGCGGACCTGCGATGATTCGCGCGGCGAGTAAGAATTATCAAGATGTCATCGTTGTAATTGATAAAAATGATTATGCAGACATTATTGAATCATTAAAGAATAACACGATGGATATTGAAAAACGTCGACAATTAGCGGGAAAAGCATTTAGTCTGACAGCTTATTACGATGCGCAGATTGCCCATTATTTTAACCAAACAAATGACATTGATTTTCCAAAATATTTTACTCAAGCTTATCAATTTCAAGAGACTTTACGTTATGGAGAGAATCCGCATCAAAAAGCCGCTCTCTATCGGGAAAGTCACCCCATGTATGTGTTCAATCAACTCCATGGTAAACAAATTTCTTATAATAATATGAATGATTTGAATGCATGTATCGCATTAGTTCATGAATTCACTGATCCGGTGGCTGTAGCAGTCAAACATGCTAATCCTTGTGGGGTGGCGGTAGGAAATACTATTGCTGAAGCATATCAAAAGGCGTATGAATGTGATCCCGAATCAATCTTCGGTGGTATTATTGGCTTGAATCGTCCCGTTGATAAGGATACAGCCACAAAATTATCAGAAATATTTTTAGAAATAGTGGCGGCACCATCATTTGACCAAGAAGCGTTAGCCATTTTAACCAAAAAGAAAAACATTCGTTTAATAGAAATGCCGAATCTCATGGAAGCAGCATCGCCTATCATGATGTCCAAAGAAACAATCAATGGTGTCTTGGTTCAAGAAACGGACCAGGCATTATATGACGGACAACCGCAATTAATGACACAACGAACAGTGACAACTTCAGAACAACAAGATTTAGATTTTGCTTGGAAAGTCGTGAAGCATATCGCATCAAATGCGATGGTCGTTGCTAAAGATGGGATGACATATGGACTAGGTCATGGAGAAGTCAAACGTGTTTGGGCTTTAGAAAAAGCACTCGAACGTTCGGAATTTGATTTAACAGGTGCCGTCGTTGCTTCGGATGCCTTCTTCTTCAAAGACACGATTGAAACACTTGCCAAATACGGAATCAAAGCAGTGATTCAGCCGGGTGGTTCAGTAAAAGATTCAGAAGTCATTAATGAAGCCAATGAGAAAAATATATCAGTGTTATTTACCGGGATGCGACATTTTAAACATTAGGAGGATAAGATGAAGGTCTTAATTATCGGTGCGGGAGGCAGAGAACATGCATTAGGCTGGAAAATCGCACAATCTCCAGCTGTTAATCGATTATACTTCGCTCCTGGCAATGCGGGTACAGGAGAAATGGGTGTGAATGTTCCGATTGCGGTCACAAATATTCCTGAACTTTGTCAATTTGCGGTGGAAAAAGCCATTGATTTAACTATTGTAGGTCCTGAAGAACCTTTATGTTTAGGAATTGTAGATGCATTCGAGAATGCAGGTCTCAAAATTTTTGGACCGAATCAAAAATGTGCTCAATTCGAATCATCGAAAGATTTCACCAAAGCTTTCCTAACCAAACATCATATCCATACAGCAGCATATCAAACCTATACAGATTATGATGAAGCAATCGCAGGATTGAAAAAGATGAATTATCCCATTGTGATTAAAGCGGATGGTTTAGCTTTAGGGAAGGGCGTTGTCATTGCCGAGAGTGAGAAAGTTGCGAGAGAAACAATTGATTCAATGATGCGTCAAGCCTGTTTCGGACAAGCTGGGTCAACCATTGTTATTGAAGAGTTCTTGAATGGGCCCGAAATTTCACTCTTATGCTTTGTCTCGCATAATCGCATTATTCCCATGGATTTGGCCCGAGATTACAAAAAAGCACTGGACGGTGACTTAGGATTGAATACTGGTGGGGTCGGTTGTTTCTCTCCCGTTCATATTGATGATGCCCTTCAAAACAAAATTCAAACCGTTTGTAAACAAATAGAAGACGGACTCAACGCTGATGGATTTGATTATACAGGGATATTATTTATTGGATTTATTATTCAAGAGGGCAAACCTTATGTGTTAGAATTCAATGTTCGATTCGGAGATCCAGAAACCGAAGTTCTATTACCCCGTCTGGAAAGCGATCTATATCTAATTTTGCAAAAAGCTATCGACGGTCAATTAAAATCGGAAAATATTCAATGGAGTGATGAGGCAACGGTGGCGGTAATACTCACGTCTCAAGGCTATCCAGAAACGTATCTCACGAATGGTTCGATTGAATTACCGGAAGAACAAATAGAAAAGACCTTATTGTTCCACAATGGCACCATTAAAGAAGATAATATCATTAAAAATATCGGTGGCCGGGTGCTAACAGCAGTAGGAATGGGGCAAACTAAAGCTCAAGCAAGACAATTAGCTTATCAATTAGTCGCTCAAATAAAATGTGATCAGTTGAGATATCGTCAGGATATAGCGTTGTGATCATAGTAAATGGATAATTGATATTTTAAAGCCCATGCAAAAAAATTGCATGGGCCTTTTTATGTTTGATGAGTCATAAAGATTAAAGAACAGATCAGAAATTTCGTTTCACATAACGATCGACCGCTTTGATGGCAGAGACCACATCTTCAGCAGTAGGTGCTTCAATCATAGAATGAATCGTTTCGCCTTCAGCGGTAGCTTGTTTACCAATAGCCAATAACTCTTCGTCACTGTATTGATCAAGATTGACTTCTGCCATTGTCGTTGGCATACCAATTCTTTGATAAAATTCGATATATTGATTGAGTTCCTCTTGTGGAGCATCTTCTAACATGAGTTGAACTAAGACACCATATGCGACTTTTTCACCATGCGTTTTCTCATGGATAGCACCATGAACAGCGGTGAAACCATTATGGATTGCATGAGCGCCGGATAATCCAGCACATTCAAAGCCGAGACCTGAAAGGAGCGTGTTTGCTTCAATAATTTTTTCAACGGCAGGAGTGACTAAATTACATTCAACGGCTGCTAATGCTTTGTCTGCATATTCGAACAAAGTATCACGGCAGGCACGAGCAATAGCTTGACTAGCGATCGTTTGTTGTCCACCAGCCATTGTAGTGAACATTGAACGCGTGTTGGCACGTGCTTCAACAAAGGTAGCACTCGCATCTGCAATGCCGTCCGCTAAAAAGCTAGCCGGTGCATTTGCGATGACTTGTGAATCCATCAAGACAAGATCAGGATTCTGAGCATAGAAACGATAGCGTTCAAAACTTCCTTCATCAGAATAAATCACTGATAGAGCTGAAGTGGGTGCATCCGTTGAAGCAATTGTCGGTGCAATAACAGTCGCAGCTTCAAGATCTTCTGCAATTGCTTTGGTTGCGTCAATCGCTTTTCCGCCACCTAAACCAATCACCACATTACTTTCTTTATCTTGACCGATTTGAACTACGCGTTGAATTTCATTATCAGATGCCTCACCGTTAAATGCTTCACGGTAGACTGAAATACCTGATTCTTCTAGGGCTTTAGCGTAATCTTGACCTATAATTTCCCAAACAGTATCATCCGCTAGAAGTAAGACTTTATCACCTAAATCTTTTATTAAGTTTGTCCTTTCAAGCAAAACATTTTTACCTTGAACATAATGTGATGGACTAGCAAATACATTAACCATAACAATTCCTCCTTTAAGGGATATCTAACCAATTTACATGTGAAGTTTATCACAAAAACAAAAAGGAATCAAAGAAAAGGGGAATGCTAACAGTGAATAAAACTTTAAGCTAATGATTAGCCTACCTAATTAAAATATTATAATGCATGTGATAATAAAATTATATTTTCGCAAAGAAATTTTTTAATCATATCTAGTTGCAAAAATTTACTACTAATAAATATTATTTAATAACATTCGAATTATGATTAAATTGATTGAAAAATAAAATCCGCTTTTAATAAAATATATTATTTTACGACTATATTATTTTGTGATATATTACCCCATAAGATAATGATACTAAAATTTAAATAGTAAAATATTTAAAGGGCATTTTAAAAGGAAGGATAATAATATTATGAGTGATGATGTAATCAAATACGAACCATTTGAATACATTAAAGAAAATGGCGCAAAAATGGATGAAAAAGAATTTAAAAGTCATTTCCCATTGTTTCAACCTGGGGCAGGTCCGGCTTTATCAAAGAAGTTTGGAAAGAACAATGATTTAACAAAAAATTCAGCTGCCGAAGGTGAAGAAGCACAAGGGCAACGGATTTTAGTAAAAGGGACGGTATATGACGAAAATCACAATCCAGTTCCGAATGCTTTCATAGAAATCTGGCAAGCCAATGCAGCAGGCCGTTATGTTCACAAATTAGATTCATGGGATGCACCATTAGATCCAAATTTTGTGGGAAGTGGTTGGACTTACACAGATGAAAATGGGAACTATGAATTTACGACGATTAAACCGGGCAATTATTGCTGGAAGCCAGATGAAAATTATTGGCGACCTGCCCATATCCATTACTCTGTGATGGGGCCAAGTGTCAACGATCGTTTAGTTACGCAATTATATTTTGAAGGTGACCCACTACTAGAATACGATGATGAAATCTTCCTACAATTAGAAGAACATGAAAAGAAAAAATTAATTGCGACGTTTAATCACGAATTAACTGAACCGGATTGGGCTTTAGCATATCAGTTTGACATGGTATTGAGTGGTCCTGATTCTCAACCAAGTATGCCGAACAGACATCAATTAACAGATCATGATATTGCTTATATTAAAAAAGCAAAAACAAGAAAACAGGGTGGTGAAGCATAATGACAGATATAAATCCTAAACATGATGTAATGGAGAGTACGCCGCAACAAACCATTGGTCCTTATTCAACACTGGGATTGTTATATGGTGACCACGAAGGACGCGATAATGATATGACTTCAGGTGGCGGTCACGGTGAAGAAATTATGATCAAAGGTCATCTTTATGCAGGTGACGGGAAACCATTGTTTAATGTGATTGTTGAATTATGGCAACCAAATTCAGAAGATGTCTTTAATCATCCACTTTATCAAAATGATGAAGGATTTGATCCTAACT
Organism: Aerococcaceae bacterium DSM 111020; assembly: GCA_015863185.1. Classification (GTDB taxonomy): domain Bacteria; phylum Bacillota; class Bacilli; order Lactobacillales; family Aerococcaceae; genus DSM-111022. The sequence goes on from JACBXP010000003.1 coordinate 24,942, forward strand.
TTACAGGTTTTGGACGCGAAGTGACAAATGAAAATGGCGAATTTCAGTTTAAAACATTTAAGCCTGGGAAAGCCATTAATCATGAGCACCCAGAACTGAGTCTTTCTCCGAACATTATCGTTATGATTCATGCGAGTGGATTAGATCATCCATTATTCACCCGAATTTATTTTGAAGATGAAGAAAATGATGATTTCATTATTAATCAGATTTCAGAAGATCAACATGAATCGACGGTTGCGAAAGTGGTCTCTGACAATGAAGGTGAGCCAAAAGTATATGCCTTTGATATTGTTATGGACGGGGATAGTGATGACTTAGTTCTTGAATTTAGAGTTGCTAAAGATGATATTAATGTGAATGCTGAAGCAGAAGGCAGAGAGCATAATTTTTTTATCACTATGAAACACAGAATGATTAAAAATTTAGAATAATATAACCCTCTTAATTAGAATCCACATTGTGGCAAGCTATTTAAGAGGTTTTTTGTGAATTTTAATGGACTCTCTCCATAATAAATTGATTATTCAACTTGATTGTGTTGTAAAATATTAAAAATAGTGAGGAACTAATCGTCATAGTATTTCTGTTCTATTCATCACTACATGATAAAAAATAGTATTATTATAAAATTAACCTTATTAAATCCTGATTAATGGGAATACTTTAAAAAGTTAGTCTAGTCTGCAAAATTGTAACAGTTGGATCCTTTATTGAGTTTTGTTTTTTAATTCCATGTTAATATAAAGATAATTTTGGTGGATTGTATAATCAACTTAGTCACCCAAAATAAAAAACATCACGTGAATTTCATGCTATATTGAAGTTACCACAACTCTCAATAGAAAAGGATGAATTCACGTGACGCAAGTTCATGATAACACAGCTAATAAAAAATGGACACATCTTTCTTATCAAGAACGTTGCCAGATTGCTATTCTTAAACAAGAAAACTATTCAAATCGAGCTATCGCAGCGATCCTTAATCGGGCGCCCCAAACCATTCATAATGAAATCAAACGAGGGACTGTTAAACAAAATTGTGCATCAGCTAATCGCTTAATAGGAGCTGTCCTTATGGATTGCCATGACGAGTGGCTAAGTTCTACAAGAAAATATATTAAGTTTGACACATAAGAAGCTGTTGGAACATTGTATATTATTTTACACAGAATTATAGACTTGACTCCTCAATCCCATATTTAAGTTATAATAAATGCATAAAGTAGATGTAGAAGTAAGATAGAACTTACTTTTATCATAATTGATACTAAAAATATTAAGCTTAATAATAAAGTTTATCTCAACAAGATTATTGTATAATATTCTATTATTTATAATCAGTCTCGCAAGTTTACATAAATTTTCATCTAAGATAAAGGGTGACATTTTATAAGGAGGAAGATATGTATATTAAAAGTATTGCTTTAAAAAATTATAGGCGTTTTGGTGAAGAAGAAAACACGGTACAATTTTCAAAATCTGAGCAAAAAGACAAAAAGGTTTCGAAAGCTACGACATTATTAATAGGAAAAAATAATACTGGAAAATCTACAATAGTTGATTTATTAAAGAAGCTTTCACTGGGCACTGGATCAAATATCTTTAACATTAATGATATAAACCAGGATTTTTTATACAAAACATTTGAAACAAATGTACTTTCAGAGACAAAAATAGAGGATTTTATCCTGCCAAATTTTGAGTTAGAAATTAAATTTATAATTGATGATATTAAAAACATTAGTTTAACAAACTTTTCAGATTTAATTGTGATTGAAGATATTCAACAAGCTAATCTAGAAGAATTAGAAGTGACTGCAATTGCAAAATTTGAATGTCAAAATGAGCAAAAAGCTGATGAAAGTATAAATAACCTTCAAGAATTACTTAAAAAGCCACTTAATACAACTAATCAAGAATACATAAATGATTTATCTAAAATGAATGTTTCGAAAAAAATGATTGAAACTTTTACAAATGGTTTCGATACTTTTTTGGAAGTTTTGACATGTGAAAATACCTCAAGCAATGAAGGTACAGCAAACGATAATATCGATGAAAGAAAATCTATGCAGCATTATCTAAAGAATAACTTTTTTAATCAATATATTGAGAATTTGGAAAAAGTAGGGTTTTCTTTAAATTTTTATCCAAAAGACAGTGAAATTAAAACAGAAGTTTTCTCAATGAGTGATTTATTGGAAGTGAAAATAATCACCGCCAATAATATTAAAAATGACGAAAGCTTGACAAGAGCCTTTAATAAAATCGTACAATCCTTTTTTAAAAATGATCCAGCTAATCTTCCTACTGTAATTACTGATGTAAACTACGATATTACAGATATAGTAAAAAAAAATTATACAGAGAGTATAAATAGTGTAGTTCAGGAAATAGAATCTACCAGCCACATAAATATGAATCTACAAGCTTCATTAACTGTAGATAAGTTATTAAATAATTTTATTGATTATTATTACCAAGAAAAAAATTATTATTTCCCTCAAAGTCAATATGGCCTGGGTTATACAAACTTGATGGTAATTATTGCTGAAATGGTTGAATATCTTCAAACTTATGATATGAATAAGGCCATATCTAAAGTGAATGTAGTTTCCATCGAGGAACCAGAGACCTTTATGCACCCTCAAATGCAAGAATTGTTTATTACTAATATAGAAAATGCTATTGATAAGCTTATCGAAAATCAAGAAAGCTATCTAGAGAATCAAGATGGTATAAGTGATTCAAATAGTGAATCAAAAAACGAATCATTTAAATCAAACTTTCAACTAATCATTACGACACACTCTTCACATATCGTTAATAGCAAGATTCATACTAGTAATTCATTTAATGATATTAATTATTTAAGCTCCAGTAGTGAAGAGGATGCAACCAAGGTAACTCCTATACAAGATACTGCAATTCTTGCAGACAGCGGAGAAGCTGAAGCTGAAAAAATGAAAATGCTGAATTTTTTAAAAAAACATATGCGTTTAGATAATTCTGATCTCTTTTTTGCAGATGCGGTTATATTTGTAGAGGGTAGTACAGAAGAACACTATATAAAGTATAAACTGAGTGAAAATGAAGCGTTAAATAAATTTTATATTAGTGTTATCAATGTAAATGGGGCTCACGCTAAAGCCTATTTATCATTATGTGAACTAATGAATATCCCTACAGTAATTTTTACTGATATAGATTATGCAAGAGATCAGAAATCTAAAGGCTCAAAGGAATCTGAAAGTGTAGAAGAATCTAAAAATATAGAAGACTCTGACAATACTGAAAAAGCAGAAAGAAAGAAAAAATCAGTAGAAACAGAATTCTCGCAATTAACTACTCTAAATGCCGAGTTTGGTGAAAATGAGACTGTCACTACTAATGCAACAATTAAGTATATTCATTCACCTGACGGTAAGAATAATGTCACACTAGCAACTCTGAATGAAAAGAGTCGCAATAATAAAGAAGGTAATCCTGATTTTTATGAACTTAGGAGAAATAATATAGTCCTTTTCTCTCAAGGATTTTGTAATGGGAGTTATGCTACAAGTTTTGAAGAAGCTTTAATTTTAGAAAATTATGACACGAAGCTCCTACATCATGCACTGAAAATATCGAGGCCTGGTCTTTATGCTGATATATTTATCAGCACTAAAGATGATGACGTGGATGACGTAAATGAAGATTTAAAGAACTTTAGTTATTTTTTCCAAAAGAAACTAGGCGATAAGAAGAGAACTTTTATTAATGAGATTCTATACCAAGAAATAGTAAGCGATGAAAAACTTAATTTACCTAAATATATTAAAGCTGGATTTGATTATCTTGATGAGAAATTAAATAGTGGGGAGGGAGAAAATGTTAAGTAAAGTATCGCCTTCTTCAGAAGCCTTAGAAAAAGGCATTCAAAATAAAATTTATGAACATGTCGATCTTATGGAGAGCTTTGTTTTTAATGCTGGAGCAGGGGCTGGAAAAACTTATTCTCTCGTTGAAACACTTAAATATATCTTAAAAAATCATGATTCAAAATTGATAGAAAACAAGCAAAAAATAGTTTGTATCACCTATACCAATGTTGCTAAGGATGAAATACTTCATGAGATTGGCGAAAATGAGCTAGCTGAAATTTCTACAATCCATGTTTTTTTATGGAAAATCATAAAAAATCAGCAAAAATATTTAATTAAATACCATATTGAAAATTTAAAAAAAGAACTAGTTGATTTAAAGAATAAGCTGAAGGAAAATAGAGAGTCAAAATTTTTTCAAGATCTTGAAGATAAAGACCAAGAAAAATTTAAGAGTCTAATTTTTCAAGACGATTTTGTAGAAATTTTTAATACCTCTTATAATTTAAAGGCTAGTGACTTTAAGGAAAATATTACATCATTTTTTGAAATAGAAGATAATAGTTTTGATTTAGATCTTTTTTTAACAAATGTTAGTTATTTTAAAAAAACTGTAGGTTGGTTAAGAAAGCAAGACAGGTATAGGCTTGCGCTTGACAAAATTCAAACAGGGCATACAGACTACAAGAAGGTTACATATAATTCTAATTATAATCGAGATATCTTGGATAGGATGATTATAAGCCATGACACTCTACTGGAATATTCAAACAAATTAATTTCTGAATCTTTCTGGATTAAAAAAATTATTCTTGATAATTTCCCAATAATTCTAGTTGATGAATATCAGGACACTTCAATTGATGTTGTAGAAAGCTTTAATGAGTTGGATAAATTTAGCTCAGAAAACAAACAAGAATTTTTAGTTGGCTATTTTGGAGATTTAATTCAAAATATTTATGAAGCTGGAATAGGACAAAATTTGCATAAAAACCATGATAATTTGAAGACAATCGATAAGCCTTATAATAGAAGATCTGCTTCAGAAATTATAGAAAAGGCAAATATAATCAGGGGACAAGGAGTTGAAAATCCAATTTATCAAAGAAGTATTTATGAGGATTCGAGTGGAGGAACTATTGATTATCATTTTATAAGCAATGACAATGAACTGGATGATATCATTGATCAAGCTAGTCGATTAGACAATACTGGAACCAAGGCTTGTTTACTGTTAAGAAATAAGGAGATTGCCACTCACTGGAAATTTAGAGAAATGTATACAGTTATTTCAAAAATGCCTAAATATAGCGGCCAAAATTTTGAAAATATTAATACGGAGTTTTTATCGAATAATTATCAAAATATGGGCTTTTTATTCAGTGAAATGCTGAACTTATTGGAATTTTTATCGATGATAGAAAATAATAAAACACCATTAAGTAAAGTTTATAGTTACATAGATAATAATTACAGAAATATGACTGTTCCCAAAACTAATGAATATATTGAAAAAATAAAAAAAATAAAAAAAGAAACTCTGTCAGATCTAATTGAAAATTTAGTCCGATTAGCATCCACTTATGAATACCTAGAAAAATCCTTAAAAAATATATTTTCATTTGAGATTAAGGATACCAATGATTTTAAAAATTTCGTTATTGCATTTTTCAGGTTAGACATGGAGTATGAAGCCTCAGAAGCTAAGCTTGAAGATTTTATGAATATTAGCTTTCTTGAATTGAAAAATTGGTACAATTATTTAACTTTCGAAGAAGATAGTCAAGATGAAAGATTTATTTATAGAACACTTCACGGATCAAAGGGAACTGAATATGACACAGTAGTTGTAGTTCTTACTCCAGGATTTGGCAAAAAAGGAAAAAATTTCTTTACATCTTTCTTTGAAAATTCTGATGACGAAGAGAATCAAGAGGCCCGGAATTTATTATACGTCGCTGTAACAAGAGCTAAAAAAAATTTAATCTTTGTTTTTGAAGATTTTGATTCAGAAGACCAGAAGAATATTAAAGAACTTTTACAATTAGGCTAAATCTCACAAACATCGGCATTGGTCACAGTGAGTCTTTATAGTAATTCAAATACTAGTGATGAAAATCATTTATTATTACCAAATAACGTTATTTAGTATGAAAATGGAAGCTTCTAAAAATCTTAATGTGAATTGCCCTCTATCTAGTTGATTGAGCATAATTCAAAAAATTCTTATAGAGGATGAAAATTTTCAAAAAATTAAATATAGAAATTGGGGAAAAATATGAAAAAATTAAAGGGTTGTTTTAAATGGATATTTAATATTCTAGTTATTTTTGGTTTTGCATCAGGCATATTTTTCTTTGTAGAAGATAAACTTGACGAAAGACAGGCTGAGAAAATAAGTCAGATGACACTTCAACAAAAGATTAAACACTTATTGTCAGAGAACCCTGACGCCATCATTACTATTGGAAAAGTAAATAATGGCCAACAGTCTTACGAAGTCTATGGTGCTGAAAAGAAAGCCTATACTTATGAAATTGGGTCTATCAGTAAGACTATGACCGCTGCCTTAGTGGAGCAAGCCGTATTAGAAGGGAAAATTGATTTAAACGCAGAAATTGATGTGTATTTAGATTTGAATCCAAGTCATGATTATCCAACGATTCAACAGTTATTAACGCATACATCAGGATATCCATCAGTTTATCGAAAACTCCAAATGTTCGAAAATGTCATCAACGATGATAATGCATACTATAATATTGGAAGAGAAGTCATCTTAGAAGATATTCAAAATAACAATTTGAGCAATCAAAAGGAAGCATACAAGTATTCAAACTTCGGCTATGCAACACTTGGCTTGGTTCTAGAAAAGGTTTATGGAGAAAAGTATATTCATTTAGTTAATCGCTACTTAAGTAATCTGGGATTTGAAAAAACCAATATTTCAACTGAGTTTCATGATTTAGATAACTATGAACGCTTTACAGAAGATGATGGCTATTTACCAGCAGGTCAAGTCACATCAAATGTAGAAGAGATGATGGATTATATCGCTATTCAGCTAGAGCGTAATCACGCAATTTTAGAAGAAAATATAACAGAATATCCTGAGCTCAAACATATCGGATATGCTTGGGTCAAGCATGATAATGGGATAATTTGGCATAATGGAGGCACGGCTCATTTCAATTCGTTTTTGGCTTTTCATCCAGAAACTCAGAGTGGAATTATTGTATTAGTCAATACTGCTACAGAAGAAGATATTACCGCTACTAGTATAGGTAACCAAAAGATGTTGGACTTTATTGAAAAACAATGAAGCAAGAAGAAAATTAGAAGTCGTATTAAGTAAAATAGATTGAAAAATTAAAGTTATAATAAAGTACATAATGCAGGTGAAAAAGTGGACATAAGTTATTTAAAACAAAAAAGAATCTTATTAGTTGATGATGAACCTGAACTGTTAGATATGGTGGCTTCTATTTTAAAAGAATATGATTTCGAGAATATCCAAACTGCACAGAAAGCCAAAGAAGCAGTGAGCGTAGCTAAGGAGTATTCACCAGAGTTAGCAATACTAGATGTCATGCTGCCCGATGGTGACGACTTTTCTTTAATGAAAATACTGAAAGAACAGAAGGACTATCCTATTTTATTCTTAACAGCCAAAGGAGAAGATGAGAATAAATTGGAAGGGCTTGGCTTATGAGCAGATAAAAAAACAGTTACACCTGCCGCATTAGCTACACAAACAGCTCTGGAACAAGCTGGAAAACTTTCGGACTTTGGTAATATATGAATCAAATCCACAAAGAAATGAGGTGATGTAATGAAATTTGAATTAGATACTTCTGGTCTAGATAAACTAAAAAAAGATCTTGATAGACAAATTAAAAATGCCGAAAGACTAAATGGAGAACATGAAGTAAGTTTTGATGAATTATTTCCAGACAGTTTTATGCAAGAATATACTAACTTCGAAAATATCGATTACTTAGAAGATAAAAGCAAGTTTAATTGGAAAGATATTTCAAGTATCCCAGACGATGAACTAGATTCGTTTGTTAATAGAACTACATCTTTTGAAAATTGGCAAGAAATGTTAGATGAGGCTTCCCAACTATGGGTAAATAAACAACTATTCAAATGATTTCACTATTTTTGTAAAATTAAGTTACTTAAAAAAACTTTGCAGTTCCTTAGTAAGTGGTGAATAGGTAGACACCTAGAATAAAAAAATGGACCTCTCTATAATAAGAGAAACCCGACGGTAGAAAAATATTTTTAGTGATATTTTTAATCTTTAATTGTTTTTATACCGTTCGGTACAAAACTTTCAAAAGTAGATACCCAAAAGAGCACAAAACAGTCCAAAATGAGCTGTTTTGTTGGGTGATGTAAACTTTCTTTCTTTTTTTATCTTTTGGTTTACATAATATACATTATATTATTTTACAAAAAATCCATATCAACCTTATAAATATCGAATTATTAAAATTATGGGTATTAAGTTATGTTTTATATTTTTAAATGAGAAATTAACGACTCATACTCATAGTAAAGTTCATTTTAGTATATTGATTATCTTTGCTATTATGACAGTGATTATTAACAAATACTGTTAGCACAATGTTAAAATAACATATCAACAATTAAATGTAATTCGTTATTATCAAAGATTTACTCATTAAATTATTATTTATAAGTCATCTTAATTGATGTATAATCTAAATTAACTATTTTTTGAAGAGGTATGATGAATGAATAATAAATTTACTTTTAATAATGCACTTGTCATTGGCTCAATGTTATTTGGGTTATTCTTTGGTGCTGGGAATCTAATTTTTCCGTTGATGTTAGGTCAACAAGCTGCTGCTAATTTATATCCAGCTATGATCGGTTTTCTAATTACAGCTGTTGGTTTACCTTTGCTTGGTGTTAATGCTTTAGGTGTGACAAAACGAAATGATTTATATGATTTAGTGACATTCATTTTACCAAAACAATTGGGACGGTTATTTACTTTAGTATTGTATCTAACGATTGGTCCATTATTTGCTATTCCAAGACTTGCCACCGTTTCTCATGAAATTGGTGTTGCGCCTTTTGTAGATGGGCGTTTAAGCCTATTAATCTTTTCGCTTATTTTCTTTGGAATTGTATGGTATTTTAGCTTGTCTGAATCAGATATTATTGAAGTAGTTGGTAAATATTTGAATCCTATATTTCTCGTTTTAATTGGTATATTAATTGTAATGTCCTTCATTAATCCAATGGGCTCACCAACGGCAAATATGCCATCTGAACCTTATAATACGCATGCATTAACAACGGGTTTACAAGATGGTTATAATACGATGGATGCAATTGCGAGCTTGGCCTTTGGTATTATTGTCATTAAAGCAATTAAGGGATTAGGATTAACAGATTCTAAAATGATTAGTCGTTCAGTTTTAAAAGCCGGTATTGTATCTTCTATCTTAATGATCTTAATTTATGGTCCACTTATTTGGATGGGTGCTTCTCAAATTAATCTATTTGGTCATTCAACCAATGGTGGTGCTATTCTTGCAAAGATAGCTAATCACTATTTAGCAAGTTTTGGTTCCATTATGTTGCTCATAACAGTAACTGTGGCTTGTATCAAGACTGGTATCGGACTAATTATTGCGACTGCTGAGATGTTACAAATTATGTATCCTGGTAAATTTACATATAAAAATGTTGTAGCAGTTTTAATCTTTATTTCAGTTATTATCGCAAATTTTGGACTAGAAGCAATTATTTCTTTAAGTTTACCGGCCTTAGTTTTTATTTATCCTTTTACTATCGTGATTATTGTCCTTGCTAATATTTCGCCACTCTTTAATCATCATAAACAAGTCTATCGATGGGCTTTAATTGCGACATTACCCTTCGCATTTTTTGACATGATTAAGGCAACGCCCCTCAATAATGTTTCCGTAATTTCTGGAATTATTGATTGGTTAAACAATTATTGGCCATTATTTAGTAGTGGTTTAGGCTGGGTGTTACCAGCGATTGCTGCAGCGCTGATTGCGATTATTATCACTAAAAATAACTCTTTCTAAACAGCTTAATACTAAAAAGAACTCCAGCTATAATACTGGAGTTCTTTTTATTTGTAGCTACCAACATTATGAATTGTTTGGCGCTTTTTTCCATATCATTTGATTACCAAATTTTGGATTTGAAACGAATAACAAATCATCTTCCAATCGTGCAGTTCGTATTTGTGATTGTCCAACATAATTTGGAAATAAGGATACATCCATATAGTGACGTAATTCTTGTTTGGCTTCATCAAATTCAAAACGTCCCGAATAAGCATGATATCCTGAAGCAGCTTCAGCATACTCGTCATGTGTTCCTTTATGCATATTATCAACAGAATACTTTTCTCTGGACGCTTGCATTAATTGTGCAGACATGTATCCATCTGGTGTATACATGATGATTCCTTGGCAGTTTTCTCCGAATGGATACTCACGAATGCCCTGCTTATCCTCAATATAATAGTCTTGCAGTGTCCAGGCCCCAATAAGCATTTCCTTAGTTATATTTGTCATCCCATCACTCTCCTGACTCTATTATAACGAAGAATGGCACATACAAAAGAATAAAATGCTTATCCAAGCGTTGATCAAACTTTGTTTTTATAAAAATAGCTTAATATTTCTTAACCGGGCGTCCTTTTTCGTCGAATATATATTGCAATAATTTTTGTCCGTCATGCATCGCAATAATGAGACGATCTTGATAAGGTTCCGCTAATTCTTCAAATAAGAATAATTCATCATCGATATTATGTTGTGCACGAATGCGTTCAATTTCGCCTGCAGGACGTTTTTTAGGTCGCGCATCAGGAATATCTCCCGAAATCTCGCGGGACTCAATACGATAATAATAATTATCTTCGCCGTAAGTAATTTCTAAAGCGCCTGTATTCGTTCGATGATGTTCTACATTTTGATAATTGTCTTTATGTAATTCCCACCAGGCTTCGATCCCAACAATTGCTTCTTCTTCTGAATTATAACTACCATGTTCTTTCTTTGAATCATTATATTTGTTTACCCAATAATTCGTGTAAACTTTCTTAGTCATATAATCACCCTATTCTATTTTCAATCATGTATAAATTGTAACCGATTTCGAATAAGTTTTCAATTTATACATAAAAAGACCATCCGACGATGATCTTTTTAATATATTATTTATCTGCTTGTAAAGCTGCCATAGTGATGTAGTTGTAAGGTTGATTAAAGTGTGGTAGGAAGAAAATATCTAACAATTGTAGTTTATCAACCGTCAGCTGTTCTTGAATAGCTAGAGAGAACATATGGATAGCCATTGAAATATCGTATTTAGATAATAATTGGGCACCTAAAAGACGATTTGTTCCTGCTTCATATACTAGTCTAATTTTTACTTTTTCATTTTTTGGCATAAATACAGGGAATTGAGTATCTTCAAAGTCAGAAACTTTGACATCAAATCCAGCTTTTTCGGCTAAACGTGCAGATAATCCTGTGGAAACTAGATTTAATCCAAAGATTGAAATACCGTTTGAACCTTGGATGCCTGCTCCCTCAATTTCAGTGCCACCAATATTATGACCTGCTACAATACCAGAACGTACCGCATTCGAAGCTAAGGCGATGTAAGTTGGGCTATTGGTAACATTGGACCAGTTTGTTGCACAGTCACCAATGGCATAAACATTGTCGTCACTTGTTTTGAAGGTGCGATCAACTAGGTAAGCTCCATTGTCATAAGTTTCTAAATGGTCTTTAGCAAATGGCGCATTTGGTAAGAAACCAATCGCGTTGATAATCACATCTACTTCATACTCACCTTTAGTTGTTTTCAGACCAACAATTTTACCATTTTCGCCGATGTATTCTTCAGCTAATTCACCAAAGTGTGTCTCAATACCATGTTGTTCAAGATTTTCATCCATTATTGATGTTAATTCTGTATCATAATAGTTTGATAAAGAAGTAGGTGCTGCATCAAATAAAAGAACTTTTTTACCGCGTCGTTGAGCTGCTTCCGCAATCTCAACACCGATATAACCTGCTCCAATGACTGCGACTGTTTCATTATTTGGATCTGTTAAAGCTAAGTCGACATCTTGCCCTTCTTGGAACAATTTAAGGAAGTGCATTCCTTCTAAATCAGCTCCTGGAAGATTTGGTGCAATAGGTTTAGAACCTGTAGCATGAATTAATTTATCATAAGATTCTTCGATTTTTTCGCCGTCTTTTGTTTCAGCGTAAACAATTTGTTTATCATAATCAACATCTGTCACTGCTGTTTCAAGTAAAATTTTAGCTCCTTTTTCCTCGAAATCCTCAGGACGTGTATAGAATAAATGATCATAGCCGTCAATTTGACGACCAACCCATAATGCCGTTCCGCAACCTAAGTAACTTAAATTCGAATTACGATCAATCATCACTAATTCGATATCGTCATAATTGTCTAATAATGTATTTGCTGCAGAAATTCCAGCATGATTTGTTCCAATAATTACAACTTTCACAATATACCTCCTAGTAGATCCTTTGATTAGTTTACTTGCTCATTATAACACGTAATAAACTTTAAAAACGTTTTATATTTTCTTTTATTTTCATAAATAATGAGACAAAAGACGATGAAAAGCTGTTATACAGGTATTTTGAATTTTAATCATTATTTAGTTTGTTATATATAACATTTCACAATGTACTCAAAATTTGTCTGTATTATCACTATTGAAATTGATCATTTTTGTTAAATGATGGAAATGTTTTTAATTCAATGTAAAAAACACCTCGATTGTTCGAGGTGTTACGAAAAGGAAAAATTATTTTATTCCTGCGAAATAAGCATTGATACCATTGACTAAACCTTGGATAAGTTTATTTTGATATGTTGGATTGGTTAATAACTGATAGTCATGCCAATTATCTTGGAAACCAAGCTCGACCAATGCTGCTGGAACATCCGTCACTCGAGTGACATGTAAGTTTTGTGGTCTAATACCACGATTAATGCCATTTGTAGCATTAACAAGTCCTGTTTGTAGAGACTGTCCTAAGCGTCGACCTTCTGGAATAATATTAGTTCCTTTATGGTGTTCCATGGTCATATAATTAGGTTCATCGATGCGTGGGTCATGATACAACACTTCAATACCACGTGCCGAACCAGCTCTTGCCATCGCATTATGGTGAATACTCACAAAGATATCTGGCATGATTTCATTGGTTGCTTTGGACCGTTCTGTTAATGAAACAGCTTTATCCGTTCGACGAGTTTCATAAACATGATATCCTTGACCTCTTAGCAAGTCTGCCAATCGATTAGAGATTGCCATATTGAGATCTTTTTCTGCTGTACCAAAACTATATGCTCCAGTTTCACTTCCACCATGGCCCGCATCTAAATAGACAGTACGAACATTTTGAGGAACTTGAACAGCGGCCGAAGCTGGAACATATCCTTGAATATTACCATTGCTGGATAATTCTAAGAATTTATTGCCACCATGCGTTAGTTCACGTGTTACGGTATATTTATTTCCGAAATAATTGACCACTGAAACGGTTTTACCACTTGTTGATAAAGTCGTTCTAAAAGGTTCAACTTTTCCATTTAATTTCACATCATAATTAACGATTGTACTATTAGCTTTTGTTAAATCAGGTAAATTATTTCCTGTATAAGTAGGTAAATCTGGTTGCGGATGATTCGGGAGGGTTCCAGAATGATTCGCTAAGATTAATTTTTGACCTGATACAATAATATTACTCGTTAATTTATTAAGCTGTATTAATTGATTCACAGTCATTCCATTTGCAGTAGCAATTTTATATAATGTGTCACCATTTTTAACGGTATATTGTTGAGTAACTGGCGGTGTCGTTGGTTTCTCTTGAGGCTTTTCAACAGGCTTAGATGGTGTTGTTGGTGTCGCTTTAAGTTTTAATTGTTGTCCTGGATGAATTATATTTCCTGTTAGATTATTTAATAATCGTAATTGTTCAACCGTCATATTATTCGTTAAGGCAATCCGATAAAGAGAATCGCCAGGTTTAACTGTAATTGTTGATGGGGTAGAATTATTTGGTTTATTCGTATCCGCAGGTTTTTCAGTTGGTTTTGTATTAAACTGATTCCCTTTAACCATCAATGTCTGTCCCGGTACAATAATATTACCAGAAAGATTATTTAATTGACGTAATTCTTGCACTGACATATTATTATTTATCGCTAAACGATACAGTGTATCCCCTCTTTGAACTGTAACAGTTTTCGTCGAGTTATTATTAGGTCGATTCGTCTCTTGAGGTTTTTCTACTGGTTTGATAGTGTGATCAGGTTTGACTTTCAATCGCTGACCAGGATGAATCAAATCACCAACGATATTATTATATTGACGCAATTGTTCAACCGTTAGGTTATTATTCTTCGCAATGCGGTAGAGAGAATCTCCAGCTTGCACTGTCACATGAGAAGATGGTGCCTTAACCGTTCTAGCTTGTGTCATAACTGAATTTGAACTTAGCTGTTTCTCAGATACAATCAATTGTTGTCCTGGATGAATCATCGTATCATTCAAATTATTTAATTTCTGAAGTTGGTCTACGGTCAGATTATTATTCTGAGCAATACTATAAAGAGTATCGCCAGATTGAACATTGATCATCGGCGCTAAGCTAGTTTGTTTAATTGTTTGTTGATTTACTTCTTGAAAATCTTCAACAGGTGAATCAAATTGTGTTAAATCATATTTATCAATAATACGATTGAGTCTGTCATTATAATTAGTAGCTGTGGCATATGTGCCTGTCAAATGAACAGTTGCATCCTGATAGCTACTTGCGACAGAACGTCGCACCCCTTTATAAAATTCTTCGCGCCATGCGGTATCTTGGCCAGTTAAGAAACGGGCATAATCATTTAAAGATGCATCAGGACTATCATAACTTCTGAAATCAGCGTCAATCTCAGAGTATTCTCCTAGCCCATTATCTTCAAGCGTTTTGATATTGGTTGAATTTCCTTGATATTCGCCTTTAATACCAAATAGATTATTGCTTGGAGATTGAGCTAAGTTTGAATTACCCCAACCGGATTCTAACGCTGCTTGGGCAATCATCACAGATGCGTATAGATCATTTTCTTCAGCAATTTTACGAGCACTTTCACCAATGCGATCAATAAATTCTTCTGGAGTATAAGTATTCAAAGCATTAGTTACAACAGCTTCACTTTGTTCAACATTGAGGTTCTGATCGTGTTCAGCCACTGAAGATTCAGGACTTATACCAACATATTCATTTGCCGTTATTTCAAGCTCTGCTTGTCCTTCTACATTCTGGCTATCTCCTTCAGTAAACTCAGATGTTTGAGTTATTTCTGAGATATTTTCTTCATGGTCTACTATCGTTGACTCTGCTGATTCTTGTACAGCTTCTTCACTATATAATGCATTGTGATTTTCTACATTAATTTGAGATTCTGGAAGTGCCGTTGAATGATCTAATGTCGTTTCTTCTGCTAATATCGTTTCTTGTTGATTGATTAAAACTAATGTAGCAGCTAATACTGACATAGATAAGGTAACCCATTTTCCATTACGATTCTTTAAAAATTTCCCATCCATTTAGTTGCTCCTTATTATATATTCTATAATTGATATGATAACATTATGTAATTAAAAAGTGAATTCTGTAATATTACAAATACAATACATTTTAGAAATAAAAAACGCGACAACATATTTGTCGCGCCTTACTTTAGAAAATACTATTAGTCTGCTTCTACAAAAGAATACACTTCTTCAAGTGACATTGAGCTGTCACAACGAGATTGAACAGTGTCACCATTTGAATACAATAATCCAGGTACTGTCGGGATATCATATTTATCACGGAAAGTTTTTAAATCGTTCGCATCTTCAGGATGTTCAGAATTAACATAATGAATAACAAGTTCTTTTTCTGCGTAAGCCTTATCCAACGTTTGAACAAACTTTCGACAATAAGGACAAGTAGGACGACCGATAAAAACAATGGTTCCCTTCTCGTTTTCTAACTTCTGATCTGCTTCTTTTGCTAAAACAGGTATAAAGTTTTGTACGATTTCATCAAAGTTTTTTTCCATGTTATCACCTCTTAAGTAAATTATAACATTAATATGAAAGAATTAGTCTAATTTAGTGTCATGATATTTTTTCATTTCTCGGCGGTGAATATAACGATTTACAATTAATAATACAATCGCTATGACAACCAATCCTATTGCTACCCAATTTAGCCAAGTACTTTCACCAGTATTCGGTAATCGCCCCTTTGTTGATTCGTCACTTGATCCACTGGATTGACCCTTTGTATTGAGTTTAGGGCGTGTATTTGGTTTGGGAAGTAATTTATTACTACTTCCTGAACCCGTACCCATTAATTTACCTTTCAAAGAATTTAACCCATGGTTATTTTCATTATCCTCTTCAAAAGCATTCACTTCGTTGTCATGATCACCTACAGTAAATGTTTGATCTTCATCAACTTGTACTATTTCTGAAAGATCTAAGCGTCTGTTGTAATAAGAATCATAAAATCCACTGGTCCCAGTGCTATTTTTATGCCATTGATTTGAATCTTCATCGAAGAAAACTAATTTTATTTGATGCTTACTTTGTAAATTTTGAACTTTTTTAATTGCATCTTGATTCCAAGCTTCTTTATTATTCAAATAAGACACCAATTGTGACTGTAATGTTTCATAGGCATCTTCATTAATAGCTTTAAAATATTGATACTGTCCCTCTTTAGTCTGGATTACTTGATTATAAAGTCTATGAAAACCTTCTAAATCATTCGTTTTATAATATGAATCGAGACCAAATTGTGCGACTGTTTCGATATCTTGCAGAGAAAGCTCATGAGCATAAGTGTAATAATGTAAGCTCTCTTCATCGAATTGAATAGCATTTTTATTTGCTAATATGGAATTTAAGTCATCTGGACTCATTTGCTTTTGGAAAATCTCATAAATTTGATCGAAGCGAACTTTCCGATAGGCGTCAGGAACAAAATGATTAAGATATTGATGAATTTGAACTAAATAATCTTCTAGACTAGCTTCTTGATTCAATAAAATAGTATTGGGATTTAAATAGTCCATGGCATATGGATACATCAGACTCTGATTGAGTGCTTGTTCATCAATTTCGGTTTCTTGATTTAAATTTAAGGACTCATATTCATATTGTAATTGATAGTAATAGTTCTCTAAATCTTTCTGATGAGAAATTAATTCATTCAATTGATTTTGAATGTCGTTTAGATAATTTTGCCATTCAATGACTGCTTCATTCTCACTGAGGATTCTTAATTGTTCTTCAGCAGATAGTTCATTAAATCCTTCATATTCATGAAGGGCTTGATCATAAAGTTGTTCAATGACAGACTCCATTTCTAAATTTGCGACTACTAAGGAATTTTGTTCGCCATATTCCAATTGTTGAATGGTTTGATTTAATTGCTCATATTCTTGTTGAATCGTTTCCATTTGATGGAGTAACGACGCTTCTTCCGCCGCAATTTGTTCATTATATGTTTGGCTTGTCTGCGCAGACTTAATTAATTCAATGGTTCGTTCCTTTTCTAATGGTACCATGGTAATGAAACGGGTTAATACATAAGGTTCTGGTTGTTCTAAAGCAGTAATGGTATTTTGTGAGAACAGAATCATTGATGATAAAGTAATAATAAAAGAAAATAATTTTTGTTTCATAATTCACACCCCTTCTAATAAATAAACAAAGCATTACAATTTGTGTGAATTATTACTCCATTTAATTGAAAAAGATAAAATGAACATTAAAAAAAGCCCATCATAAATTTACGATGGGCTAACATATCACTTGGAAAAATTATTCATCTAAATATTTAACAATTTCGACATGATTCGTATAATAACGCATTTTTTCGTTCAGAGATGCAAATGCACCTTCAACATCAACTCCATACTCTGTTGCATCAGCTAAAGGTACGACACCATGTTCAGTGAATTCTGGATAACCGTATCCATAGGTTGGCATCATGCGCATTTTTTCTAAGACCACGTCATCTTGGTCAGGATATTTGGCGAAGGTATATTCAAAAATCCCACCAATTTTTGTTTCTGGTTGTGCTTGACCATGTAGGAAATTCCCATGAGAATATAAGCCGCCTTGGCTAGGGCTAAAATAATCAAAGGGTTGGACGATATGCGGATGGCCGCCGAGATAGAAATTTGCCCCGGCATCTCTTAAAATATTGACAATCTCCCGTTGATATTCATTCGGATAAGATTCATATTCTTCCCCTAACTGCATGTTAACGACAGCAACATCTGTCTTGGAAGCCAGTAATTCTGTTTCTAACTTTACTAATTCTGGATCAATTAAAGCCAGTAGATACTGCTCATCTTCCGGAATATAATTCCCATTAGCACCATAACTATAGGACAAGAAGCCTACTTTCAAACCATTGACTTCAATAATACGAAGTGTATTATAATCGTCCCAACTCTCAAAGCTCCCCACATACATCATATCCCGATCTTTAAGCTCTTGAATGGATGCATGTGCCCCTTCACTTCCATGATCCATCGTATGATTGGTAGCATTTGTAACAATGTCTACCCCTGCATCTTTTAATGCATCCAATATTTCAGGTGGCGAACTGAATAGAGGGTATGACTGAGCACCAGTCAAATCACCAGCCGCAATGACTTCTAAATTTGCAGTTGTAATGTCAGCATTTTCCATATATTTTTTTACAGCAGCAAATTGTTTCTTAAAATCATAAGTTTCACCATTCCAAGCATCTTGATAAACTGTATCGTGGACAAGAATATCACCAACAGATCGGATAGTGACTCTTTGGACTTCTTCTGCTGAAACAGGTAATAAAGTCACTGACAATACAAGTAAGCTTAATATAAAGCTAAAATATTTCTTCTTAGATTGCATAGGTCTCTCCTCTATTCTTCAAATTCAATTAATAAATCGCCCGTTTCGATGGTGTCACCTACATTCGCATTAATAGATTGGATAGTTCCATCTTTAGGTGCACGAATGGCTGTTTCCATCTTCATGGCTTCTGTAACCATCAAAATTTGATTTTGTTTAACTTGGTCACCGACTTTTACATCGATAGAATATATTTTCCCTGGCATTTGAGCACCAATATGATTCGCGTTAGCACGATCAGCTTTTTGGCGTCTTACTATGGTCGCTTCAACATGCTGATCTTGAACTTTTACTGATTCAGGAATACCATTTAATTTAAAATATACCACGCGATTACCTTCTTGATCTAATTCACCAATACTGGTTAACTCAATCCATAGAGCTTTTCCTGGTTCGAGTGTTACGATAATCTTTTCGTGTGGCTTCATACCATAGAAGAAGACAGGTGTTTCAAGAATATCTATTTTTCCAAATTCTTCAATAAAACTTAAGTATTCCTTAAATACTTTAGGGTATAAGGCATTGCTTAACAAATGTCGTTCATGCACTTCATTATAAACTAAAGGTTCAATTTCTTTAGCACCCTTATCAAAATCATAATCAGGCAATAAATCTCCTGGTCTCTCTTCATAAGGTTGGATATCTTTTAAGACAACTTTTTGCAAGGCTTTATTCATGCCACCTGCTGGCTGTCCAATATCCCCTTTAAAGAATTGTACCACTGAATCTGGAAAATCTAATGTTGCTCCTTCTTCGATGACACTTGTTTCGTCCAGGTCATTTTGCACCATAAATATTGCCATATCCCCCACTACTTTTGAGGAAGGTGTAACTTTTACAATATCGCCAAAGAGTAAATTGACACGGTGATACATAGAAAGCACTTCATCATACCTATCGCCTAGTCCTAATGAACTGGCTTGTAATTTTAGATTACTATACTGTCCACCTGGCATTTCATATTCATAGACCTTGGTCCAATTTGTCGTAAGATCACTTTCAAACGGTTTATAATATTGACGTGTTTCTTTGAAATAATCAGAAAGTGCGTCATTGGCATCTAGATTAACCTTAATAGACCGTTCAGTTCCCTCACGGGCGTAATACAATGCATTAGCATCAGGTTGTGAATTTTGACCTGATAATGCTGCATTTGCAGTGTCGATGATATCCACTCCGGCATCAATCGCTCTGGAATAAGTCGTAATGCCATTTCCAGAAGTGTCATGGGTATGTAAGTGAATGGGAATGGTTATTTCTTCCTTCAAGGCACTAATTAATTGGTAAGCAGCCTCTGGCTTTAATATTCCTGACATATCTTTGATAGCTAGAGTGTGTACACCTAATGACTGGATTTCTTGGGCTAATTTGACATAATAATCGAGCGTATATAAATCTGAACGTTGAGGATTTAAAATATCTCCCGTATAGCAAATCGTTCCTTCGACTAATTTTCCTGTTTCTAGAGCGGATTCGATAGGGAATTTCATCGCTTCAATCCAATTTAGAGAATCAAAAATACGAAAAACATCAATGCCATCTTTAGCAGCTTGATTTATAAATCGTTTCACAACATTATCAGGATAATTTGTATACCCTACAGCATTTGAAGCACGTAACAACATTTGGAATAAAATATCAGGAATCGCATTCCTTAAAGCAATTAATCGATCCCAAGGGCTTTCTTTTAAGAAATTATAAGCAACATCATAGGTAGCGCCTCCCCACATTTCTAATGAGAAATATTCGTTTAATTGTTGATTAATAAAAGGTGCGACGTGCATCATATCATTGGTTCTTAATCGCGTTGTTAACACTGACTGATGTGCATCTCGGAGTGTTGTATCTGTGATTAAGGCATCCTTTTCTTTCTGAATTTGTTTTACAACTGCTTCAGGACCAGATTGATCTAATATCTGTTTAAAAGTAGCTTGATTCTTATCGATAACGTGCCATTGTTTCCCGTGTTCGTTGACAGATTCAGCATGAAAACGATAATCATGCCCTACAATTTCTGGAATTGAACGAGGTGAAAAGACGGGCATATCATTATTATCAATACCTGGAAAGCCATTCACAGAAATATTGGCGATATAATGTAACAATTTAGTTCCCCGATTACGTGGCTCCAAAAAGTTAAATAATTCGCTGTGTGTATCGATAAATGTCGTATCATAATTTCCAGTTTGGAAATCAGGATTCTCGATGATATTCAACAAATAACGTGTGTTAGTCTTCACTCCAACAATGCGAAGTTCTTTTAACGCGCGACGCATTTTTTCAATGGTGCCTTTTTTCGTGCTAGCATAGGTTGAAATCTTCACTAATAATGAATCATAGTAAGGTTGAATAACACCCCCACCATAAGCATCTCCAGCATCGAGTCGAATCCCCGCTCCTCCTGGGGAGTGGTATCCAACGATCGTACCTGAATCAGGCGCAAAATTATTAGCTGGATTCTCAGTGGTTACTCGACTTTGTATAGCATAACCATTCATCGGAATATCTTCTTGCTGCGGCATACCAATTTCTTCATCGAATAAACTCTCACCGTCTGCAATTAATATTTGAGTCTTAACAATATCAATGCCAGTAATCAATTCCGTAATGGTATGTTCAACTTGAACACGTGGATTGACCTCTATAAAATAGAATGCATCTTCACTCACTAAGAATTCGACAGTTCCCGCATTAACATAGCTGATATGTTCCATTAATTGCAGCGAAGCATCGGTTAATTGTTGACGCATTGTATTTGATAAGTTGAATGAAGGTGCTACTTCAACCACTTTTTGATGACGCCGTTGAATAGAACAATCACGTTCATAAAGATGCACAATATTTCCATGTTCATCTCCGAGAATTTGAACTTCAATATGTTTTGGGTGATCAATATAACGTTCTGCATAAATGGCATCGTCACCGAAAGAAGTTTTAGCTTCAGATTTAGCTAAACGATAACTTTCTTCTAAATTATCCATATCTTTGACGACACGCATTCCCTTGCCGCCCCCACCATTCACTGCTTTGATCATAATAGGAAGGCCATTTTTTGAGACAAATTCCTTTAACTGATCGAAAGTGTCAATGGTCCCTTCACTACCTGGAATAACTGGTAATCCCGCATCGATTGCTGTTTCACGTGCACTCGTTTTATCTCCAAACATCTCCAGATGGCGTAGGTCAGGACCAATGAATTTGATGCCCTCTTCAGCACATCGTTTAGCAAATAATCGGTTCTCACTTAAGAATCCATAGCCAGGATGAATGGCATCAACTTGTTTATCTTTCGCTAATTTGATAATTCCTTCAATGCCTAAATAAGCTTCAACAGGACCTAATCCTTCTCCAATTAAATAAGATTCGTCAGCTTTTTGACGATGCAAAGCTCCAATATCTTCATTAGCATAAATAGCAACAGTTTGGATTCCTAATTCTTGACACGCACGGATGATCCGAATCGCTATTTCACCACGATTAGCAATTAAAACTTTGTTTATTTTGTTCACTTCATCACCTTATTTCCAAATATTTAATTCAGCCTGCTTAGCTTGTTCTTCCGATCGTCGTAATAACTGTTCATAGGAGTTATTTGGTGGGTTAATATATCGTACAGTTGCTAGACCTTGACTCACTAATTCTTCTAAGATGAGTGTCTCGTCTGAATAGACATATCCTAGCACCCTTCCATAATGATCCGTAACTGGTCCGACATCTAATTCCAAATAAACTTGATTCGCCTTATTCAATAATGATTGATTCATATCTCGTGCTTCTAAAGCGTAAGGTTCACTAGAATGAACATCCGAATGATCAATTTCCGGTGCATTAATCATCAAATAGCGAATCTTGATGCGTTCTCCAAATAATTTGGCATCAATCGTATCTCCATCAACAACCCGGTCGATTTCAATCGGAAGCAATGTCAGTTTAGGAAGAATCTCCATATTCGTTCCATCAAACTCTTTAGCTAATTGCTCATACTCCGTGGTGTCAATAGTCATTGATGATTGATCAGACTGCATCAAATCCGGGAAGAAAACAACGAGTGCTACAACAGCAATTACTGAAATAATTGAAGAAGCATGATTTCTTTTTGATGGATTATTTTTTGTCATAAGAAACGGGCTCCTTATTAAAATTTAATAATTAGATTATATCATAATCTCACTAAACTTTTCGATGTTCTTAATAAAATAAAAAAAGAACGCAATCATTGCGCTCTTAAATAAATTTATCTAGAGGGGTTGGTTCAAGGTCAGGATCAGAATTAATAAAAACAGGCGTCCCTGATTTTTCGATTGCCAATAATGATGCGATTTCTTCATCCGTTAAAGCAACAGAATGATTAATCCGTTTTTTCCCATTCTTTATAGGAAGACTACTAATAACAATATTATTTAAATCGACTCCAGCCTCAACCACTTTAACTAAATCATCAATGCTGTCAAATATGACAAGAGAATTTTTATCTTTTTGATTAATTAAAGGCAGCTTTGTTATTGCTCGTTCAATCGAGTAATACCGTGCGGTAATCGTATCAATAATTTGCATATCCATTAAGCCTTGTCGTAGTTTATCAGTTGACAAGGCATCATCAACGATAATCACCAGTTCACTATCTGTAGCACTACACCAACGCAATCCGATCTCGCCATGAATAAATTGATTATCGACTAAACCTAACGCAATCCCTGACATAAAGCCCATCCTTTCTCGTACAATGTCTTATATTGTATCTAAATGATTTTATATTTCAACCATTTTAATGACAAAAAAGCAAAATAATCAAATCTCATTTACTTTTAATATATATAAGGTATAATAATAAAAAAGATACATCGTTTTTTAATATTGATAAGAAAGGAAAAGTTATGTTTCAGACTACTTCTAATCAACAGTCTTCTGCGCATTTTTTGAAAGAATATATCATTCCAAATAAATTTCAACGTTATCGTCAAACTTTAATCATCAATAAAAACACGACTGAAACATTGTTTCAGTTTGAACAACAAGTGCATCTTGCTTCTATTAGTGGCTTGGGACTACTCATTACAACGGATGACCCAAATAAATTAAACCATTATCAGTATCATGTTCTCACCGAAAATATTATCTTGCCCAAAAAGATGTACTTTAATGTGATTGCTCTAGCAAATATTTGTCATATTAATTTGACTCCCTTTGGTTCGGCAAAACCAAAATTATTGCCAACCACTAAACAAATCATTAATCCCAAAGTTCAACCACTATTTGTTATTCACCAAATGTACACCATGTCAGTGAATGAAGTAACTATTGGCGATACGTTAAAATTAACAACGAGTGAAGAATATCGGATGATTATTGTAGATCATCATGAAGTTATTTTAACATTGAATAAGAAGAAGATTCGCTTAAAAGAAAATGACTGTCTTATTATCGAACCTAAACAAAATTATACAATTCATGGCGAAACTTTAGGCACTGCTCGATTATTAACCATTTACTTTTCGGTTGAAAATTTACCACATCATTTTACGCATCAACCTTTGCAATTATCTCACCGTGTTCAAAGACGTTTGGCTGATTTTGTTGATTTGGTTGACCATTCTCAATTATCGAATCAAATGTCGGATTTATTTAGTGATAAAATTATTAACTATTTCCAAGGTATCATTATCGATTTATTGGATACCAATTTTTCCGAAGATTCCGAAGCATTGACCGTTCAGCCACATCATACGCCTCGAAGATTGAATCAAGATGATGATTTATTTAAACAAATGATTGAATACATCGATAATCATATCGAAGAAGATATAAAAGTCAGCGAGTTGGTTTCTGAATTTAATATTTCTCGATCGACAATTCAAAATTTATTCCAAAGTTACTTAGAACAAACGCCGAAACAATACATTAATGCTCTGAGATTAAATCGAAGTAAACAACTTATACGGGAATCATCCCTTTCATTAACAGAAATTGCCGAACAGTTAAATTTTGGTACGATTCAATATTTTTCCCGTGCTTTTAAAAATGAGTTCGGCATTACTCCGTCTCAATATTCTAAGTCAATTATTCCATAATAATACAATACCCCGTTTAATGAATGAGAACTTCTCATTCATTAAACGGGGATTCTTTTTAAATAATTAAATCTTCCATATACTGATATAAATCTCCAGAAGAAAGAGTCTGGATTGTTTCCTGATCATAAATTTTGATGATTTGACCATGATGCATCAAAATAATGCGGTCGCTATAAGTGAGAGCATCTTGAAGATGATGCGTGATCATCAAAGTTGTTAATTGTTGTTCTCTCACCATCTCTTGTGTTGTTTCCATCACTTGCTTAGCCGTTCTCGGGTCTAAGGCTGCGGTATGTTCATCTAACAATAACAAATCTGGGCGCTGCATTGTCGCCATCAATAAAGATATGATTTGTCTCTGTCCACCGGAAAGATTTTCAATTGGAATATCTAAGCGATCTTCCAAATTTAAATAGAATTTTTGGACAAAGTCTTGCATTTGCTGATAATTCTCATCGGTCAATGATTTTGAGAATCCACGAATCGTGCCTCTTTTTTTAGCGAGCATAAGATTTTCAAAAACGGTCATTCTAGGAGCTGTGCCCATCGAAGGGTCTTGAAAGACACGACCAATATATTTCGCAATCTCAACTTGATCAAGTCCCTGAATGGGTTTATCTGCCAATAAAATTTCGCCTGTATCAATTTGAATACTTCCTGTTAGCGCATTAAGTAGCGTCGACTTCCCAGCACCATTGGTTCCGATAATACCAATGACTTCTCCTTCTTCAACCGTTAGATTGATATTATTGAGAACATGAACGGCTTCACCTGTCTTTCTCTGAAAGGTTTTGTTAACATTATTTAATTGTAATTGTGCCATCTTACCCTCCATTTCTAACAGTCATCTTCTGACGCCGATTCTGCATCAATGCAGTAAATTTAGGAAAAGCCAAGAATATTGTTAATACGATTGCAGAAATCAATTTAAAGTCGTTCGGATCTAAGCCTAATCTGAGTACAAAAACCAATATTAATCGATAAATAATGGCGCCCAATATAATTGACATGAAACGTTTAGTTAAGGTCAGTTCTCGTCTAATAAGAACTTCACCAATTACAATCGATGCCATCGCAACGACCACAGTCCCAGTTCCCATTGACACATCACTGAAACCATTATTTTGAGCGATCAGCGAACCACTTAAAGCAATCAGCCCATTAGCAATCATTAGTGCAATACGTGTTATTTTCTTTGTTTTTATGCCGAGTGAAATAGCCATAATCGGATTATCTCCCGCTGCAATCAAAGCTTGACCAAAATCAGTTTGAAAGAAATATGTTAAGCAAAGAATAATGATTCCTACGAATACAATTCCTACTACAGCATCTAAAACAAGTCCATCCGAAATAAATTCTGATAGAACTGAAAAGATTGTTTCACTTCCTCTAAAACTGGCATTTGGTTTACCCATAATTCGTAAATTAACAGAATATAAAGCAGTCATCGTGATAATACTGGATAGTAGACCCGGTATATCGAGGACAGTTGTTAGAAAACCTGTTATAAAACCAGCAATCACCCCACCAAAAATAGCGATGATCGTAGCTAGAAACGGGTTCATTCCCTGGGCCATTAACGTGACAGAAATGGCTGCTCCCAATGTAAAGGAGG
The DNA here is from genome assembly GCA_015863185.1 of Aerococcaceae bacterium DSM 111020. Lineage (GTDB taxonomy): Bacteria > Bacillota > Bacilli > Lactobacillales > Aerococcaceae > DSM-111022. Next base: position 51,531 of record JACBXP010000003.1, read on the forward strand.
CCTCACTTGTAAGATCGGCAAAACGTAAAATCCGAAAGCTGATATAAAGTCCCAGACCCATGATTCCCCATAAGAAACCTTCTGTTAGGGCCCCTAAATAAATTGTCATAATTACTCAGCCTCTATCAAGGTTGCTTCTTTAGCAACAGTGTCAGGTAATTCAATTTCCAAAGTTTCTAATGTTTCAGGGTTAATTAACGTTTGTAATTCTTCAACAAATTGAACAGGAATATCTTGAGGTTCTTTTCCATCAATGATTTCTTTGGCTAAAATCCCTGCTTGATAACCAATTTGTTTTTGATCAATCGCAACCCCTCCGAGAGCTCCTTGGCTAATCATTAATTCAATAGTAGAAAATACCGGAATATTTGCTGCATCAGATTCATTTAATAAGGTTTCAAATGAGCTCGCAATATTATTATCCGCACCAATGAATAAAGCGTCTACTTGTTGAGCTAAATTTCCAGCAACCATTTGAATATCAAGTGCCGAAGATATTCCTTCGATTTGCGTTGCAAACCCTAATTCTTCTGCTGCTTTAGCAGCCGCTTCTACCTCTAATTGGCTGTTATCTTCATTTGTTGTATATAAGAAACCAATTTTCTTCGCTTCAGGTAAAATCTCTTGAACTAATTCGAATTGAACATCCAATGGCATCTGATCGGATACACCTGTAATATTAGCCCCCGGTTCTTCAATGGAATCGACTAATTTTGCCCCTACGGGATCGGTCACTCCTGATAACATTACAGGAATTGAGTCGGTAGCATTTTGAAAGGCTTGAGCAACCGGTGTCGTAATGGCAAAAATAATGTCCGGTTGTTCAGACACAACTTGTTGGGCTATTGTATTAAGTAAATTAATATCCCCTTCAGCATTTTGTGAGTTAACTTCTAAATTATCCCCTTCTTTGTAGCCAATTTCTGATAGACCTTCGATTACACCATCATGAATTTCATCCAGAGATGGATGGGACACTAATTGGACAATAGCCACGGATAAATGATCTTCTTGAGCGACGATTGGTTGAAACGGAATAACGGTTAATGTAATAATCAGTGTTAAAACGGTTGTGATAAATTTTTTCATTATTATTCTCCTTTATAAAAGCAAAAAAACCGAGACACAAACTATGTGTGTCTCGGAAAAAGAAAGCACCACATAGTCTGTAGAGATCTATGTGGTAGTAAAATGGGAAGCCACATAGATACAACTGTTCGCTAAAACGGCTGTATCCATGGAAATATCCACGATTACAACCTCATCTATGCCAGCTTTGCCAGATATTATTAAATGTGTATAATTGTGAATGCATTTACAATGGCTCCTTTCAAATATGTTAAACCAATGTTAACAAGATTAAAAATAAATGTCAACAAAAGATTGAAAATTAAATTTTATTTATGAATATTTAGACCGTAAATAACTTTGGTATCATTAAAACTGAAATTTAGTGTGTTATTACGAATTTAATTTATTTCTGAATTCTTCTAAGAAATTTGGCCAATCTGTTTGAATCACATCAATATTGAATGAGAGTATTTCTTTCCAAACTTCTTCTCCCCTATGCAATAAAGCATTACTATCATTTAAATTGCCAAACAATTCATGATGTTTTCCTAAATGTACCGCATTAGCGATAGTCAACAATCCTAAGTCATCAATATAATTTAATGTTGCCTCGTGAAATAGAGGATTTTTCTTAAGTGAATCAGCAACAAGTTCTACTCCAACAAAATTGATATTTTTAAAAGAGTGAACGTGTCTAATATCACTTGGTTCTTTAGCAATCACGACATAGGGTATCTTAAAGGATAATTCATTTAATATGTTTAGAAACTTTTCATTGGCAGGTGATTTGATAATAAGTTGATTTACTTTGCCTGATTTTTCAATCAATTCAAAGAAATGAGGATCTTCCCAATATTCCCAGCTACGATCAATATTAATAATATAATTTTCAGGTAACCATGTTAAAAAATCATCCAAAGTTTCAACTTTATAACCTGACTCTTCTCCGACAGAATTAAACATATCCCGCCCTTCTATCTCATAAGTTGAGAGCAAATTAAAATTAATATCAACACCTAATAGAGTTCGTTCATTACCATCATGAAATAAATAATAGATGCCATCTGAAGTACGACAAATATCAATTTCTATGATATCAGCTCCTGATTGTTGAGCTAGTTGAGCGGATTGGCGTGTATTTTGAATAATATTACCACCCCAGAAACCACGATGACTCATAATTAAAAAAGGTTGATTCTTTAAATGGTTGTTTTTCATAAAAGTCCTCTCTATTGAATTCCGCCCTGTCTTTCACTTATTTTAGTGCCTCTTCCATATAAAAAATACATAATTAATGTGGAAATAATCATCAGTAGTACTGAATACACTAAGTTTATTGCTTTGGCATTTATATTCGCATTAGGATCAGCTGCTAAACGAATAACAATTCCTAATGTAGGATAATTAGGATGATACAAGAATGCGGATAAATCATAATCAGCTAATTTACCGTTAAAATTAAGTGCAATCAAAGCTAAGGCTGTAAGTAATAAAGCCGGTATGACAACTTTACTAAATGTTCTTATGGAAGAAGCACCCAGAATACGTGAGGCATCTTTCAAATTATTATCAAAAGAATAATATGCAGATTTAATATAAGGTAAAGTCGTTGGTAACATGGTAATCATATATGCAACTGGAAGCGGCCAGAGTGCTCCAATAACCGAATTACCAAATATTAATGGATGTGGCACAGCATAGCCAATGATTAACCCTAAAGCAATAAATAAGGCCGGCAACAACCATGGAATATAGTAAATAAATTCGATGATCTGTACAAATTTATTGTCTTTATTAGTAATGACCCATCTAGCAAGTAATAACATAAATAAAACAGCAACAATTGAAGCCAAAGCTGAAAAAACAATACTCGTTACGAATGGTTGATAATTATTTGGGTTATTTAAGATTGAACGATAATGTTCAAATGTAAAATTACTGAAGGACAGCGTGTTCGTTGCAATCCCTTCTGTGTTCATGAAAGAAAAAAGAATGACTAATATGACAGGTGTAGCATAGATAAAGCCAAGTATATAAGACAAAAGATGAACAATTGTATTGATAATTGGATTTTCAATTTTTTGTTTTTTAATGGTCGTTTTCGTTTTAGAAATAGACATAATGTCCTCTTTTTTCATTATAGGTTATGACTATTAATAACAGTATTTGTGCACTACCTAGTAATATGGATAAAAATGCAGCAATATCTTGGGATCCAGGTCTTTGAGCAAAAGTTAAAATTAATGGTGAAATGGTTTGAAAATCTCGTCCCCTAACCATTAGTGGTGCTGCCATCGCACCAAGGCCTGTTTGAAAAGTCATAATCATTAGTGTTAACAAGACAGGTTTTAAACTTGGAAAGACAACTTTTTTAAGAATTTGCATTTGTCCACTACCTAAATTTTTTGCGGCTTCAATAATACCGTAGTCTAATCCAGAAACTGCATTTGTTAAAAATAACATATGACTGGAGGTACAAGCAAATGTCATAACAAATACTACAGCTGGAAACCCACTGAACCACATCGGATTTAGATCAGGATTTATTTTAAGCAATAATTGAGTGAATAGTCCATCTTGACCGTAAACGTATAGATACCCATTATTCAAAATTAAACCCGAAAAGACGAGAGTTGACATGAAAATGATTCTTAATATATTTGAACCTTTAATCTCAAAATATTCAGTCACAATTACAATAAATATTCCTACGATGTTCACAGTTACCGTCAACACGATAGCTAACAGTATAGAATTTTTTATTGCTGTAATGGCACGATTAGATGCAAATACTCGACTAATTGTCTCAAAACTAAAAGAACCATCAGTAATAAAGGTATCTTTTAAAATTGAAAATACTGGAAAAATTAAAAACGCCACTGCAAACCATATCGTTACCAAGGCAAATAAAATCAATGGCCAATTATTACGCAGATTGTATCTAATTTTAGACATTATTATCCACCTCATAACTTAAAATATTTTGTGGATCGATATATAAGGGTAGAGACTGATTGAGCTGAATATCTTTCGATTGGTCACCTTGAGTCACAACAGTGATTTGATTATTTTTGAATTCACAAGTCAATGCCGTTAAAACCCCTCTAAAGGATATTGTTTTTACAGAAACTGGCAATTCTACATAACGACCGTCGGAATGAGGTTTTAAATCAATTTTTTCTTCACGAATATAATTCTTATTGGATAGTTTAATGGATGAACCATGTGGTTGTTGATGTAAGTAATTTACTGTTTCAGGCGGTAGAAAATTAGCATTCCCAATAAAATTACAAACAAATTCAGTCGCTGAATGATTATAAATTTCATTTGGTGTGTCAATTTGCTCGATTCTACCATTATTGAACACTGCGATATAATCTGATAATTCAAGTGCTTCTTCTTGGTCATGTGTAACGTATACCGCAGTCATTCCGGTATTATGCTGAATTTCTTTTAACTCTTTACGAAGTTGCTTTCTTAGTTTTGCATCTAAATTCGATAAAGGTTCATCAAATAAAACGATGGAAGTTTTTTTTTTGCTAAAGCACGAGCTATTGCGACCCTTTGCTGTTGACCACCAGATAACGCGGATACATTTTTATGTAATTGCGCTTTATTAAGTTCAACAATTTCAGCTACCTCTTTAACCCGTTGATCAATCTCTTGTTTATTTTTCTTATCTACTTCTAATCCATAAGCGATATTGTCATAAACAGTCATTGTTGGAAACAATGCATAGGATTGAAAGACCATCCCTAATCCCCTTTTTTAAACAAGAACATTGGATATATCTCGTCCATCAACCAATACTTTTCCTTTGCTGATATCATTAAACCCAGCAATAGCACGTAAAGTGGTTGTTTTACCACAACAAGAAGGTCCAAGCAACGTAAAAAAATTCCCTTTCTCTACATGAAAGTTAATATCATCAATGGCAATAAAATCACCGTATTTTACCTGAATATTTTTTGCTTCTATAATACATAACTTCTCCTTTTTATATAAAAGAGTAATGGGTATGCCCACTGCTCTTAGCAATTAATTTGTGATATCTTTTATGGCATTAATTCAAGTTCAATTTTTTCAATCCAAAGGTCTAGATTTTCTCTAACAAAATCCCAATCAACATCCATTGCATCAGTAGATTCAAATAGCTCAGTCATTCGTTCACTCATAGAAGATTGTGCATCCTCTAAGACAGGAATAGTACCAAATTCTGCAGCCCATTCACCTTGGACATCTGCACTTCCAAACCAATCAAGAAATTGTTGTGCCGTAGTATAATCTTGGTCGTCTCCTTTGTTCACAATACCAATCTGTTCACGCATGGTAATGACACCTTGTTCAGGATTAATTGATTCAGCTGTATATCCATACTCTTCTTCAGCCGCTGGAATACCACTTGAGTAGAAGAAACTGAGGGGGACTTTTCCTTCAGCAAAATTAATATGATAGTCTTCTGATTCTGGAGTCATGTATCCATTATGTAGATACGCTTCGACTTGATCCCAACCCTCTTGAGCTATTCCAAGATCACCGGATTCATCGATATATTGGAGTAAAATCGATAACACAGCTTTTTGATTTGTCCCTCCACCTAAATCCGTAGGAACACGGTATTCATGTTTTCCATTGTCAGAAAGTTCTTGCCAATTTTGTGGCACATCTGCTTCTTCAACAAATTCAGGATTATAGATCATGAATATTCTTTGTTCTACTAACGGATGGAATAAACCTGAACCAATATTGGTATTCTCTGGTAATTCTGTACTCCATTGTGGCTCATATTCAGTTAACAAATCTTCATTTGCTAAACCTAAAAACATCGCTTCATCAAGTCCAAAGACAATATCTGCTTGAGGCGATGCTGCTTCAGCTAACAATCGATTATAAACATCTCCTCCACCAGCATCTACAAATGTTAATGAAAAACCTTGCTCAGCAGCCTTTTCAGCTAGCCAGTCAGAACGACCTTCAGATAAAGAATTAGAATAAATTAACAATTCTTTATCATTCGCTTGTACGCTATTACCCGTTAGAATCGCTCCAACAAAAATCAAAACAACAACTGACAACAACCACTTTAACTTTTTCATAATCAGACCTTCATTTATTCTTCTTATCTTAATATTAACGACTAAAGCAAGGGACTACTATTAAAATAGTGCAAAAATGAAGATATCAATTGTAAATTTTATGTAAATGGTTCCATTTCTAAATAATTAATTAATACGTATATTATAAAAACTTTGCTATACTAGAAGTGAAATTAATGAGAGGAGCATTTTCGATGAAACTTCTTAATACCCAATCGAAAGTAAAACTTTTTAATAAAAATAGGACTCAGAACAGTCAGTTTTTTAAAGAACAAATAGGTCTACGTTTTGAAACTAATCCGTTATTTGATTCCATCATCAGTAACTGAAGAATTCAAAATTATGAGAAAGTTAATCAATACCTTGAGTGTTTAGCTATCGAAAATCCTAATAATCTAGATGTGATTAGATTCCGTGGTGAATTCTTTTTTACATATTTTTCTTATTTATCTGCGTGGGAACAATACGACCATCTTTTGAAAATAGAGTCCTTAGATCCTGAAGCGTTATTAATTAGTTGTGCCTGTGCTTTTATTTTAATTAAGAAAAAACAATATATAGAACGTATGAATTTACTAAAATATCATTATCCACATTTAGCTAGAAAATTAACTTAATATTTGAATTTTAATCAGATGTACTTTAAAAAGACTGATTTTCCAATCGATTTCCCAAAAGAAACCGATATCGATTTAATCATTTTATATGGCAAACAAATAAATCATGATAGAACGCTATCGAAAGAATTAGATTCCAGAATGATGAAAGCATTACAAGCTGCGAATTGTTATTCTAACGCTGACATCATCACTTTAAGTGGTGCGGTACATAATCAATATTTTGAGGGTGAAGTACTTCATAATTGGTTGATTGATCATGGTGTACAAGTTCAACGCATTTTATTAGATTTAACCGGTTTAGATGTCGTGAGCGAGACATTAGCGGTTGTAGAAGTTATTGCACATGAAAAGTTTCAAAACATACTCATTTTATCTTCTCCGAATGATTTGCCTCGACATTTTTTAAGTTTAAAAGCAGCTATACATAGCCATCAATTGGAAGGTATTTCAATCTTTCCTATGAATCATCTCAAAGAATGGCGAGTTAAGATTCCGATTTTAGAACAAACTAAATCTTGGCAATCCACTTTACGTTCAGCAGGTATTTTTACTGCAGAATTTTATAAACCGGAAAATATTTAATGTAAAATTCTTTAATATATGTGTGTTTACTAAAGAATTTAGAATATTAAAAATACAGTAAAAAACAAGTAAGCTGAAGCGTAAAATATTAAAATTTAGCACTTCAATCAACCTCTTTTAGCTTCACTCTATGGATATGTTATAATCGAACAAGTAAATATTATATTAGGAGGCGATGTAATGGCTTTTGATGGCTTTTTTACACGCGCAATGATTGAAGAACTTAAAGAGATACTCGTCGGCGGTCGTATCTCTAAAATATATCAACCTTACGAGCAAGAGATACAAATGATTATTCGTAATCAGAGAAAGAACTACCGACTCCATGCGTCAATCCACCCCGTTTATTACCGGATGCATTTGACAGAAGAAAGACCAAATAATCCCAAACAAGCTCCCCTATTTGCGATGTTGTTGCGTAAACATCTAGAAGGAGCAGAATTACAAGCGATTGAGCAAATTGAAAATGATCGGATCGTTCGATTTACTACAAGTGGACGCGATGAATTTGGAGACACACATCAATACCATCTCTATTTTGAATTAATGGGCCGTCATAGTAATATTGTTTTGGTTGCCCCTCAAGAAGAGAACAAAATTATAGACTGTATTAAACATGTCCCGGCTTATCAAAATAGTTATCGTTTATTATTGCCGGGTGCGAATTATCAACTTCCTCCACAAAGTGAAGAACAAATAAATCCATTTCAATTGGAACAAATAAATTTAATGACTTTTGCCAAAGACAACACTGAGTTGATTCGTCAAGGAAAAGCCAGCCAAATCATTCAAGGAGTGGGTCGTGAAGCAGCAAACAGTTTAGCATACTGGATGACACAAGAAAATCAGACTGCTTATAATGCCTTACGGCAATTAATGGATGGCTGTTATCATCCGGTCCCTCAATCAAGTCAAGATGATAAGCAAATGGCTTATTATTATATGTTCTTACCTATTTGGCAAGGAGAACAAAGGAAATATGAACAATTATCACAATTATTAGATGAGTACTATGCTCAACGCGTTCGTTATGACCGCGTAAAACAAGTTTCGGGAGATTTAATCCAACGTTTAGAGCATATTATTGATAAAAATCATAAAAAATTAAAAAATCTTGCTAAAGATAAACAAGTCGCTTCATCAGCAGAGGAATATCGTCTTAAAGGTGAATTAATCAATGCTTATGTTTACCAATTATCTAAAGGAGATAAACAGGCCACTTTAGAAAATTATTATGATGATAATAACCCAATCGAAGTGACCTTAGATCCACGTTTAACACCGATTGAAAATAGTCAGAAGTATTATAAAAAATATACAAAATATCGTGATTCATTGAAATATATTAAACACCAAGAAAAAATCACAAAAGAAGAAATTGATTATTTAGAATCCGTTTTAATCCAAGTTCAACATGCAGATATTGAGGACTTAATTGACTTACGTCACGAATTAGAAGATCAAGGATACTTTTTCAAAAAGAAAAAAAATCAAAAGAAACGTCAACAAACCAAATCCAAACCTCGTCAATTCAAATCATCAAGCGGCATTCCTATTTATGTTGGACGAAATAACAAACAAAATGATGAATTGACAATGAAAAAAGCAAGCAAAAATCATTGGTGGTTTCATGCGAAAGACATCCCAGGATCACATGTTGTGGTGATGTCAGATAAACCCGATGATAAGACCATGTCGGAGGCGGCAGAATTAGCGGCTTATTTCTCAAAGTCAAGAGATTCAGCCAATGTGCCAGTTGATACAGTCCAAATAAAACACCTACGCAAACCAAATGGTGCAAAACCAGGTTTTGTTATTTATGAAGGACAAGAAACGCTCTTTGTGACACCAAAAGAAGCTGATATTCATCAGTTAAAAGCATAAAAAAATCTCTAGAAAAGATAATCTTTTCTAGAGATTTTTTTATAATTGATTATATGCATCTGTTAACGGTGGAACAACCTGTTTCTTCCGTGAAACAATACCAGGGAGTTCAATCTGGTTATTTTTTACCGTCCCAGCAAATGCTTGTTCGACCATAACAGGATTTTCACCTGCGACCCAACCCATTGACGTATTTTCTAAAATATCAGTAATGACTAATAAGAATAGATTAAAGTCTTCTTCTTCCATCTCATGATTCATCGCATTTAAAATGCCTTCTTTACGTTCAGCAATTTGATCAAAGCCAATGACATTGACTTGTCCAATGCGAACATTATGACCATTTAACTCAAATGATTTAGCATCTGAATTTACTAATTCAAAATCTGATTGATCAGAGATATCGGCACCCGCTTGAAGTAATTGACGGCCATATTCATTTAAATCAACTTGAGCGATTTTCGCTAATTGTTCCGCAATTTCTCGGTCCTCATCTGTACAAGTTGGTGACATTAGTAATAAAGTATCAGAAATAATTGCTGATAACATTACACCGGCGATTGCACGCGGAATATCAATATCTTGTTCAGTGAATAATTTATAGATAACGCTACATGTTGAACCAATTGGTTCCGCACGATAAAACAATGGATTTGCAGTATTAAATCCATGAATGCGGTGATGGTCAACAACATAATCAACTTGAACCTTATCAACATCTGCAACTGACTGTTGGGGTTCATTGTGATCAACTAACGCAACGCGATCCACTTCATTCGCTACTTGCTCAACAACACGGGGAGCTTCCAACGAGAAGTGATCTAAGGCATGCTGAGTCTCTGCGTTAGGTTCACCTAAAGCGACTGGTTCCGCCTCTTCCCCTTTACGTTCAAGATAATAACTAAAAGCTATCGCTGATCCAATGGCATCAGTATCAGGATTCTGATGACCAAAAACTAAATATTTACTCATGATTTACCTCCCTATAATAAACACTATGACTATTCTATCATAGAGTCATCATTTGTTTGAAATAATTTTAACTGATTTATATTTAAAGCGAAAACTTGCCCTAGTTTTTCTAAATCTGGAACTGTCGATCCATTATTTAATCGTTCTGTTAATGGAATATCCACTGACATCAATTCACTATCTACACCAGTGTCTCCTTTAACGATAATAGGAACCGTTCCTTGATTTAATGCAATCAAATCAATGACACGATGTGGATCTTTTTTGCGATCCTTAAGGAGTAGCACACCTCGATTGCCACGATTTGCTTCAGGAATAATATTAACATTGAAGCGTTTAAGATTTCCGTGTTGAGTTAACAACATCGCTTGCGGGTAATGTACCTCATTATCTGAAACAATCATACCAGCGACATGATCATCTTTCTTCAGATTAATGGCAATGACTCCTTGCGCTTTTGGTCCGTATTGTGAAACATCCGCTAATGAGTAGCGTAAACTATATGATTGATGTGTTATTAAGATGACTTCCAATGACTCACGAAGGGAATCAATTTCAGAGATTGCTATCACCTGATCTGTATCTGTCTTCAGTTTCATCGCGGTTTGACTACGCGATTTATAGCTTCTAAACGTTTCAAATTCTGATAGTTTAACGCGTTTAATCATACCCTCTTGAGTCGCGAAGACTAATTCATGGTCTTCAATCGACTGTTCAACATCGTCTAATCGATCGCTGGCTTGAGTTACAAAAATTATTTCTTCATTTTCTTGGAGTTTGAATTGTTGTGAAAAATGAATCCCCATATCTTTCCAACGAATTTCAGGTAATTCATTCACTGGAATAAATAAATAATTCCCCATATTTGTAAAGGCTACAATGGCTTCATAAGTGCTCATTTTTTTAATAAATAATGGATAGTCTAATTCACGGTGTTCCATATCATCAATTTGTGATGATTGATAGGAACGCATGCTGGTGCGTTTGAAATACCCTTCACGTGTCACAACAACCATGACTTGTTCTTCTGCAACGAGTAAAGTCCGTTTTACTTCAATCTCTTCAATCTCTGCTTCAATGACCGTTCTTCTAGGATTACCATATTTCTTTTTAATGGCTTTTAATTCATTCACAAGTACTTTATTTAAGATTGTATCGTCATTTAAAATACTTTGATATCGTTGAATCGCTTCATTTAATTCTAGTCGTTCATTCTGTAATGCCGTGATATCTGTATTTGTTAAGCGATAAAGTTGTAGATTGACAATGGCTTCTGCTTGATCCAAAGAAAACTCAAATCGCTCTACGAGGTTATTTTTGGCATCCTTTTTACTATCCGATTGACGAATCGTATGAATGACATCGTCCAAGATTGAAACCATATGCATCAAACCATCAACGATATGTAAGCGACTTTGATCCGCTTTTAAATTATATTGTGTTCGGCGTGTAATAATTTCTTGTTGATGAGAAATATAAGCTTCTAACATTTCAATGAGTCCCACTTGTTGGGGTGTTCGATTATGAATCGCAACCATATTAAAGTTATAATTCATTTGTAAATCGGTATTCTTTAACAAATAATTTAAAATAGGATCTGGATCAACCTCACGACGCAATTCTATGACTAATCGCACCCCATTGCGGTCAGACTCATCACGAATTTCCACAATACCATCGATTTTCTTGGATAATCGAATATCATCTAATTTTTGAATTAATTTTGTTTTATTTATGTCATAAGGTAATTCTGTGGCAACAATTTGAGATTTTCCACCTTTCAGGGGTTCAATCTCAGTTTTGGCACGCATAACAACGCGTCCTCGCCCAGTTTTGTATGCCTCTTCCAATTGATTGGCACCTTGAATAATTGCTCCCGTCGGGAAATCGGGTCCTTTAATATAGTTCATGATTTTTTCTAAAGAATATGATTTGTGTGTCAGCATATAGGCTAAAGCATCAATGACTTCTGCTAAATTATGCGGTGGTGTATCCGTCGCATAGCCAGCAGAGATACCTGTTGCCCCATTGACAAGAAGATTTGGAAAACTTGCAGGCAATACTTCAGGTTCTTCTAATGAGTCGTCAAAGTTTAAAGCAAAGTCAACCGTTTCTTCATGAATATTGGACAGTAATTCCATCGCTATTTTCGATAAACGGGCTTCTGTGTAACGCATTGCAGCGGCTGGATCTCCGTCCATTGAACCATTATTTCCATGCATATCAATTAAAGGTTCGCGATTCTTCCATTCTTGACTCATTCTGACCATCGCTTCATATACGGAAGAATCTCCATGCGGATGATAATTACCGATAACATTCCCGACGGTCTTGGCTGATTTACGATAAGGATTCTCCGCGGTATTTCGGTCTTGATACATTGCAAATAGTATGCGACGTTGAACAGGCTTCAAACCGTCACGTATATCCGGTAAAGCTCGGTCTTGGATAATATATTTTGAATATCTTCCAAATCGGTCTCCTATCACATTCGAAAAGCTCAGCTCTTCAATATTTTCATGTTGTAAAGGCATTAATAATCCTCCTCGTCATCAAATAATGAAATGGTTTCATTTTCGGTATGGATATCATCAGCTTGGTCAGCTAATTTATCTTCGACTTCTCGTTCGATGTTAGCAGACTGTTGTTCATTTTCCGCAAGGAGTGTATCTTCCTCATCTAATGTAAATTGAACATTTTCTTCAATCCATTTTCTTCGTGGCTCTACTTTTGATCCCATTAAAGTAGTCAAACGTCTCTCAGACCGTGCTGTGTCATCAATCGTCACACGAATAAGCAAGCGTGTTTCAGGATTCATCGTCGTATCCCATAACTGATCTGCATTCATCTCACCTAAACCTTTATAGCGTTGAAGAATGTAACCTTTACCCATATCTTTAGTAATTTTGTCCAATTCTTCATTCGTCCAAGCATAAGCAATTTTTTCAGATTTACCTTTTCCCTTGGACACTTTATAAAGAGGCGGCATTGCCAAATAAACCTTCCCTGCTTCTAATAAAGGTTTCATATAACGATAAAAGAAGGTTAATAATAAAACTTGAATATGAGCACCATCAGTATCCGCATCCGTCATAATAACGACTTTGTCATAATTTACATCTTCTAATTTAAATTCAGGTCCCACTCCTGCGCCAATTGTATAGATCATAGTATTAATTTCTTCATTTTTCATAATATCCGCCATCGACGCTTTTTCTGTATTGATGACTTTTCCTCTTAACGGCAGAATCGCTTGGTAACGACGATCACGGCCTAATTTTGCAGACCCTCCAGCTGAATCCCCCTCAACGAGATATAATTCATTTTTAGAAGTATCTTTAGACTGGGCTTTGGTGAGTTTACCTGAGATTAATTTTTCTTGCTGTGATTTTTTAGCCCCTGATCTAGAAGCGTCACGTGCTTTTCGGGCGGCTTCTCTAGATTCACGCGCTTTAATCGCTTTACGAATAATATTTTGTGCGAAGTTGCCATTTTCATTAAGATAAATGGTGATTTGCTCATTCACAAAATTATCTACCAGTCCTCGTGCTTTAGGCGTTCCCAACTTATCTTTGGTCTGTCCTTCAAATTGTAAATATTGTTCTGGAATTCGAACAGATATAACAGCAGATACACCCTCTCGAATATCGCTACCTTCTAAGTTCTTCTCTTTTTCTTTAATTAGATTGAATCGACGAGCATAGTCATTAAAGGCCTTAGTTAGTCCAGTCTTCATTCCTGTTTCATGAGTACCACCGCCTGGTGTTCGCACATTATTAGCAAAAGAGAGAATAGTTTCAGAATAGCCATCATTATATTGCATCGCAAAATCAATTTCAAAGTCTTCACTGCCACCGGAAATTGAAATAATCTCTCCTAAGGTAGACTTTTCTTCATTTAAATATTCTATAAAGTCCTTCAATCCATCTTCATAATGAAATGATTCTGACTGCCCGCTACGATGATCTTCAATTTGAATTGTTAATCCTTTTAAAAGGAATGCGGATTCACGCAATCGTTCAGAAATGGTCTCAAAAGAAACAGTCGCATTGCCAAATATTTCTTTATCTGGCATAAAACGAACAGTGGTTCCATGGAGCGCTTTGTTATTATTCTTTTGCTTTTTAAGTGGCGTGACCGGATGGCCGCCCTCTTCAAAACGCATAGCGTAAGAGTACCCATCACGTTTAACTTCTACTTCGAGCCAACTGGATAAGGCATTAACCACACTCGCACCGACCCCATGAAGACCGCCCGCAGATTTATAGCCTCCTTGACCAAACTTTCCTCCGGCATGGAGCACTGTAAAGATAATTTCAATAGTTGGTTTACCACTTTCATGCTTACCAATTGGCATTCCCCGACCATTATCAGCTATTTCAATACTGCCATCTTTATTTAAATCAACAGTGATATGATCTGCAAAATCTGACAAAGCTTCATCTACTGAATTATCGACTATTTCATATACCAAATGATGAAGCCCTTTTTGATCAGTTGAACCGATATACATACCTGGTCTCTTTCTTACTGCATCTAGACCTTCAAGTATTTGTATCGAATCATCATTATAATTTGTTAACGCATCGTTAGATGTCATGTTTTCACCTCGAATATTTGTTTCAACTCTCATATGATACCAAATTATGTTGATGTTGAACAAGTATATCTAAAAAAATACGAATATTTGTTCGCCTTAGGCGCTTTTTTGTTGCGCAATATGAATAAAGAATAGAAAAGCATACCTTAGCAAACATTATATGATAAAATAAAACTAACAATTATGAAGGGATACAAGAAAAGAGATGAACTTTATATGGATTTTATTGGCTTATTTAGTTGGAAGTATTCCAACTGGTGTCTGGTATTCACGAATCGTCCATAAAGAAGATGTGAGAGATTTGGGAAGTGGTAATAGCGGTGCCACCAATATCGGTAGAAATTATGGTTTCAAAGCAGCTGTCTTTGTCACTGCTATTGACGTCTTAAAAGGATGGATACCCATGGCTCTTGCAATGCATTATTTATCCGATAACCCTATCACTGTGATGTTCGTTGGTATTGCGACAATTATAGGACATTCTTTTCCTATTTTTGCAGATTTTAGAGGTGGAAAAATTGTTGCCACTTCAATTGGTGTGTTGTTAGGATATCATTTTTGGGTGGGAATACTGGATGTAATCATCCTATTTGCACTTATGTTTTTCACGAGTATGGTTAGTTTTGCGGCCATTTTTAGTTATGGTATCACAGCTTTAATCAATATTTTCATTGCGAGTGAATGGCCTTATCAAGTTGGTTTTATGCTCATCTATTTATGGTTAGTTTATCGACATCGTCAAAATATTACACGCATTCTTAATGGCCAGGAAAGTCATATTAATTGGGGCCTAAATAAGCATAAAGCGTCTAAACGAACGAAATAAAATAAAAATTGAAGTGATCAATGAAACATTTTATCTATTCAATTTAAAGAACGAAGAATTTTGAGAATCCTTCGTTCTTTTTTTTTCATATCTTTATAAATATCCAAATAGATAACTTTAGATATCTAGCTTAATAATATCAATTGTAAAGTCATGGGTTCTAATTTCATGTGGTTCCAAGGATTGACTGCCGTATTTTTCAGTAAAGTCCCCATTATGAGACACATCATCAGCAATGCCAGCCCAAGGTTCGATACAAATAAATCCTGCCCGTTTTGGATAAGGGGACCAAATACCAACAAAAGGCATCCGATTAGATCGAATCTTGAATTCCACTTCTTGGATTTCATCGATTAAGCTGACTTGTGTTTGATTGCCTATTTGATAAATGAGGGCATCTTTTTTAAAGTCTTTATGACTTAGGACACGTTCATCTATGGGTTCGTATTTCGCATTGGCTTTATCAATCAAACCCTTTTTAGTTAATGGAATTCGCAAATAATGACTTGCAGGATCAAATGATAGTTTCACTTGATTAAAGTCCAATTGACTGGACTGATCACGTTTTTGGTGGACGTTGAATGCTGGATGAGCCCCAACACTATAATAAATCACTTGATTACTTGGATTTAAAATTTCATAACTGATTGTTATTTGATTTTCATCTAAGATATATGTTATTTGAAAACTAAATTCAAATGGATAGACTTCCAATGTTTCTGGTGAACTTTTTAGATTGAAGGTCGCAGAATTTGATGTTTCCATCTGAAGCGTGAAGGTCATATCTCGAGCAAATCCATGCTGTCCTATCTCATAAGATTGACCTTGAAATGTATATTGATTGTTTTTTAGTTTGCCAACATTGGGAAATAAGACAGGTGATTGTCTCGCCCAATAGTCCGGATCACCTTGCCATAAATATTCATAGCCTGTCTTAGCATCTCTAATAGAAGTCATTTCAGCTCCTTTATCAGAGATTTCAACAATCAATGCCTCGTTTTTTAATGTTATCATCATACCTACCTCCTCATCATTATATTATTATACTCAATTTCCTATGATTAAGCACGGAAAATATAAAAAAATGAAAATTTAATGAGCTAATGCTTCACTAAATTTTCATTTAAAATAATGTTAGAGTATATAGTGGCTGAGATTACGATCTTCGACAATGTCTTCTAAACGATCGGCCACATATTTTTCATTGATGACGATATGTCCCATTTGCATATCCGTAGCTTCAAACAACAATTCATCTAATACTGTTTCTAAGATTGTGTGTAGACGACGAGCGCCAATATTATCTGTCGTGTCATTTAATTGCTCACTATATGCTGCCATTGCGGTAATCGCATCATCCGTAAACTCAATGGTCACCCCGTCGGTTTCAAGGAGTGCCATATATTGTTTAGTGAGAGAATTTTTAGGTTCTACTAATATTTTCTCAAAGTCTTCTTTGGTCAAATCATCCAAATGGACACGAATAGGGAAACGACCTTGTAATTCAGGAATGAGATCTGAAGGTTTCGCTTCATGGAAAGCACCTGATCCAATAAACAGAATATAATCCGTATTGATAATGCCATATTTAGTTTGAATCTGAGATCCCTCAACAATCGGAAGAATGTCTCTTTGAACTCCTTGGCGGCTCACTTGTCCATTATTATTTGATCCAGAAGAAATAGCTATTTTATCCATCTCATCGATAAATATGATTCCTCTTTCTTCTGCCAATTGAAGTGCTTTTTGTTGAATGTCTTCCATATTTACTAATTTATCAGATTCTTCTTCAATGAGTAATTCGAGGGCTTCTTTGACCGTTACCGTGCGCTCAATCTTCTTCTTAGGCTGCATGGCAGACAAGGAATCTTGAATATCCATCATTTGTTCCATCGCAGGATTGGTATTATTTAATGATAATTTCTTTTCTTCCAATTGAATCGTGACTTCATGATCATCTAATTGACCATTGCGAATTTGTTCGCGAATAGCACGACGTGTTCTTGCAACTTCTTCTGTTTCAACTTCTTCTTCTTCTTCAAATTGGTTCGTGAATTGTGCCATCATTGAAGCAAAATCAAATCCAGACGGCGTAGAAGCATTGTTATTTGTATTTGAGGTCTTTTTCTTTTCACCAGGTTTAATGACTTTTGCTAAGCGGACAATGGCATTTTCTTTCGCTTCGTCATAGACCTCTTCGTGTTTTTCTTTTTTGACAATCCGAATCGCATTTTCAACTAAATCACGCACCATAGACTCTACATCTCGACCAACATAGCCGACTTCGGTATATTTTGTCGCTTCGACCTTTATAAAGGGTGCATTCGCTAAGTCGGCGAGACGACGAGCTATTTCTGTTTTACCGACACCAGTAGGACCAATCATCAATAAATTTTTAGGTTTTACTTCTTTTTGCATCCCTGGGTCTAGTTTTAGACGACGAATACGATTCTGTAATGCAATAGCAACAGATCTTTTAGCTTTTGATTGTCCAATAATGTACTGATCTAATTCATGAACAATTTCACGGGGAGTTAATGTTTGATTCATATGGGCCTCCTATTGTTTTGTCATCGTTTCGATTGTAATTTGGTCATTCGTATAAATATCTATTTCACCAGCAATTTCCAATGCTTTTCGAGCGATTGATTCTGCAGATAAGTCACTATGTCTTACCATGCCTCGAGCAGCTGCTAACGCGTAATTACCGCCTGAACCGATGGTGAGAATACCATCATCGGGAGAAATAACTTCTCCAGTTCCACTTACTAATAATAAATCCTCCTCATTCATAACGATTAATAAGGCTTCTAACTTTTGAAGTGTACGGTCTGTGCGCCACTGTTTGGCTACTTCTACTGCCGCACGACTTAATTGGCCAGAATGTTGGCGTAATTTTTCTTCAAACATTTCTGATAATGTAATGGCATCTGCAACACCACCTGCGAATCCGATAACTACTTTATCATCATAAATACGGCGTAATTTCTTTGCGCCACCTTTCATAATGGTTGATTCGCCCATTGTCACTTGACCATCGCCGGCCATAGCGAGTTCATTATCTTTTTTTACTGCACAAATAGTTGTCATATTATTCTCCTTTATGTTTTCTGTGAGCACGCGGAAAAACATTCATATATTGCTCTCTTAATTTATCTCTTGTGACATGTGTATAAATTTGCGTCGAGCTTAAATCTTCATGTCCTAATAATTCCTGAACACTTCTCAAATCCGCTCCATTATTCAATAAATGAGTTGCGAATGTATGTCTTAATTTATGAGGATGAATGGTTAAATTTAACGCACCTTCCTCAATGATATTATTTAAGATAACATGGACCTGCGGTGTCGTCATCGGCTTACCTTTATCAGACAAGAAGACAAAATCTCCAGAAGCGTCGTTTGCAAGTTGAGGTCTTAATTGTTCCCGGTAATCAACAATTGCTTGAAAAGCTTGATCTCCAATAGGAACAATGCGTTCCTTATTACCTTTACCAAGAACTTTGACAATTTGGATACCTGGTTCAATTTGATTAAAAGTTAACTGAGTTAGTTCACTCACCCGCATCCCAGTAGCATAAAATGTCTCTAAAATGGCATAATCTCTCAGATGCATATCAGAATTTGACGATTTCGCAGCCTCTAAGATAGCTAACATCTCATCCTCATAGAAAAAGTCAGGTAAATGTTGCTTTTTAGCTTGATACTGAACCAACGTGGTTGGATCGGATTCAATCCAATGTTGTTTCATCGCATATTTGAAAAAAGAACGTAAACTTGATAATTTTCGCGCAATGGTTGTTCGAGAATTTCCTAATTCATTCAAATAGGCGATAAATAAACGAATATCCGTATACTCAATCTGTGTCAATATACAATCTCCGGAGGATTCCATAAATTGTTGAAACTGATGTAAATCATGAGAGTAGGCTTCAATGGTTTTACTTGCATAAAGCCGTTCATTAGCCAAATATTTAAGAAAGCGATCAATTTCACTCTGCATATTATTCCTCCTTACCAAATCGTATCTATTCTATTATAACTCAAAATACCTAGCGTCATAAGACCTAGGTATGAGTTTACGATTAAACTAAATCCTCTTTATAATCACAGTTACTACATTTAACTTGAGAGCCTTTGCGTGTGACCTTTTCAGTTAAATAGTGATCACATTTGGGACAATTACGAGCAATCGGTTTGTCCCATGAAACAAAGTCACAGTCAGGATATCGATTACAACCATAGAAAATACGATTTTTCTTGGATTTTCTCTCGATAACATCCCCTTTTTTACAAGTAGGACAGGTAACGCCTATTTTCTTAACGATGGCTTCCGTATGACGGCAATCCGGGAAGTTACTACAAGCATAAAACTTTCCATAGCGACCAATTTTTATCACCATTGCATTGCCACATTCAGGACAGTCAAAGCCAGCAGGTTCGTCTTTGATTTCAATTTCTTCCATTTCTTCTTCTGCATGCTTTAATTCTGGTTCAAAAGACTGATAGAAATCATTTAAAACATTAACCCACTCCAATTTGCCTTCTTCTATCTCATCCAAATTACCTTCCATGGATGCTGTGAAGTCCGCATTGACGATTTCTGGGAAGAATTCGATCATGACATTATTAACAATCTCTCCCAATTCCGTCGGTTCAAATCGTTTGGCAACCATTTTAACATAATAACGCTTTCTAAGTGTTTCGAGTGTGGGTGCATAAGTAGAAGGTCTCCCAATTCCTAGCTCCTCCAATGTTTTAACTAAACTCGCTTCATTATATCTTGCCGGAGGTTGAGTAAAATGTTGTTCTGATTCCATTTTATCAACTTTAACTGTGTCTCCTTGAACCATTTCTGGTAGGATATTATCCTTAGATTTTGCGTGTGGGTATACTTTTAAGAAACCTTCAAATTTTATAATAGAACCATTCGCTCTAAATAAGACATCATTTTGTGTAATATCTACTTTTTGTGTGTCATAAACGGCAGGTGCCATTTGGCTTGCCATAAAACGTCCCCAAATTAATGAATACAGACGAAATTGATCGCGACTCAGCGATTCTTTAATATCATCTGGTTTTAATTCTGGATTCGAAGGTCTGACGGCCTCATGAGCATCCTGAGCATTTGAATTACTGGTTGTTTTCGTTCCTTTACCAACATACTCTTTACCATATTCCGACGTAATTAGATTCACAGCTGTATTGCGAGCAGACTGCGAAATACGTGTTGAATCCGTACGCATATACGTAATAAGTCCGATAGTGCCGAGCCCTTTCACGGAAACCCCTTCATATAATTGTTGGGCAATCATCATCGTTTTCCCAGTTCTGAAATTCAAACGATTCGCTGATTCTTGTTGTAATGTAGAAGTAGTGAACGGAGCATTGGGATTGCGACGTCTTTCACTATGTGTCACTTTAGCTACGTCAAAAGGCTGTTCAAGATCTAATTGTTCCATTATTTCTTTAACGTCCGCTTCGGACTTTAAAGCTTTTTTCTTTCCATTCACGCCATAGAAACTAGCATCAAATTTTGAACGTCCTTTTTTAAATTTAGTGGGAATCGTCCAATATTCTTCTGGTTTAAAATTGCGAATTTCATTTTCTCGATCAATAATAATCTTTAATGCTGTTGATTGAACACGTCCAGCAGAAAGACCAGACTTTATTTTCTTCCATAATAACGGTGAGATAGAATATCCCACCACACGGTCTAATATTCGGCGAGCTTGTTGTGCGTCCACTAAATCATGATCAATTTTTCGTGGATGTTTGAATGCTTCTTTTACAGCATCTTTGGTGATTTCATTAAAGACGACACGATTTTCTAAATCTTCATCTAATTTCAATAAATGGCCGATATGATAAGCAATCGCTTCCCCTTCTCTATCCGGGTCAGCTGCTAAATATACATTTTCAGCCTTTTTGGCTAGACGACGTAATTCTTTTACTGTATCGCCTCGTCCCCGAATTGTAATATAATCCGGTTCAAAATCATTTTCAATATCTACGCCCATCCGACTCTTTGGTAGGTCCCGTAAATGTCCCTTACTCGCTACAACTTTATAATTTCTACCTAAGTATTTATCAATTGTTTTTGCTTTAGTAGGTGATTCGACAATGACTAAATTTTTAAAAGTCAAACATCCCCACTCCTTTTCAAATTTTCTCATTTAAATTAACGTTCTCAAATGTGTTCCTTCACAAGATACGATGAAAAAACTTTATTGTCAACTGAAAAATTTTTTCATTGGATAGAATACTCCATTAAAAAGACGAGCGCTTTGTTAGAATTTCAGCCACATCGATCATTGTTTGTTCAATTGATATAATCGGTGTAGCACCATGATAAATTAACTGATTACAACCTTTTGCTTGAGGATGATTTATCTGTCCTGGTAAAACAAATAACTCTCGATTAAATTGAATGGCATAATTTGCTGTAATTAAACTTCCACTTTTTTGTGCTGCTTCGATAACCAATGTAACTGGAGTTAGTCCCGCAACTAAACGATTTCTCATAATGAATTGATGTTTTCTTACATTTTGAGTTGGCAAATATTCAGATAATACAAGTTGGTCTTTCATCATTTTTTTCTGAAGAGAGGCATTTTTCTTTGGATAAGAATGATGAAATCCATTTGGAATAATAGCAATCGTCCGGCCATCATTTTGAAGTGCTGTTTCATGTGCTATTTGATCGACCCCTAAAGCTAATCCGGAAACAATTCCAATTTTATTATCACTAAATGCTTTCGCTAATTCATAGGTCATTTCTTTGCCATAAGCAGATATATTTCGCGTTCCAATCATGGATATTAAAGGCATTTTTAATATTGAAAGGTCACCGTGATAGAAGATTAATAAGGGGGGTTGTGGTAAATGTAACCAATTCAGCGGATAATCTCCTTCTCCTATCATCAATGATCGTTGGGCAAGTTCTTGGATGCCGTGATATTTATCATTGTCGATGGAGGTATTAAAGCGCTTTTGATTAATGTTTTTTAATGGATGGCATTGAATAAGTCGCTGAAGGTCATTAAGTGACCACCCAGAATGGAATTGGTCAGATTGAATCATCATTTTAAACAGATTTAATTGATCATGATATGTAATATCTAATATTTTAAACCAAATGAGAACTTCCTTTGTTGTTAATTTCATTTTATCACCTCTATAATAAATAACCCTTTTTCTACTCATTTTGAAAAAGGGTTATATTTTAGAAGCGTTTTTTCATTGCTGAAACAGGTTTGAAACTTTGACGATGAATGGCTTCAACTGCTCCATAATCTTCCAAAGCTTGAAGATGAGCAGCCGTTCCATAGCCCATATTCCTATCCCATTGATATTCAGGATATTGTTGATGATATTCAATCATCAAGTGATCTCGATAAACCTTCGCGAGAATACTCGCTGCAGCAATACTCAATGAACGTTGATCTCCTTTGATGATGGATTGTTGAGGAATTGATGCATCAATATCCATTGCATCAAGAAGCAAATAATCTGCAGTAATTGGCAACTGATCAATTGCCTTTGTCATTGCTTGCTTGGTTGCTTGTAGAATATTCATGTGATCAATATCAACAGCATCAACGACTCCGATACCATATGCTAAGGCATGTTGTTTAATCAACTCAGCAAACTGTTCTCGTTGGCTTAAGGATAGTTGCTTCGAATCATTCACACCCATCAATAACTCATGATCAGTAGGTAGAATCACAGCCGCAGCAACCACAGGACCAGCTAAGGGGCCTCTTCCTACTTCATCCAATCCGGCAATCCACTGGTACCCTTGTTCATGTAACGCATTTTCGTAATGCAGCATTTTATGATGATTTTCAGCTAAGATGATGCGCTCATTGATCTGTCGTTTTCGCGACTTGATTGCTTGTTGAACACCTTTACGTGAATCTTGTGATAATCGTTGCCAAATGGGATCCTCTAAAGATTCAATCTCTTGAAGGTCTTCTTTTATTGCTTTTATTGTTCTTTTTATCATGAGTTTTCCTCAGAGGGGCGATCTAAACTGATTTCGCCTAAGCGATTTTGACGATAATCAAAAATAAAGCGCTCACTCGCTTCATCATAATTATCTTGTAAGTTCATCTTTCTGGTCATAGCTAATAATAAGTCTACCGAAGAAGCATCTGTTAATTGTTCATGGGACAAACGATATCGTTCCATTAATGTTTCAGGATAATGTTCGCGTAAAATATCAATGAGATATAGAGCTAAATCATCCATATGTAACAGCGAATCTTTTATTGCTCCAGTGATTGCTAATTTTTTACCCGTATCTGGGTCCTCAAATTTAGGCCATAATATTCCTGGGGTATCTAATAATTCAAAATCTTTACCAATCTTCAGCCATCTTTGTTGTTTGGTAACACCAGGTTTATTTCCAGTTTGAGTTTGATTTTTTCCTACGAAACGATTAATCAAGGTCGATTTCCCCACATTTGGAATGCCTATAATCATTAACCGTGTAGCACGAGGTTTAATCCCTTTAGCTTTTTGAGCATCATGATAGGGTTTCATTTGTTGACGAATAAGTTGTTGTAATTGTTTGATCCCTTTTTGATGCTGTGAATCAACAGCTATGACGGGAATTTCTTCAGTTCTTAATTCATGAATCCAGGCTTTTGTGATATGATCATCGGCGAGATCCGCCTTATTTAGAACAATAATTTTGCGTTTATTTTGGGTAATTTCATGAATCATAGGATTTTGACTAGAAATGGGAATTCGGGCATCTAACAATTCAATTACAACATCTACGAGTTGTAATTTCTCGGTCACTTCGCGTCTAGCTTTTGCCATATGACCAGGAAACCACTGTATTTGACTCATCTTCTCACTCCTTTACAAATAAATAGCTGAATGAGTAAACTGAATTTGCAGTTCACCCATTCGGCTTCATTAGGCAGCTTGTGGATGCTCAATAGTTATTTCATTAAGTATTTCAAAGGCATGATCATATTGAGGGTCGATTTCCTCTAATAGACGACGGGCCTCTTCATTTATTAAGGTGGCTGTTTCATCAGTAACAATACCTGTTGGTTCAAGCTCATTTTCTTCTTGGAATGCTTTCACAGCTTTTTCCATTGATTCATCATAATATTCTAAGGACTGTAAATCATAATCTAGAAGATCAAGCACCGTTCCAATTGTTAAGACGGCTGGGTCGCTGTCACCTATTTGATACGCTTTATCACTTTGCAAGAGAATAGCCCCTTCTAAAGGATTCGCATCCACTTCCTCTGTTGCGGCAACCCCTTCTTCATGAATCCATTGACCATTTGGAGTTAACCATTTAGCAATCGTCAATTTCAGTTCTCCATAATCACCTTGTGGAATAACCGTTTGAACGGAACCTTTACCAAAAGTAGTTTGACCTATTAAAGGAGTATTATTATTTTCAGCAACGGCAGCTGCTAAAATCTCACTCGCACTAGCGCTCCCCACATTAATTAGAAACACATAAGGTTCATCAATTTGAAAGTTTCCATATTCTGCATCATCTGCTGTATAAATCACTTTCTCAGCACCAGTTTCTTCCATTTGCATGATATTTTGTCCATCTTCCAAGAACATATTACTAATCGTTAACGCTTGATCAAGTAATCCACCAGGATTATATCTTAAATCAAAAACAAAACGCTTGGCTCCTTGATTTCGCAAGTCGGTTACCACTGTTTCTAACTCTTCTGCAGTTGTTCCATTAAATTGAGTGATATTGACATAACCGATATCTGATTGTTCAGGGTCTATTTCGCCTTCTACGGTGATGATGGGAATTTCTGCCCTTTCAATAGTGACATCAAATGTCGCATCTCCTCTTTGGATGACGAGGTCGACCGTTGTCCCAACTTCTCCACGAATATACTTCACGATTTCGTTGGTATCTAAGCCTGTCAATTCATGCCCATCTGCTTCAAGGATAATATCATTCGGCATTAAGCCTGCTTCACTAGCTGGTGTCCCTTCAATCGGCGCAATGATTGTTGGACGGTCATTCGTCATTTGAAATTGAACTCCAATTCCAGTAAAGGATCCTTCAACATCATTATTCATCTCTTCCGCTTGATCAACATTTAGGAATTCTGAATAAGGATCTTCGGTTGCTTGAACCATTCCTTTTAACGCACCTTGTACAAGTGCATCCTTATCGACATCTTCGATATATAATGCCTGAATACTCTCATAAACTTGAGTAATCGCTTCAATATCTTCGTTCGATAGTGATTCAGTGTCATTCCCAAATAACCACCCTAAACTTCCTTGAGCGATAATGGGTTGCCTAACCCCGATGATTATTAAAAGCGTCAAAGTGAATCCGATAATACCACCAAAGATAAACTTTTTGGATTTTTGTTTCATTGAAACACTTCTTTCTGAATGCTCATTAGTGACTTAATTTTTTAACTGTTTCAAGTGCAATTTCCATCATGTGTGTAAAGGTTGTTTCTCTTTCTTCAGCAGTCGTTTCTTCCCCGGTTAAAATATGATCACTCACCGTACACATCGCGAGAGCCTTCTTTTGATGTTTGGCCGCACAGGCATAAAGCCCAGCAGCTTCCATCTCCACACCTAGTACGCCATAATCTGCTAATTTCTTTTTATCTAACTCTTCATTATAAAAACGATCACTGGACAAAATATTACCTACATGAATATGATCCTTGTAAATCAATTCCTCCGCAATATGATAAGCGGTATCCAACAATTCAAAATCACAAATCGCAGAATAATGTACTTGACCATTGAATGTATTGTTTAATACAGAAGAGTCAGTTGTTGCTCCTTGTCCAAATACAATATCTCGAACGTGAACATTTTCTTGCATGCCTCCAATTGAACCCACACGAATAATCGCCTCGACATTATATTCTTGATATAATTCTTCGGCATAAATCATTGCAGAGGGAATTCCCATTCCAGAACCTTGTACAGATAATGGGACACCTTCGTAAGTTCCTGTGTAACCAAACATGTTACGGACTGTATTATATTGTTGGACATTTTTCAAATACGTTTCCGCAATAAATTTAGCTCTTAAAGGATCTCCTGGGAATAAGACAAACGGTGCCACCACACCTGGTTTCGCTTCTATATGTACTGACATAATGATTCTCCTTTATTTTTCTGATTGATATTGGGACCAAGCTTCGTCAAAGACTACGAGTAATTTACTATAATCTGAATGGGACTCTAAGTGGGACGTTAATTCATTGAAGTCATCACTTTGCTTTGGAAATGCGATGTCATTACGCATTGCATTCGCTAAACGAGTCATGGGTTCACGCCCTCCATTATCCGCAAAACGCATCATATATTCATAAAAAGTTTGATTCATTTTGTACCTACTTCTCTATTTTAATATTACTTATTATACTTTAATTGTCTGTTAAATGCATTTTTATATCGACAATAAATGAAATAAAATTGGATAATTTGAAAGGAATTTGATACACTTTTAAAAATACAAATAAGGAGATAAAAATGAAAGCTCAAATCAAACCTCAGCTTATCTTATTCACATCTATACTTATCTTATTAGCTTTATTAGTCGTCTTTTTTAGTGAAACAGTCTATCTTTTTGATAAAACCGTGTTAGCGACCATTTATCAATTCCGTACTCCTCAGTTAACTGCAATTTTCTCTTTCTTAACTCAAATTTTCTCAGCCATTCCTCTAATTGGGTTAATCATTATAATGAGTCTGTTTACTTTATTTCAAACAAAACAATGGACAGTTACCTTGTGGTTTTTGATTACTCATTTTATCGGACTGATTATTTTTAATAGCGGATTAAAGCTATTAATGCAAAGACCTAGACCCGCTATGGAGTTTAGACTTGTTCAAGAAACAACCTACTCTTTTCCAAGTGGGCATTCTGCCTCTGTTGTTCTTTTTACCATGCTCTGTACATATTTATTGATTACTTATTTTCCTTTTCATAAATATCGCTCATTTATTTCAGGATGTGCTCTCATCATTATTTTACTAATCGGCTTCTCTCGCATGTATCTCGGTGTCCATTATCTCACTGATGTTATTGCTGGATATTGTGTTGGGTTGATAACAGCGATGATTGCTATTAATTTACTTCCACATATAACACATGCCAGGTCTAATCATAATATTCAAGATACGCACTGATTTTTCAGTGCTTTTTTTATCCTAATACTTCAACTAGACGATTCATCGCCTGTTCAATATTACTTCTTGGGGTTGCTAAATTAAAGCGCATATAACCACTACCACCATCACCAAACCAATGTCCACTATCCAAAGCAAGGCCAATTTCTTGAGTGAAAAGTTTATCCAGTTCTTCATCATCTAAACCTAAATAGGAAAAATCGACAAATAATAAATATGTTGCACGTAATGGTAACACCATTGCCTTTGGAATTTCTTTAGCAAAGTGTTCTTTCATATATAAGTAATTCTGGTAAATGTATTGAACGGCCTGGTCTAACCACTCCGCACCATGATCATAAGCTGCTTGGACTCCAGCGATTGTTACAGGATTATGAATAGCTAAGTCTAAAGCATTCACTGTCTTTTGATAAGCAAGTCTTAATTCTTGATTTGGAATAATGACCGCTGACCATTGTAATCCAGCTAAATTGAAACTTTTACTCGGTGCTTGGATGGTAATAATATTAGTCGAATATTGCTCATCTAATGCCCCGACAGAAAAGAATGTTTCGCCAGGCATAATTAAATCACCATGGATTTCATCAACAACAATTTGTACATTATACTTAAAGCAAATGTCAAACATCTTCTGCAAATCTTCCTTCGAATATAAATGTCCTAAAGGATTGTGTGGCGAACAAAGAATAAAAAGTTTAGTATCAGGATCACTGGCTTTGAGTTCAAAATCATCAAAATCTATCGTAATCGTATCATCCTGAATAATTAAATCATTCGCAATCACTTCGCGTTCATTTCGCTCGACGACCAATCGAAATGGATAATATACAGGTTGTTGTATTAAAACTTTATCACCTGATTGTGTGAAAGTCTGAATCGCAATATCTAAAGCTGTCACAACACCAGGTGTATTAATGACCCAATCTGATTGAATCGTCCAATGATGACGCTGTTTCACCCAACGAACAAAGCTATCTACAGCACCAGAAGCATCACTATAGCCATAAATTCCATGTTCAGCAATCTCCATAATAGCATTCGTAATTTCAGGGGCTACTCTAAAGTCCATGTCCGCTATCCACATTGGAAGTGCTTCAGGATTATTGAATGTTTCATCTAAGATAGCCGAATTCCATTTTAAACTAGTCGTCTGCCGACGATCTATCACTTCATCAAATTGATACATATTAATCTCCTTTCGCTAATTCAATTGAACGTTGATAAGTTGCTTCAATCCCCTTCATCATTGCACAACGCAAACCCGATTCCTCCATACTCACAACACCGGCAATGGTTGTCCCATTCGGACTAGTTACCTGATCTTTCAAGACACCTGGATGTTCACCAGACTCTAATAATAGTTCAGCTGCTCCAGATACCGTTTGAGCTGCAATTTCAATGGCTTGTTGACGAGATAATCCGTGACGAACCCCAGCATCACTCATCGCTTCTATAATTTGGAAGATAAATGCAGGCCCAGATCCAGCAATGGCACCATAAATATCAAATAAATCCTCTGAAATAGACACGACTAAGCCTGCTGCTTCCATCACTTTAAGAAACGCTTCTTCATCCGTTTCATTCATTTTGTCATTCCCAATATAGCCAATGGTGCCTTTGCCTAAACCTACGGGCAAATTGGGCATCATCCGAATCCATTTTAAATCGTTTGGAACAGTCATCGATTGTAAATCTGCTAATGACACACTGACCGCCATACTAATCCAAATTTTGTCCAACATATCATCCTGACTTGGACTTAAATCAATTTCCTGAAAAACATCAGCAATTTGATACGGTTTGACACCAATAAATATCATATCAGATTGCGTGACTAATTCCTCTTTGGATACTATCTCAGCATCCATTTCTTTTGCAAAGCCCGCTATGTTTTCTTTGTGAGCACTGTTAAAAAATAATTGCTTTGTTGGGTGGGCATGTCGTACTGCTTTCACTAATTGTTGCGCCATATTCCCAACGCCAATAAAACCCACTGTATTAATCATCACGAACCTCCTCATTACGTATCCACCATTGATATTCATGGGAATAAGCATTGTCTTTATCTTTATCAATATATTTTTTCTCAATGATTGTAAATTTTACTTCATCAATTTCCGGTAAATAGATATCCGCAGGAAAATCTTCCAATATAACAGTTCGAATAATACGATCGACATAAGGCCAAACCGCTTTAAAAAGTTCCGCACCACCAATAATGAAAATATCCTCCTGTTGTGCTAATTGAAGCACATCTTGGACATCATGAAGCACCGTTAAATCTTCAAACGCCTCACCATAATTTAACTGCCGTGTGACGACGACACTACGGCGTCCTGGGAGGAGACGTTGACCCATCGACTCGAACGTTTTTCTTCCCATAACAATGGTATGTCCCATTGTTTCACGTTTAAAGTGTTTTAAATCATTGGGTAGATACCAGGGCAGATTATTCTGATAGCCAATACCACCATTCATATCTTGTGCATAAATAAAGGTAATCATTATATCCTCCTAAACAGCAATCGGTGCTTTAATTCCTTTGTGAGGGTGATAGTCAATTAATTGAATCTCTTCAGGTAAAATATCAAATATTGAACGATTTGACTGAATATCAAGTGTTGGAAGTTTTTTAGGCTCTCTTTCAAGTAATAGATTGGCTTGTTCGATATGATTTTGATACAGATGTAAGTCGCCAAAAGTATGAACAAAATCCCCTACTCCTAAGCCTGTCTCACGAGCGATTAAATGGGTCAACAACGCATAAGAGGCAATATTAAATGGAACACCCAAAAAGAAATCGGCACTTCGTTGATAAAGTTGACAACTTAACTTTCCATCCGCAACATAAAATTGAAATAAAGTGTGACATGGTGGCAAAGCCATCGAATCAACCTCTGTTGGATTCCAAGCAACAACCATATGACGACGCGAATCGGGATTTTCCTTAATGGATTGAATCACTTGTTTCATTTGATCCACCCCACCAAAATCACGCCATTGTTTACCATACACTGGTCCTAAATTTCCATATTTTTCAGCAAAACGATCGTCAGAAAGTATTTTTTCTTGGAAAGACTTCATCTCTTGGTCATAAATTTCTTTGAATGATTCATCTTCCAAAACTCTCAAGCCAAAATCAGCCATATCAGGTCCCGTATATTCTTCTGATTGAACCCATTTTTCAAAAGCCCACTCATCCCATATATGATTATTGTGCTCTAATAAGTATTTAATATTGGTATCCCCATGCAAAAACCATAATAATTCGCTCTTAATCAAGCCGAATGGGACGCGTTTTGTCGTTAAGATAGGGAACCCTTCTTCTAAATCAAAACGCATTTGAGCGCCAAACAGACTATAGGTTCCAACTCCGGTGCGATCTTCCTTTTTATGTCCTTCATTCATGATTCGTGCTAATAATTCTTGATACTGTTTCATTCATTTCCTCCTGAAATCTGATTGACAATCGTGTTTAAATAATCATATCGTTCATACAAATGGTCCAACTCTCCACGAACCGTCTCGAGTTCTTTTTGTAAATCCATCAATTTTACAGAGTCCGAACTATTAGCGACCATCTCTTCTTCTATTTCATCAATACGTATTTCTCGATTGAATATCTCATCCTCAATCGTTTCCCATTCTTTCTTCTCATGGTAACTGAGACGGACTTTTTTAGGCGTTGGCGATTCTTTCGTTACCGATTCAACAGTTGGTTGATGTTGTGAGACGTAGTTTTCAGTCTCATCCTGTTCTTCTAAATAATCGGAGTATTTACCATAAACAAGTGTATATTTTCCACTACCTTGGATATCAAGTAATTGATCCACTGTTTTATCTAAGAAATAACGATCATGAGAAACAATCAAGACAACACCATTAAAACTATCCAAATAGTCTTCTAAAACAGTTAAGGTTTCAATGTCCAAATCATTGGTCGGTTCATCCAATAAGAGCACATTCGGTTCCTGAACCAACAAACTTAATAAATACAAGCGACGCCGTTCACCACCAGATAATGTCCCAATTGTCACACCATGGACTGCTCGATCAAAATTAAATCGCTCTAACATTTGGGCTGCACTAACAGATGTACCATCTGGTTGTTTGAATTGATCTGCTATTTCTGTTAAATAAGCCAACACACGCACATCGTTGGGTAACTCTTCATCCATTTGACGATAATATGCCATACGAACTGTTTGGCCAATTTCAATCAGTCCTTCACGTGGATGGTGTAGTCCTGCTATGGTGTTTAAAAAAGTAGATTTCCCTACACCATTATCGCCTATAATACCTAAGCGGTCTCCTTTGACGAAGGATTTAGTAAAGTTCTTGATAACTAAAGTATCACCAATCTCAATCGTCACATCTTCCATGTCAACTATACGGGAACCAATTCGTTGTTGAGAAAAATTCATCGCTAAATCATTTGCTTCACTGGGACGACCCTCGATTGTTTCTTTTAACGCGTTAAAACGTCCAATACGGGCTTGTTGTTTCGTTGTTCTAGCCTTCGCTCCTTTACGCATCCACGCTAATTCTTGTTGAAATAAGCGATTTTGCTTTTCCTGCATCCGCGATTCGACGGCTTCTTCATGGTGACGTTTTTCTAAATAAGCTTGATAATTTCCTTCATATTCACGAAGGCTTCCTTGTCTTAATTCAACAATTTTATTAACAGAACGTTCTAGAAAATAACGATCATGGGTTACCAAAAGTAAGGCTCCCTTATAATTCGCTAAATAGGTCTCCAACCATTGAATAGAAGCGATATCCAAATGGTTCGTTGGTTCATCAAGAATTAATAAATCTGCATCTAAAATTAAAACTTGTGCGATACCTACCCGTTTTTGTTGCCCACCTGAACAATGTTTTATTTGTTGATTCAATTGATCTAAGCCTAATTTATTTAAAATCGTCTTCGCCTGTACTTCAACATCCCAACCATTTTGAAGGTTCATTTCTTCAGAAATTTTTAAAAATTTTTCTTGTAATTGAGGGTCTTCAGGCGTATCTTCAAGTGCTAAACGTGTCTGCTCATAGCTTAAAACTAACTGAATGATTGGTGCTTGACTGTCATAAACAGTCTCCAAAATTGTTTTTTCAGGATCTAATTTCACATGTTGCGGAAGGTAAGCAATCGTATAATTATTAGGTTTACGTATTTCACCTGAATCATACGTTTCTTTACCTGCAATGACCTTTAAAAAAGAACTTTTTCCTGTCCCATTAGGCCCGATAAGACCAATACGATCTCCTGTTTGAATGGAAAATGAAACATCATTAATTAAGTCTTTGGTACCATACGTTTTATATAAGTGTTCAATTGTTAATTCTTTCATTTTTCACCTTTCTCTCAATCACTGAATTATCTGTTAGGATATTAATATTATGGCAGATGCCAATCAATCGGCTTGATACCCCATTCTTGAAGTTGTTGATTTGTTTGACTAAATGGCTTAGACCCGAAAAAACCACGATATGACGATAATGGGCTCGGGTGCGGGGATTCAATAATCCGATGTTTTGATTCATCAATCATTATCTTTTTTGATTGAGCATTTTTTCCCCATAATATAAATACAATCGGTTTGTCTTGCCTGTTTAATTGTTTAATAATCTCATCAGTAAATGCTTCCCAGCCCAATTGGCGATGTGAATTTGCCTGACCCGCTCTAACTGTTAGTACGGTATTTAACAAAAGGACGCCCTGCTTTGCCCATGCCGTCAGGTCCCCATGTGATGGTACGGGAATGTTTAAATCAGTGGCCAATTCTTTGAAAATATTTCGCAATGAGGGTGGTATTTTTTGAGAGGGATTAACAGAAAAGGCTAATCCATTCGCTTGATTCGGCCCGTGATATGGATCTTGCCCTAAAATACAGACTTTCACTTCGCCATACTCAACCAAATTGAGTGCATTGAAAATTTCATGCTTTGCCGGATAAACCGTGTGGTGACGGTATTCATCTTCTACTTGGTTCAACGTTTTTTGAAATTGCTCTGTATCAAAATACTGAAATAAAATCTCTTGCCAACTTAAAGGTAAATTTACTTGCATTTTGTCACCTAAATTCATCAATAATACATCCTATTATACATGAAATGCGGAAAAAAATTTAGACTTCTCCATGAAAGCTACAGAATCGACAATCTTTAGAAAATAAATAAGCCTAATGGAGTTTTTCCACTAGGCTGGTGTCTTATTTAGCTACATCAATAGCTCTTGTTTCACGAATTACCGTTACTTTAATATTACCTGGATAGGTCATTTCATTTTCAATGCGTCCCTTGATATCTCTGGCTAATTTAGATGCTTTTTCGTCAGAAATACGTTTTGGATTAACCATCACTCGAACTTCTCGACCTGCTTGGATCGCGAAACTATGGGTTACGCCATCGAACCTTGTCGCGATTTCTTCTAAGTTCTCTAAGCG
Organism: Aerococcaceae bacterium DSM 111020; assembly: GCA_015863185.1. Lineage (GTDB taxonomy): Bacteria > Bacillota > Bacilli > Lactobacillales > Aerococcaceae > DSM-111022. The sequence continues at coordinate 85,796 of JACBXP010000003.1, forward strand.
ACGAACATAATTCTCAAGGGATTCACTTCTAGCACCTGGTCGTGCCGCTGAAAAGGCATCTGCTACAGCGACTAAGACGGCAATGGTAGAAGTCGGTGAGATATCACCATGATGCGAGGCAATCGCATTGACAATCACAGCATCTTCTTGATAGCGTTTTGCTAATTCTGTCCCTATCTCTACATGTGTTCCTTCTACTTCATGATCGATTGCTTTACCGATATCATGTAGAAGTCCTGCTCGTTTAGCAAGTGTTGGATCTTCTCCTAATTGACTTGCCATATAGCTGGTCAATTTAGCGACTTCCATACTATGTTTTAAGACATTTTGACCATAACTTGTTCGATAAGCTAAGCGTCCTATAATTTTCACTAAATCTGGATGTAAATCATGAAGGCCTAATTCAAAGACAGCTTCTTCTCCACTCTCGCGGATTTTCTCATCCACTTCTTTACGCGCTCGATCAACCATTTCTTCAATGCGAGCGGGATGAATTCTACCATCTTGGATTAATTTTTCTAAAGCTATTTTAGCAATTTCACGTCTGATTGGATCAAATCCACTTAAAACGACCGTTTCAGGTGTATCATCAATAATCAAATCAATGCCTGTTAAACTTTCGAAGGTACGTATGTTACGTCCTTCTCGACCAATGATACGTCCTTTCATATCATCATTCGGCAGATGAATAACACTCACAGCGTTATCTGTTACAATATCTGTCGATGTACGTTGAATAGCTGATAACACGATATTCTTAGCATTTCGATCGGCAAGATTCTTTGCTTCTTCCTCAGCATCACGAATTTTGACAGCTATTTCGCGTTCTAATTCTTGCTCTGTTTCTTCCAGAATGATTGATTGTGCATCTTCTTTCGTCAGCGATGCAACACGTTCTAATTCAATTTGATGTTGTTCAATCAATTCATCAATCTGATGCTCTCTACTATCCAACTCTTTAACCTTTTCGTGATATTTGTCATCTCTTTCTTTATACTGAGTCTCTAACTTTTCGATAGCACTTTCACGATGTGCTAAAGATTTATTAAGAGTTTCAAGAGATTCATCACGCTGAACAATACGATCTTCAGTCCGTTTTAATTCTTGACGTCGATCACGAAGTTCATTTTCTAACTCATTACGGTACTTAATATTTTCTTCTTTCGCCTCGAATAATGCTTCACGCTTTAAGATTTGTGCTTGCTGAATCGCGTCATCTACAATGGTCGTGGCATTTTCCTTAGCGCCGTTAATTTCGTTATTCAATTTCACATTTCGAACAATATAACCAATAATTATCCCAATGATTAAAGTAACGATCGCGAAGGCGATTGACATAAAGTCCATAATAGTCACCTCCGAATCTATTTAATTTTATAATAAAGGTTGAAATTCATGTATGTATTGCTACTACATAACTCTATCATACTTATTTCTTACTAATTAGTCAATTAAAGTTTAATAAATTGAAATATTTATCATGTGTTGTTAATAATGTGTACTGATTAAAAACTATTTTTCTGGATTCTCATCAACAAAAAAAGCAATCTCTAAATCATTCAGAGATTGCTTAAATGAAGTGCTTATATTTAATCAAAGAAGTTTATTTATTAACGATTAAAATTCCTATTCATCAATCGGTAGGGTTAAATCTTCTGAACCATCCTCTTCGTCGACATCCACTGGTTCGCCAATTTCATAGTGTGCGCGCACTTTACGTTCAACTTCGTCACGAATTTCAGGATTATTTTCAAGGAAGTCTTTGGCATTCTCACGACCTTGACCAATGCGTTCCTCTTCATACGAATACCAAGATCCCGCTTTATTAATCACATCGATATCCGCAGCCATGTCGACTAATTCACCGACTTGTGAGATTCCTTTACCATACATGATGTCGACATAGACTTCTTTAAATGGTGGTGCAACTTTATTCTTCACAATTTTAATACGTGTCCGATTACCAATACTATCTCCACTTACTTTAATGGTTTCTGCACGACGTACTTCTAAACGAACCGTTGAATAGAATTTTAACGCACGGCCACCAGGTGTTGTTTCAGGGTTACCAAACATGATACCGACTTTTTCACGAATTTGATTAATAAAGAAGGCAATCGTTTTGGTCTTATTAATGGACCCAGATAATTTACGCAATGCTTGTGACATAAGACGGGCTTGTAGTCCCACATGTGTGTCACCCATTTCTCCTTCAATCTCTGCACGAGGTACGAGTGCTGCGACCGAGTCAATGACAATAATATCGATCGCTCCGGAAGAAACCAAAGCATCCGCTATTTCGAGACCTTGTTCCCCTGTATCGGGTTGCGAAAGTAATAATTCATCAACATCTACGCCAAGTGCTTCTGCATATGATGGATCAAGAGCATGCTCTGCATCAATAAATGCTGCTGTACCACCATTTTTTTGGACTTCAGCAATTGCATGTAATGCGACGGTCGTCTTACCTGAAGACTCTGGTCCATAACATTCAATAATCCGACCCCGAGGATATCCCCCTACTCCGAGCGCAACGTCTAAGGCTAACGATCCAGAAGGGATGGTTGAAATTCTTGTGTCTGTTTTTTCTCCAAGGCGCATAATTGCCCCTTTACCGAAATTTTTCTCTATACTTTTTAATGCCTGATCAAGTGCTTTTTGACGATCTGTATCTGCCATAATCTATTCCTCCATTTCAAGTCATCTGTATTATAAGTCTTTTAAGAATGAATTGCAATTAAAAAGCGAACATTTGTTCTTATTGATAAATTTCTTGTCTTAAAAGATTGATTGCAGCATCTTTGGCTGTTTCCTGGACCACTTTTCTCGGTTTATCTTTAATGTTAAGATGCAGAGTTTGTGTTTTTTGATCGCGAATAGCTAATGCGATATACACTTCTCCTAGTGCATGACCTTCCAATGAACCTGGTCCTGCGACACCAGTTAGCGCAAGGGCATAATCAGTGTCCGTTAAATTGCGTGTATGTTCTGCCATGGCGGTAGCCACCTCTTCACTCACCACAGTATATTTTTCCAGAATCTCACTGGAAATATTCAATAATTGTTGCTTAGAAAGTGTTTGATAAGTGTTGAAACCTCCGTAGAGAACTTTTGAAGCTCCTGAAACACTTGAGAGACTATGCATCACTAATCCACCGGTTAAACTTTCAGCCAGACTTAATGATTCATTCCGTTCACTTAATTGTTCAATAACAGCATTTTCCAATGTGTATCCTTCGCCGTATCCAATAAAATAGGTATCCAAGCGTTCTAGAATTGTTTCTGCCATTTCTCTGTTCATTTGTTCAGTCGTTGCGCGGTCTTCTCCGGAAGCAGTGAGCCGAATAGTGACCCGACTTGGTTTGGCGTAAAGGGCAATCGTCGGATTAGTTTGTTCTTGAATTAAATCATCAATTTCCTTAGACATCATCGTCTCACCTAATCCATAAAAGTTTAGATAGAGAGAATCAATATGGTCTTGTTCTAAAAAAGTTACTTGTAAATAGTCTTTAATATGATTGTTGAACATTTCTTTGAGTTCGAAAGGTGGCCCTGGCACAACAATGATTACCCCCTCTTCGCCTGCATCATTCATAAAGGGTGCTGCAAATCCACAAGCAAGTCCTACATCATTGAAAAATGGTGTGCTATCTTGGGTGATTGCTGCTTGATTGGCATCCAGGGGTCCATAATCATAGGAGCGCTCTTCATAATATTGAATGACTTTCTCTTCCTGGTCCGCGTCCAATATGAGTGGTTTGTCTAAGACATCTGCAACCATTTGTTTAGTAATATCATCACGCGTTGGTCCTAATCCTCCACTAACAATAATGATATGACTCCGACTCATTGCCAGTTCTAACGATTCCTTCATGCGATCCGCATTATCACCCACGGTTTGTTGATAATAAGTTCCAATACCGATATCTAATAATGCTTGACCAAGCCAACTGGCATTTGAATTAATAATATAGCCCATCAGTATTTCGGTCCCAACAGTAATAATTTCCGCTTTCATAATTCCTCCTAATAATAAATAAACTAAATATTCAATATAAATAGAAAAAGTATCATAAATTATTGAATAACCAATAATGAATGATACTTATTGTACAATTTACATGGATTCGATGAAAACAAAACGCCCTTTATAAAAGTATTCAATTCCTGAGTAGATTGTAAAGAACACTGCAATAGCCATCAGTATATCAGCCATTGGAATATTTAACTGGGCGAATCCCATGTCATTAAATAAATAAAAGATAATCGAAAACATTTGCGAGAATGTTTTTATTTTACCAGGTAGAGCTGCTGCGAGAACTTGACCCGAACTTCGAGCCAATAACACACGTAATCCCGTGACTAATAATTCTCGACTAACAATAATAATAACAATCCATCCCGCTATTTGATTCATCTCAACAAGCATTACTAGAGCTGCGATGACTAATAATTTATCAGCCATTGGATCGAAGAATTCTCCAAAAGCAGTAATTAATTGATACTTTCTTGCTAAATAGCCATCCAAATAATCTGTAAAAGAGGCTACAACAAAAATGATACCCGCAATAAATTGGTTTAATGGGATGCTCGCTCCTCCCATCACAATCGGTTGACCGAATTCAGGAACAATCAATAAAATCACAAATATTGGAATCAAACACATCCTTAGGATGGTCAGTTTATTAGCTATATTCATTCAAAACTCCATTCTAAGCAATGATTTACGGATTGTTCGGGTCATAAACAGCAGGTCCCTGATATCCGTCAGCTTCTGCATCTTCTGCCGGTTGTGTTGCTTCTTCACTGGACTCTTCTGAGAGTGGAGTAGAGGTTTCTGATTCCTCAATCTGAGTTTCAGATGCTGGAGCATTCGTATACGTTACAAAGGTAATGGATTCAATAAATTGTCCTTCAGGAAGTTCAATTTCTGTTCCGTTAACTTTGAAAATAGCTCCTTCAGGATAACCACGATTCAAGATAATTTGTTGGGCTGTCGAATTGGCTGTATATTCAACAGATTCACCTTCAGAAACTGTTTGGTCAATCATCATCACATTATCTTCTAATACACCTGCCCATACGAAATTCAAACCTTCTATTTCGAAAGTATAATCTTCAATGGTACCTTCCAATTGAAATACAGGTGCTTCACCAGGGGCAGAAATTTGGGTAATGACTTGATTTCCTACACGCTGTTGCCCTTCTTGTAATTCTTGAGGTGCAGATTCTGATGCAGATTCATTTTCTGGTTCTTCTGCAGTATTCTCATTACTATCAGAATCCGGATCAACAAGACTCACGATGGAGGTCATCGAAGATGCATCTGTCTCAGGTTCAGTATCTTCTGTGTTAATTCGATTAATGGCATAAATCAATGAAATAATTATCATAATAATGATGGCCACTAACAAAATCATTGGCATATATGATAATAAGACATCCATAGAATTTTTCTCATTACTACCTGTAAGATCACTGCGTTTAGGTAATTCATCTCCGCCAGACGCCGCGACGGCATCTTCTGTTTCGGAGTCTAAATTTAATGTTTGCTCATACTCTTCAAGAAGATCATCCCCATTTAAGCCAACAACATCTGCATATTGCTTAATAAAAGCTCGTACATAAAAATTCCCAGGCATTTCATCGAAACGTTCTTCTTCAATGGCCTGTAAATATTTCTTTTGAATTTTTGTCATTTGTTGCATCGTATTTAAGGTATAACCTTTATTAATACGTGCTTCGCGTAGTTTATCTCCTAAACTCATTTAAGACACCACTTTCATTATCATTCGTTAAAATATTATAGCATACTAATGCTAATTATAAAGCAAATTGCGTCAATTAGCTATCAAGATATAAGATTAAATAAAAAATAAACGACCCGAAGGTCGTTTATTTTACTTAGTTTTAATGTAAGTTGTTCCATTAGCAGCTGGACCCGTAGCATTTTTTCCAAGAAAGACTAATGCAATAATTGTAATGACATAAGGCGCAATCTGAAGAAACACAGATGGCACTTCATTGATGACTGGAATTTGTGACCCAACCACAGCTAAACTCTGTGCGAATCCGAAGAAAATAGCAGCTGCCATCGCACCAATAGGATTATAACGTCCAAAGATCATCGCAGCCATTGCCATAAAACCTTGTCCTGCAATCGTAGAAGACGAAAAATTTAAAGAAATTGATTGGGCGAGAATCGCACCCCCCATTCCTCCAAATAGCCCCGATAATAACACTCCTGCATAGCGCATTTGATAAACATTAACACCTAATGTATCTGCTGCTTGAGGATTCTCTCCAACAGATCGCAGTCTCAATCCAAATTTTGTCTTATAAATAAGGTAAAAACTAATCACCGCAAGGACAATCCCAACATATGCAGGAAAAGATGTTTGTCTAAAGAAAATTTGGCCAATGACTGGGATTTCTGACAATATTGGAAAGTTATAATACCCAAATGATTGAGAGATAATATCCGTTTGACCACGTCCATCAAAAATCACACGTGTTAAAAAGATTGCTAAGGGGGTTGCAATCAAGTTCAATACAGTACCTGAAATAATATGATTCGCTCTTAAGTGGACAGTTGCAACCGCATGGACAAACGCAAAGAGAATGCCTACGATCCCGCCAATTAAAACGAAGACCCAAGGGCTAAATTGATACCCCATACGTGAAAACAATAGATTTGTAACGATCGCACTAAATGCTCCCATTACCATAATTCCTTCAAGACCAACATTGACAATACCACTTCGTTCAGAGAATACACCGCCTAATGCAGTAAAGATTAATGGTGCTGAGTAAACCAAAGTTGAGGAAACAATTAATGCTAATATTCCAACCATTATTTCTCTCCTCCTTCTTTAATAATCTTTTTATTAGATAAGCGTGTTTGATTGGACCGTTCCATGAAATACGTAATAATGAAACTAGCTCCAACGAAAAAGATAATAATTGCAGTAATAATATCAACAATTTCAGAAGGGATATTAGCGACTAATGGCATCGATGAACTTCCTGTTTCTAATGCCCCAAATAATAAGCTGGCAAAAATAGTACCTAAAGGATTCAGTGCCCCTAATAATGCAACGGCCATTCCATCAAATCCTATCGCAGGCGCCACACCATTCAATAGAAAAATATTCCCGAATTCTCCTAATCCACTCATCACACCACCTAGACCAGCTAGACCGCCTGACAATAACATCGCTAAAATGATATTTTTCTTGGCATTCATCCCCGCATAATTCGCCGCATGTTTATTAAGCCCAACTGATTTCAATTCAAATCCGATGGTCGTTTTATTCATCATGATATGAACCAAAATCGCAAATAAGATCGCTAAGAAAATACCCGTATGAACCGTTGAATAACCTGTAATTTCAGTTAACCAAGGCCATTTAAGACTCGCATTAGGCGCTACAAATGGAGTCGCATCCATGCGATCTGTAATCACATTACGAATCAAATAGTCTGAAGTATAAACAGCAATATAATTTAACATAATCGTAGTGATGACTTCACTTGTATTGAAGAAAGCCTTCAATACACCTGCAATCCCAGCCCATAAAGCTCCTGCAAGCATACCCGATAAGATAGCAATAGGTAAGACAATAATCTTACTTGTGTCAGGTGAAAATGCAAACCCCACCCAAACAGAGACTAACCAACCAGCCAGTGCTTGTCCTGATAATCCAATATTAAAAAAGCCTGCAGTAAAAGCTACTGAGAAGCCTAGTCCAGTAAAAATTAAGGGCGAAGCTGCTCGTATTGTCTGTCCAAGATTAAAGGGAGTTCCCACTGCTCCTAGAAACAGAGCTTTATAACCATCTATCACATTATAACCGAATAATAACATAATAATTGCTCCGACCAATAAACCAATAAGAATCGAAAAGATCGGTACCAATAACTCTGAACGCTTATTCACTGATGACACTTCCTTTCTCACGTTGTTTCAAGACTTCTGCATAGGGAGTTCCCGCCATCATTAAGCCTAGTTCTTGTTCATTCGTTTCTGAAGTTGGGATATCAGCAACGATTTTTCCACCATACATGACGATGATGCGATCTGATAAATTCATAATCTCATCCAATTCAAAACTCATTAACAACACACCATGTCCTTTATCACGTTCTTCGATAATTGCTTCATGAATATATTCAATAGCTCCCACATCTAAACCTCGCGTTGGATTGGCAGCTGTTAAGAAGGCAGGATTTACCTTTAATTCACGGGCAATAATCGCTTTTTGTTGGTTCCCTCCAGATAAGGAACGGGCTGTTGCTTTCTCCGAAGTGGTTCGCACATCATATTTCTCAATTAATTCACGAGCATTGGAAGTAATGGGATTAAATTGTAGAAAAGTATTCTTTGAATAAGGTTCTTGATAATAATTTTTCAGAATAAAATTCTCTTCCAAAGGCATATCTAATATAATGCCATGTTTATGTCTATCTTCAGGAATATGTCCAATTCCTAATTCATATAACGCTCGCGGAGTTTCGTTTGTAATCTCTTGTCCTCTAAAATGAATAGATCCTGAATCAACTTGCATTAATCCATTAATCGCAAGCACTAATTCTGTCTGCCCATTGCCATCTACCCCTGCGATTCCGACTATTTCACCATCGTGGACTTGAAGGCTTAGATTATTAACGACATTTATACCAGCAGAATTTGTCACTGTTAATTCATTAACATCCAATGCAATTCCCTGAGGATTGGCTGGTTCTTTTTCAGAAGTAAAGACAACACTTCGGCCAACCATCATATCTGCTAATTGTTTGGAGGTTACGTCAGCGACATCCACTGTATCAATCGATTCGCCACGACGAATAACGGTACAGCGATCTGCCACTGCTTTGATCTCATCTAATTTGTGGGTAATGATGATGATTGATTTACCTTCACGAACCAATGCTTTCATCGTAACCATTAAATCATCAATTTCTTGTGGCGTTAATGAAGCCGTTGGCTCATCGAAAATTAATACATCCGCCCCTCGATAGAGAACCTTTAGAATCTCCACTCTTTGTTGCATTCCTACTGAAATATCACGCACTAAAGCAGATGGATCGACACTCAAGCCGTATTTTTGAGAAAGTTCTTCTACTTTTTGCAAAGAGGTCTTTTTATCTAATCCAATACCAGATGTGGGTTCTGCTCCTAAAATAATATTTTCAAGAACTGTAAAAGCATCAATCAACATAAAATGTTGGTGTACCATTCCAATTCCTAATTGATTTGCTTTATTGGGGGAATCAATTTCTGTTACTTGTCCGTTAATTAATATTTCTCCTGAAGTAGGTAATAATAATCCGGATAACATATTCATAAGTGTGGACTTGCCCGCACCATTCTCACCAAGTAAAGCATGAATCTCTCCTTTTCTTAATTCGAGATTGATATTTTTATTTGCATAAAAATCCCCGAATTTTTTTGAGATTTGTCGCATCTCAATCACAGGTGTCTGTCTCTCTACCATGATATCCTCCTAGTAATTTACGTTGTGATCTATTAAATTATACCGAAGCAATCAAGAAAATTTAAGCGTAATTTATCATTTATTAATCAATTCTTTCGATTGTTCGCCTTCAGTATCTAGCTGTTGTCCCATAGTCATTGCTATTTAATTATTTATTGACGTTTGAATGAACTGCTCACCACTCTCTGTGACAAATGTAGATGGGGATACCATCATTCCTAGAGGTGTCGGTGTAATTATTTCTTGCTTATTTTTGGCACTGATGAATTCTCGAGTTACTGCCTCGTTAAAAAGTTGACCATAAGATTTATCCGTCAAATAAGGTAATAATTTTTGATGTCCATTACCAATACCTTCACTTTGGATTGTTCTTAGAAGTAACAAAAGATTATCTTCTAAATCTTCTAAGTCATTCACTCCTTGCTCAGAGATAGTAAAGATATCATCATTATTTATTATTGCTCCCTCTTCGTCTAAGGCTAACAATGCTTCTTGAAATCTATGAGTATCTGGGAGATTTAACAGTGTCTGATAATAATCTGCTGGTTGATTGGGATATTGTTCGATAACGCGCAAATAAACTTTACTTCTCACCTCAGGTAACATGTGCATCCCCTTTCATTTATAGTGTTAAATGTATTATAGCTGAAAATTTGCAGAAGTGCGCTTTAATTTTTCATGATTATGATTTTTTTATTATTAATTCACCAATTCGTCAATAAAAGTGTTCAAGCTCTACCAGAATCAGTCATTAAAAAAGCGACCCCATTGGGATCGCTTTTTTAATGACTGATTATTGTTCAGGGGTTTCAGGAATTTCAATCTCGCCATCAATAATTTGTTGTTGATATTCTTCAACAACTTGTTTGACTTCGTCCGTCAGTTCACCTTCTGTTAAACCAACGCCACCCTCAGCAAGACCATAGACATTATTTCCGCCTTTGAAACCTTCCGCTTCACTTGTCTCTAAGAAAGTCTTCATTGTTGAACCAATTTCTTTTAAGGTGGAAGTTAATGTGATGACACGCTCTTCACCATTCACTTCAAATGTTCCTTCCTCTTCTTGGTCTCGGTCAACCCCGACTACCCAGATATTTCTCTCAGGATCAGCTGTAACTAAGTCACGCGCCTCAGAGAAAACACCATTACCAGAACCGCCAGCGGCTTGGAAAATAATATCCGCTCCATTAGCATACATAGCTGAAGCTAATTGTTTTCCTTTTGGTGCATCCGCGAAACTTCCGACATATTCCACTGAAACTTCGATGTCAGGATTAACAGCTTGTGCTCCAGCAATAAATCCAGCTTCAAAGCGGTCGATAATTTCTCCTTCAACGCCACCGATAAATCCTAAATGATCCGTTTCAGTTGTAGAAGCTGCAGCAACTCCAGCTAGAAAAGCAGCTTCATGGTCTTTAAAGTTTAGTGATGCCACATTTTCAGCGTCGATGAATCCATCAACCATTGCAAAATGTTGTTCTGGATTTTGTTCAGCCATTTGAGTCATCGCTTGTTCAATCTTGAAGCCAATTCCAAAGATAACATCATAATCACCTTGCATCGCTGTATTGATGTTAGTGATATATTCTGAGTCAGATTTAGATTCTAAATAATCATAGCCACCCGGACCTTGTTCTTTATTATTTTCCTCGCCCCACTCAATTAATCCTTCCCAAGCTGATTGGTTAAATGATTTATCATCAATTCCCCCTTGGTCAGTGATCATAATAGCGGACAAATCTTCTTGAGCCAGAACAGTAAAAGGTGCTGCTGCCAGTGCCACACTCGATAAAGCTAACAATGTCTTAGTTAATGATTTCATAATCGTCTCCTTAAATTTGATAACGCCTTCACGTCTACTATAATCTTACTTTAGCCTATTTTGTAGAAAAAAGAAACAGACAAATACTATTTTATTGTCTTATTCATAGAATGTTCGTCTTTTAGATTCATCTAACCGTTCAGGATGTTTTTCAAAATACGCGCGCGTATCAATGAGATCCTGATCTAATTGGGCAATTAGCTGTTCAACATTTGCAAATTTTAATTCATCTCTCAAGTAATAATACCAATGAACCCGTAAAGTCTTACCATAAATCATTTCATCAAAATCAAGAATATAAGCTTCAATGGATAAATCTTTCACATCATCAAAGGTGACATTATAACCAATAGAAGTCATGGCCGGATACCAATGATTATCCACTTCTACGGCTGTCACATAGACACCAATTTTAGGCACTAATTGTTGTGGATGATGCTTAATATTAGCAGTAGGATAGCCGATTTCTCTCCCACGTTTGAAGCCGTGGATAACTTCACCTTGTGTTTGAAAAGGATACCCTAATTCCTGATTTGCTGCTTCCATTTGTCCATTTTTTATATCTTCGACAATAAAGCGTGTCCCAATTTTATGTCCTTGTTCTTGGTATTCGGGAACGTTAATCACTTCAAAGCGTCCTTTAGCATGCTCAGGAAGAGTGGTCATATTGGCATATTCTGCAGGGCCATAAGTATAATCAAAGCCTGCTACAACAACTTCTGCATTCAAACCAACAATATATTGATCAACAAAAGTTTGAGGTGCTAATGAACCAAATGCTTTGGAAAATTCAATTAAATAACAATAATCCACACCTAAAGCCTCAAATAATGCCATTTTTCTTGAAGTTAGTGTTAAATATTGATAATCATCTGCTTTAATATCTTGATAAAGGATTTTAGGGTGGCGGTCAAAGGTCATGACAACCAGTGGCAATTCACGCGTTTCTGCTTCAATTTCAGCTTGTTTGATGACTCGTTGATGTCCTCGATGAACTCCATCAAAGAAACCAAGCACGAGTACAATTGGCTGTTGAATTATTTCTGAGTATTCATAAGGATGAGAGATCTTAATGATTTCCATTGGTGTCCTCCTCTGGATAGTGAAAGACTTTCACGGGCTTTAGTAAACCTTCTTTGGATGGATGTGCATCATAAATCGCTAATAATTGGTTTCGTTGATTGAAGATTGCCGTTTCGCTTGTTATCGGTTGATTAAAGAAATCTTTAGGCACGACTTGACCATGTTCGACAGCAAATAATTGTGCGTCATCAATAACTACAAAGTCAATTACTGATTGTATACGTGACATCGGATAGATAAGTGAATGGACATTATTAGTTTGCACTGCTTCTTCTATTTTGTCTAATGTGACTGTCTCTTCAATAGAAAAACCACCGGTTGCTAAGCGAGACAAGTCTGACATATGCGCAGGATATCCTAGTTGCCTTCCTAAATCATAAGCTAAGGTTCGTACATATGTCCCTTTGCCACAGTTCACCATAAAATTCCATGACTGTGTTTGTGATTGAGCATGATATTCAGGTTCACTAATTCGTTTGAATGACAAGATATCGACATTTCTTACGGGACGGTCGACAGTTTCGTTCGCTCTGGCATATTCATATAGTCGTTTGCCTTTAACTTTGACAGCAGAATACATCGGTGGAATTTGTTGAATAGTTCCAACAAGTGTCTGCATCGCTTTGTCGATTTCGACAGGATGAATAGGTGCTTCAACTTTCATTTGTTCGATAATTGCACCGTTTTTATCTTCCGTTTCAGTTGCAATACCTAATGTTATTTCGCCTCGATAAGTTTTCTTACCGTTCATAAAATAATCTACCAATTTTGTCGCTTGTCCTAAACATAAAATAAGAACTCCATCAACTTCAGGATCGAGTGTTCCTGTATGACCTATTTTTTTCATTTTTAATAATTTTCGTGCTTTAACTACCACATCATGGCTAGTCATACCTCGTGGCTTATTTATTGGCAAGATGCCATTAAAAGTCATCCCATTCACTCCTAACTACCCAAATATTATAGCAAATAATAGAAACGGTTACTACTGACAATAGCGTTCAATGACACATTTTTCCAAAAGAAAAGACGTTCAATATAATCTTCACATAAAGTAAGATAACTTGAACATCTTTATATCATCAGTTTAATGATTGACTAACCAACCGAACCTTCCATTTCATACGCAATTAATCGATTCAGTTCAACCGCGTATTCTAGTGGCAATTCTTTCGTAAATGGCTGGACAAAGCCTACCACAATCATTTCGGTTGCTTCTGCTTCTGTTAATCCACGACTCATCAAATAGAAAAGTTGCTCTTCTGATATTCGTGATACTTTCGCTTCATGCTCCAATGTCGCTGTACCATTTAATATTTTATTAAATGGAATCGTGTCCGATTTTGATTCAGCATCCATAATAATCGTATCACATTCAATATGAGATAGGGCGTGTTTGGCCTCATCATCGAAGACAACTTCTCCCCGATAATTCACGGTTCCACCAGTTTTAGCAATTGACTTGGATACAATTGAACTGGACGTATGAGGTGCCAAGTGAATCATTTTAGCACCTGTATCTTGAATCGCTCTATCACTCGCAAAGGCAATCGTCATCATGGTGCCACGTGCACGCTCACCTTTTAAAATAATGGTCGGATACTTCATTGTCACTTCGGCACCCAAATTCCCATCAATCCATTCCATCACAGAATCACGGCCAGCTACTGCTCGTTTTGTTACGAGATTATAGACACTTTCTGACCAGTTTTGGATAGTCGTGTAGCGACAATAAGCTTCATTTTTAACAATAATTTCAACGACAGCACCATGCAATGAAGCTGTTGTATAAGTTGGTGCTGTACATCCTTCAACATAACTTAAACTACCTTGGTCTTCTACAATAATTAGCGTGCGTTCAAATTGCCCAGATCCTTCATTGTTCATACGGAAATAAGTTTGTAGTGGAACGGTACATTTCACACCCTTAGGGACATATATAAATGTTCCCCCACTCCAAACAGCTCCATTTAAGGCTGCTACAAAATTATCGTCATTAGAAACCACTGTTCCGAAATGTTCTTTAAAGATCTCAGGATATTTTTGTAAGGCAGTGTCACAATCAGTAAATATAATTCCCAAATCTTCAAATTCTTTCTTCATGTTTTGATAAACCGCAGTAGATTCATATTGCACCGCTGCCCCTGCTAAATAAGCGCGTTCTGCTTCAGGAATTCCCAAGCGTTCGAATGTCTCTTTAATTTTATCTGGAACGTCATCCCATGATCGAACAGGTTCATCAACCGCTTTTTGATAGTAATTAATCTCATCAAATTCTAAATCAGATAAATCGGGGCCCCATTTCAACGGATGTTCTATCGGATTCAGTTCTTGGAAATGCTTCAAAGATTCTAAACGATATTCTAACATCCAATCCGGTTCATTTTTTTCTTTTGAGATGGTCCGAACCGTTTCTTCTGTCAGACCTTTTCCAGTTGAAAATAAAATCTGAGCATCATCTTTAAAGCCATATTGATATTCTTCTAATACTGGTACGTCACTCATGTTTTCAACCCTTTCTATTCGTTTGCTATGGTTAGTCCATCAATCAAGCGTTCTTGTTCATCAGGATGCCACCCTAATTCTGCCGCTTTCCATGCTAAAGTTGCACACTTGTATCGAGCAGGAAATTGCTTGACACCTTCAAGTAAAGCCGCATCTTGTAACAGTTCTTGTAACTCATCTTCGGGAATTGCAAAAGAGTTCGTTTGCTCTGGACCGCCAACAAATTCAACAAATCCATTCACAATTGCTTCTGCCTTTTCTAGTGTTTCACCTATTAACACTTCTGTCATCATACTGGCACTAGCCATACTAATAGAGCAACCTTCTCCTGTGAAGCCAATATCTTGAATGATATTATCTTCAATTAAAAGTTGGACAATGATTACATCCCCACAAGATGGATTTAATAATTGCATTTCGTGTGAAGGATGCGTTAACTTTTTTTGATGCCGAGGATATTTTGTATGATCAAAGATTACTTCCTGATACAAATAGTTTAATTTATTTTCGAAAGCCATGTTCAAAAAACTCCTTAATCCGTTTGGTTACTTGAACAAAATAATCTATTTCTTCCACTGTATTATAGAAGGAAATACTCGCTCTTAATGTCGCAGGCACATTTAATATGCGCATCAGAGGCTGCGCGCAATGATGTCCTGCACGAATGGCTATCCCCTCCAGGTCATATGCAGTCGCAGCATCATGTGGATGAATGGCTTCTATATTGTAGCTAACAATGCCATGCGTTTCTTGAGAAATATCTTGATAAATAGAAACTCCATCCATCGCTGACAGTTGGTGTATCAATCGATCTGTTAATGCTTGCTCATGCTCCCATAATTCATCCATGGGTAATTGAGATAGATAGTCTAATGTTTTACCAAAAGATACCACTTCAGCTATCGGCTGAGTACCACCTTCATATTTCCAAGGCGATACTTTGTAATTACTAGAGAAATCATCAACTTGATTGATCATTTCACCGCCATATTTAAACGGAGCCATATCTTGATGGATTCGCTCATTGATATACATAATCCCCAGTCCTGTAGGTCCATACATTTTGTGAGCACTGAAACAATACGCATCAATATCCAAATTCTTTAAATTCAATTTTAAATGCGACACTGATTGAGCTCCATCAATAATAATATGAGCATTTGTATATTCTCTAATGATCTTACTCAATTCATTTATCGGTTGTTGAACGCCGATGACATTGGAGACATGATGTGTGGCAACGATTTTGACAGATTGATCTAATATTTTTGCGACCCCCTGAAGATCAATAACATAAGTCTGTGGATCTACGGGCATAAAGACAATTTCTGCTCCGGTTAATTTTGCAACTTCTTGCCATGGCACAAGATTGGCATGATGTTCTAACTGAGTTAAGAATATCTTGTCCCCAGGTTCCAAAACAGATAAACCTAAACCAAACGCAATGGCGTTAATTCCTTCTGTTGTTCCAGAATTAAAAATAATTTCATTGGTCTGAACTTGGAGCCAATCAGCTATTTGTCCTCGCACCGCTTCAAAGGCTTCCGTCGATTCTAATGCTAATTGATGCACACCGCGATGACTATTAGCATTATGATAGGTATAATAGTCTAGCATGCCTTCAATCATTGCTTTAGGCTTTTGACTCGTAGCAGCATTATCTAAATAAATGAGTGGTTGATCATGAACCGTTCGTTGTAAGACGGGAAATTCATCTCTAATAGTAGCAAGTTGTTTAGCATTCAACAATTTACTCATAAGATTCGCCGATTTCTGCCAAAATATTCGCATCTTGAGCTAATTTATGATCCATCCATTGCAACGCTTTTTGCTGGAACTGTTTTGAAGGCATCTTGGTTAAGACGGGACCTAAAAAACCACGAATCACTAAATATTCTGCCACTTCACGAGATATCCCCCGAGACATTAAATAATACATTTGATCAGCGTCTACTTGACCGCTACTAGCAGCATGGCCTGCTGTGACTTCAAATTCATCAATTAAAAGAATCGGATTAGCATCGCCATGCGCTTCTTCAGATAACATCAGAACACGACTTTCTTGTTGCGAATCAGCCATTTTTGCGCCTTTCTCGATGAACCCTATCCCATTCATTGTTAATCGAGCTTGATCTAATACCACTCCGTGTTGAATAATATTACCAATCGATTGACGCCCATGATTCACCACATTTGAATCAATGACCTGAGTTTGATGATTTGATGAAATACCAACAGCCGCAACTTCTGATTCAGAGTGATCGCCGATCAAGTCCGAATCGACTTCCATAATGACATCTCCATCATTGAAGACACCAATGGACCAATCTAGTTTTGCCTGTTTCGACAATTTCCCTTCGCGTTGAATATAGGCCGTTGTATTGGTTCCTAAGCCATCCAAACTACAATAATTTAATGCCGATTCTTCTTGACTCACCACTTCACTAACATATGAAAATGTCTGTGAATGACTGGAATCACTTTCCAAACTTTCGATAAAGTTCAACTGACTTTCTTTGCCCATAATCAGCAATGTCCGTAAATGAAAGGCATCACTGACTCCAGAATGAATCTTTAATTCGATGGGTTGTTCGATTTGAACCTGGTTCGGTATAAAAATAAAAAGCCCCATAGTTAAATGTCGTAGATTATTTGCGATTAATTTGTCACGGTCGTAGGGAATGACAGAACCAAAGTAATCTGTCATCAATTCTGGGTGGGAAACGGCTGCATCTTCCAATGTTGTAATCAGAATCCCTTGTTCCTTAACGGTAGAAGAAAGATGTATGTCAATCGTTCTATTGTTAGTTATTTCAATGCTGGCAGCTAATTCTTCTCGTTGATTAGATAATTCTTTCATTTCCCATTGAGAAGAATCCTTTGAAAAATGTGTTGTTAATGGCCAATCTTCATAATGGATCCGTTCGATATAAGGGATGTCTAATTGCTCAACAAGAGCCTTAGCCTCCTGTTTGATGTGTTGAAAATTAAATTGTTTCACGCATATCACCTATGCTTCCTCTTGATAATTCAGACCCAATTCTTCCGCAATTGTTTTATAGCCTTCTGCTTCAAGTTGAAGTGCTAATTCTGGTCCGCCAGATTTAACCACACGACCATCCATCATAATATGCACATAATCTGGAGTAATATAATTTAATAGTCGTTGATAATGGGTTACAATCAAAGCTCCAAAGTCCTTACCTCGCATCGCATTAATGCCTTGGGATACGACTTGAAGAGCATCAATATCGAGACCTGAATCAATCTCATCTAAAATAGCGAATGTTGGTTCAATCATTAATAATTGTAAAATCTCATTTCGTTTTTTCTCGCCACCAGAAAATCCTTCATTCAAATACCGTTCGGCCATGTCTGGATCAATGTCTAAAAATTCCATTTTTTCGTCTAATTTGGTAATGAATTCTCTCACACCAATCTTATTATCATCCCCTCGACGAGCATTTATAGCTGCTCGCATAAATGAGGCATTAGTTATTCCTTGAATCTCACTTGGGTATTGTACAGCAAGAAACAAACCAGCACGTGCTCGCTCATCAACCTCCATTGCTAACACATCTTCTCCGTCTAGTAAGATTTCACCTTGAGTCACCTCATAAGATGGATTACCCATGATGGCTGCAGCAAGTGTCGATTTCCCCGTCCCATTGGGACCCATAATCGCATGAATTTCATCCGTATTAATAACAAGATTGACGCCCTTTAATATTTCGCGCTCTTCAATGGTTACATGTAAGTCTTTAATCTCTAATGTTGACATTTTATCCCTCTTCTCGGTCATAATAGTATTAATTTAACATATTTTTGAAAAGGTCTCCACTTTATCGTGGGATTCCCCGATGCATTTGTCTAAACCAATATTTCAAGCAAAGTTTGTTGTTAATTATCTAAAATTCGTGTATAATATCATCTGTTGATTAAGTTTTAACTTAATTTTTATATTAACGATTAAGGAGTGAATGACATGGCAAACTCAGCACAAGCAACAAAACGTGCGCGTCAAAATGGAACAAAAGCTGAAGCTAATAATGCAAAAGTTTCTGCAATGCGTACAGCGATTAAGCAATTTAATCAAGCTGCGGAAACAGGCGAAGGCGATAAACAAGCTTTATATAATCAAGCTGTTAAATTAGTTGACCGTGCTTCTGGCAAAGGTCTTATCCATAAAAACAAAGCAAGAAACACAAAAATGCAATTAACAAAAACATTAAATGCATAATTAAAAAGGTAATGATATGAAATCATATCATTACCTTTTTTGTTTGACTTTTTCATTGAGTTTTGTAAGCAAAAGATAAAAATAAGTTTCTTTGACGCCAATTCCTTGTTTTAAATTAAAATCAATTTCAGCCATTTCATCATATAATTCAATCAACACATCATACGGTATCTTCCGATTATTTTGCAGAGCTAACTTTACACGATAAGGATGAACGCTTAGTTGTTTTGCAATATCCCCTTCAAGAAATCCTTGCGAGGCCAACAAGCGAACTTGAATAAACAAACGAAATTGAGCAATTAACAACCCGTGCAAGGCAATTGGTTCATGTTGATTTAATATTAAGTCTTGATAAATTTGAACTGCCTTATCAATATTCAAATCCACCACTGCATTAGATAATTCAAACACATCAGACTCTAATGTTCTTGGTACCAATTGTTTAATAACATCGACTGTAATCGTATTACCTGAAATAGCATAAGCTTCAAGTTTATTCAATTCAGTCATGATTGCGGTCAACTGATAATCCGTTCGCATTAAAAGTGTCTGTATAGCCTCTTTAGATAATTTCAAATTGGAATGCGATAAATAATCTTGTAGATATCGTGCAACGCCTTGTTCATTCATTTGTGAAATATCTATAAATGCCGTTTCTTTCATCAGTTGTTTGGTCAATTTTCGTCGCTTATCCATTTGATCAGATAAATGATTAAAAATAAGAATCGTGTTCGGATTGGGTTGTGACAAATATTCTAACAACATTTTTTCATTCGATTGACTCAACTTAGTTGCCGATGAACCAATTAAGACATCAATATCAGCAATGATTACAATGCGAAATTGGGAAAAAAATGAATACATATTCGCTTCGTCTATCATCTCGGCAATTGACTGATCTTTTAAATCGATATATGTCACATCAACTTCACCAGCATCCATCTCTTCTACTTTATTCATAATCTCCTGAATAAATGAATCACGTAAATAAGATTCCGTACCATGTAAAGTATAAATAGGGGCAATTTTATTTTGATGCAATGCTTGAATTGCTGCTTGATAGTTCAAAATAGCCCTCCTTTCTAGATAAACCAAAAACTTGTAATCAATCTTCATTAAACTATAATGAACTAAAATTGAAAGTGGTGAAACAATGAAACCTATTATAGGGATTACTGGAAATGAAAGACTATTTCAGACACATGATGAAAATAATGGCTTTCTTATTAATTATACCCCCAGAGAATATTCACAGGTTATCGAACAAGCAGGTGGTATTCCAGTGATCATGCCGATGACGGATGAACCTCTAGCTGATGAATATATGCAACTCATTGATGGTCTATTGTTGACAGGTGGTCAGGATGTCTCGCCATATTTATATCGCCAAGAACCGCGACAAGTGATTGGAGAAATTTCTCCCAAAAGAGACCAAACAGAGATTGCGCTCATTAAATCTGCTCTAAAGTATAATAAACCTATCCTGGCAGTTTGTCGAGGCATGCAATTGTTGAATGTCTATTTCGGCGGCACTCTTTATCAAGATTTGACAGAGATACCTGATATCTCCATTCAGCATGTTCAAAAAACCAAACCGCAAATTCCTACACACACGATTCATATCGTTGAAGAAACTCAATTGTACCAAATTATGGGCGCAAAAACGCAAATAAATTCATATCATCACCAAGCCATCAATGAATTGGGGACAGATCTTACAATTTCAGCACTGAGTCCTGATCATGTGATTGAGGCCTTTGAGTCGAAACATCATAATATCATTGCGGTTCAATGGCATCCGGAATTAACGGCTGATACACAAGTAGAAAGTTTGAATATCTTTAAAAATCTCATCACACGTGCTTCCAAATAAATATAAAAGACGTGATGTCCTTATTTAGGATATCACGTCTTTTCTTATCATTAAAATTCTGCCGTATCACTAAACATATAACTTCGGTGATGATAGCGCATGGATAAAATCAAGCCAACACCGATCATATTACTGAGGAGCGCTGATCCCCCTTGAGAAATAAATGGTAATGGCACCCCTGTAATGGGTAAAAGCCCCATCGTCATGCCAACATTCTCCAAGATATGGAAGAGAATCATTGAGATGACCCCTGTCGCAATATAGGCATAAAATTCATTTTTTGTTTCAAAACATACCTGTACCATTTGATAAATCAATACAAAATAAATGAATAATAAAATCGCTCCACCAATAAAACCGAAGTTTTCAGCAATTGTCGCGAAGATAAAGTCGGATTCACGAACCGGCACATCTACCTCAGATACTCCAAAGCCCTTTCCGAATAATCCCCCTGAACCAATCGCTTTGATTGACTGGGCTAATTGATAACTACTTCCTTGTGAATTACCAAACGGATCTAGCCAGTCATGTATTCGGTCTATTTGGTATGATGCAACAATCTGATTATCGATTAAGAAGTCCGGAAACAATAATACGACTGCGATAATTCCGCCAGCTAATAATACCGCAATCAAGAATGTTGGCACGAGTATCTTCCAACTAATGCCCGAAACCAGTATCATTCCAGCAGTAATCGCTATAATGACGAGATTTGTCCCAAGATCATTTTGTAATTGAATCAAGACTAGAGGCGGTAAAGCGACCAACGCAATCTTTCCTAATAATACCCAATCAGATTTCAGGGTATGTTCTGTGACTTCATTATTATGTTGTGTAATTACACGTGATAGAAATACAATATAAGCTGGCTTAAAAATTTCAGATGGTTGAAATGATATTGGTCCAAATCGAAACCAACTTTTAGCACTAACTTCAGCCGCTAATTGTCGGTCATAGAAAAATAACACTAATACCAGTAATATTAATCCAAAGACATATAAATATCCTGAAATCTTCCAATATTGCTCACTATTTAATTGCATCACGACTATAATAGCAATCGTTCCAATCGCATACCATAAACCATGGAAGAGTGTCGGTGTCAAACCGAGATCTTCAATAAGATAGGTAGTTGAATAAACAGATACCAAACCAATAATAGCTAGTAAAATGACTGTCAATACAATCCCATAATCCACCCGGCTGTCATTTTGAATAATATTACGTCTAGATAGATTCATTAACTTTTCTTGCTCCTTTATTATCTTTCACCACTTGTTCAATCATCATTTCAGTTGAATCTGGTTTATAGATTTTGTCAACGAAATGCTTTTGATAAAACACATGTTCACGATAGTATTCACTTTGAAGAGATTCCCAATCATCCGAGCCTAATCCTTTGTATTGGACTAAATGATTCACTTCGAAATAATCATGAACAAAGACATTTAAAAAGGCTCCAACGGCTAAAATCATCGTATTAAAGTACAGCCAAATAACAAAAACAACGAACACTCCCATTGTTCCATTACTTGCACCATGATTTGTAAACGATAAATAAATGGTAAATAATTGAGATACTAAAATCAGACAAAGCATCGCGAATATTGCTCCTGGCATGGCGTATTTAATTGACCAGTTAACATTCGGAACGAAATGATACATCAAAGTCAATACCACGAAAATTGAAATCAAAGCAATCATCGGACTCGATTGAATCAAATAATCTAAAAAGGTTAAATTCAGGTGAAAAGTATTTTCAATAAAATTCAATACCGTTTCTCCAAATACCAAGATAAAACTGAATGCAATACCCGCGATGACAGCAATAACTGTCATCAAATAAGCAAATAAACGTCCCATAATCGCATTCGGCGGTTCTTCTACTTTATAAATATTATTAAAAACACGTTGAATCGTATTATAAATATTCGATGCCGGCCACAAAGAAATGATTAACCCAATCGAAAAGATACCTGTACTCGTTTGATCCAAATAAGAAGTCAATAAAGGCATGATAGCCGGTTCCACTTCATCCGGCAAAATACGTTGGACAGTAGTGATAAAATCCCCTTGGTCAATCGGAAGGACAGCGACCACATTAGCCAAAGCAAGTATCAGTGGAATAAGTGACCAAATAATATAAAACGACAACTCGGCAGCATAAGCCCCAAAGCCAATTTGTTGTTGATTGATACGAAAGGTATTAATTAACTTTTGTAAGACAGATTGCTGTTGTTTAATTTCCATAATCTTTCTCCTCTTACATTTTTTCCATTTGTTGAGTTTAACACATCATACCATAAAATGCATTGAACATTAGATATTTTTAAGCAAAGTTTACTAAGAAATAGGATATCGTTTCGTTAGATAATGAGGTATAATATATACAGTAAAGGAGTGATCGAATGTCAAATGGAGTGACATTTTATTTTATCCGACATGGTGAAACATACTTCAATCGTTATGATCGGATGCAAGGTTGGTGTAATGCCCCTCTAACCCCCGAAGGTCTTGAAGACATTCATCGCAGTGGTAGAGGTCTCAAGGATGTGAAATTTGATGCAGTCTATACCAGTGATCTCATGCGAACCATTGAAACTGCTAAAATAATTCTCGATGAAAATAACCATTCAAAGGATATTACTATTCACCCGATGCTTGAATTCAGAGAAGTTGGTTTTGGTTCCCATGAGGGATTACCAGCTAAAGATGTGTGGAAAAAGGCCGAATCGACTGCTCGTTATCATTATGATTTACCTGAAGGAACAGAAGTTGAAATCAAAGACTTTTTAGATACATTAGCGGATTTAGATCCTTATCATGATGCTGAAAACTATGCAACGTTTTGGCAACGTGTAGAAAGTGGTCTCCTCACCCTTCTTAATCGTCATGCTGGTACCAATGAAAATATCTTGATTGTATGTCATGGTTTAACCATTCGTAATCTCTTACATGGTTTAGTTGCTGATTTTGATGAAGAAGAAGCGATTAATAATGCAGCAGTTTCAATTGTCGATTATCGTGATGGACACTTTAAATTAGAAGCGTATAACCAGACCAGTCATTTTGTATAATTAATATGAGCACTGTACATCTATGATCGTACAGTGTTTTTATTTTCTTAAAGCTAATCTCAAACAATAATGTTAGCTACTTTTTTGATAGACTCAATTGTTATCAGTTCGATAGAAAGTTCGATTCAACGTTCTAATTGTTATTCCTTGTAAAAGTAAATAAAATAAAAAGCCACTAACTAGTGTATTATGCTAGTTAGTGGCTTTGAAAAGTACTATGGAGATGAGGGGGCTCAACCAAGCCCCTTCACATCAGCGTTATAAGCTATATAGTAATGGTTTTGGTAATGGTTTGTACTAAATTTTCACGCATACGCCTATGTTTTATGATATTAGATAAGAATTCAAGTCACATATTATCTAAAATAATTGGTAAATCCCAGGGAGTAATAATACCTACTATATCCTCTGGTTTTTCAATCTTATGCCCTCGATTTGATACCAAGATTGCAAAAAATGAATTCCCTTCATGAAGCTTCTTATTAAAAATTTCCTCTACATCATGAATCAATGTATTTGAATTAACAATTGAGATTGATCCTTTCGCTTCATCTTGATCTATAACATCTTTTACTTTTGTTTCGACTATTGAAATAATATCATCATTTACAGATTCAGCTAGAAAGCGAGTGATCCCATTTTCAGAAACCAAACCTATTAATTCATTATTGTTAAATACCGGAAATTGAGAGTATTCTTTTTCGTTAACTACTCTTAATACTGTACTAAGACTGTCCTCCATATTAAAATGAATGACTTCATTTATGAAAAGTTCATATACTTTTTTAGGATTTTCTATACTCGCAATGATGTCATTGATTTCATCAATTATAAAATCATTTGGTTCCGCAACTGGTGGCTTTTCTATAGTTGCTTGGTGTACTAAAAAGTTTCTAAACTCCCGGTAAAAATCTAATTCACTCAAATAATTCATCACTACTTTATCTCTATTCTTTTCAGCAACTTTTAGTAACGCTCCAAATTGCAAATTAGGTTGGTTTAATTTTTTCCCTAATGTTTCATGTAAAGTATTAAAGGCACGTAAAAACTTTTCGTAATTTGTTAAGTTCTCAATATTAGTCACTTAAATATCTCCTTTCTAAAAAATAATAAAATAAATAGTTATTATTTTATTTTAGATTTTAGATAAAATATAATTTGCTTCTTCTTCTGTAAAGCCATAAGAATTTATTATAAACCGATTAATATTTTCTGAATTAACATCAAAATCACTTGTAGGATAAGGTATTGGCAACTGCTCTAAAAATTCTCTCTTATATCTATAACCCTTTCCTAAACCTCCGCCAGCGTAAAAAGTTTTGAAAATCCATGCTATAATATCTGAATTTAGCCAGTGTTCTAAATAGTCTAAATATTCACCCGTAAGAATGAACGATGATGCCTCTCCTATAAACTCTCCTTTGCTATCTAAGTAAAACCTTGGCGTTTGGACAATTTCACTATACATTATCTTTGGCTGGAAAAACTCGTCCATATGTGCAGTACTTCTGAGATTATAGGGTGTGTCTCCCTGATCATATCTACTCGATAAGTTAGGCTCATATTGGTCTAAATGGTCTTTAAGGGCAGGATAATCTGATATATCAATTCTTTCTACTTTATTATTTTTCTCGTCATTATAACCATTATGTGTATTGATTAAATATTTCCCAACAAAATTATATGAATATTTCAGAATATCTCGTCCACGTAATATTGGTTTGAATGGCTTATAGTATCGGAACCATTTCGGGGGCTCATATGAATCCAGCAGTCAGTTTAGCCATGTTCTTGAACGGTCGCATGAACTTTAAGGGATTTATCGTTTATGTCGGTGCACAATTAGCTGGGGCAGTGGCTGGCTCAGCAATCCTACAATATTTTCTTATCCAGTCAGGAAAAGATGCAACGAATCTAGGAGCTACTGTTTTAGCGGAAGGTTTAACTGTATCTGGTGGGTTTATCATCGAGCTTATTCTAACTTTCCTTTTTGTTCTAGTGATTTTGACTGCAACAGGAAAAAATTGTGACCCCCATATGGCTGGGCTCGTTATTGGTTTGACGTTAGTCGCTATCATTTTGATGGGTGGAACGACTACAGGGATTTCTTTAAATCCGGCTCGTAGTTTTGGACCAGCTCTTCTTATGGGTGGAACAGCCTTATCGCAATTATGGTTATATTTTATAGCCCCTCTTTTAGGTGGTTCTTTAGCTGCTTTTGTTGCCAAGTATGTCTTGGACACTGAAGCAGGTGCTCCTGGAGTGGAACAAGAAAAAGATGAAGCAATTACATAGTAAAAAAGAATCAGTATCTTCTGCTATTGATTCTTTTTTTATTCGAGAATTTAAGTGGTTAATTTTCTTTTTGACCTAGCATTTTTATAACTTTAATCGTTTTTATTCCCATCTAACATTTGGAATACACACATTACTAGAAAAAATTTGTCTCAGTTACTTCCCCTTTATTGAATCGTTTCTTTAACCAGTTGAATATTTAAATATTCACTAATTTCTTCATTCGTTGGATAAGCCCCTGTTTTGACAATGTCCCCATCTAATACAGTAATTGGAAGAGAGTCTTGTCCTTAATTTTTCATGGTGTCTATGACGTTTTGATTTCGTACAAACGAATTAGGATTTGCCGCAAGATTGTAACGGACCATCATCACATCGTCTTCTTCTTTCACTTGTTTCATAACACCCGTAATACGTAGTAAATCCTCGTCTACTGAAGGGCCGCAAACTCCGGTACTACAGCATAGGGCAGGTTCATAAAGGGCTAACTTTTTCATATTGATCTTCCTTTTCATTTATTGTTGTATGACAAATACATCTTTCCGAACTTGAGAAAACACTTTGAAGGACTTCTGTTATCTCGGTAGATAATTCTCGATTCACAGAATAATGATGCCAAGTTCCTATTTTTTCTGTAACAATTAAATCCGCATCTCTTAATACTTTTATATGATGGGAGAGAGTTGGTTGCGTAAAATCAAAGTGTTCAAGCAAATCACAGGCACATAAAGTATCGCAGGATAGTAAATCGAGTATCTTTACTCGGTTTGGATCAGATAAAGCTTTCATTTTTTCAGCAAATAATTCATAATTCATTTATATTCTCCTTTGAGATTAAACAATTGTAGCAAGAACATCCTCTTTTAACTCAATAGGACTCCAGTCGATGACCGCAAAATGTCCATTTGATAATCCATCGACACGTTGGATCCATTCTTCTTCCGATTTTGCACGAGCGAACAATGTTTCATTTGTAGTTCCTGTTGATAATAAACTGTTATTAACCACCCACCAAGTATGCGCAATCCCCGCGCGGTCTAAATCTTCTTGCAGACGAATGGATTCATAGACAGGTGTATTTTCAGGTAATGTCACCATCACCACTTCTGTTTGGTTGTGATCTTGTAAAATAGGCAGGAGTCGGGTAATTGATTCTGGTACTTCTCCAGAAGTTCGCTCCACCACTTGGGCGTAACTTTGAGAAGATTCTAAAAGTAAAAGTGTGTGTCCCGTAGGCGCAGTATCAATAACCACCACATCTGCTTCCGTCATCGAAACAATTTCAGCAAATTTTCTAAATACCGCAATTTCTTCTGTACAAGGTGAGTTTAGATCTTTTTCTACATAAGCTAAGTCCTCTTCCGACATTGATTCACGCGCTTTAGCTAAAACTTCATTTTGGTAAAGCTCTAACTCTTTTTTCTCATCAATATGGCTAACCCCAAGAGTATCTGATTCATGCACAATATAATTTAAGTGAGCTGCAGGATCGGTCGTTGTTAAATGCACTTTTTTACCTTTTTCTACAAGACCTTTCGCAATGCTGGCTGCGATGGTTGTTTTCCCAACGCCACCTTTACCCATTGTAAAGACAACTCGTTTGTTTGTGTTGTATAAATCATCGATAACAGTTTGTAAGCGTGGGAATTCTTGAGCTTGCACTTCTTCATGAATGATTTCAGGTTGTTCTTCACTAAGTAATAAACCGATACTTTCAATACTTGCTAGATTATATGGTCTTAATGGAATTTCAAAAGTAGGCAAGTTTTTAAGATTTTCAGGCATTTGCTTTAATGACTCTTGTTGAATGTCATAGTATGTTTGAGAAATCGTATCTGTTGGATTTTCTAAAAGACCATTCACAATCAATTTTTGGGTTTCAACCCCTAATGCTCGTAATTCTTCGGACGCACGATTGGCTTCGACTAATGGTCCTTCTTGAGGACGAGTCACGAGGATTAAAGTTGTCATTTCAGCATTGGCAAGTGTTTCTACTGCCAAGCTATAACTTTCTCTCTCTTCATCTAAACCAGATAACTGACCCATACAGCTTGTACCGGTAGTATTTTCATCAAAGTAGTTTGTCCAAGCAGAAGGCAGTTGTAAGAGTCTCAATGTATGGCCGGTAGGTGCTGTATCAAAAATGATATAGTCGTATTGATCAGATATATCAGGGCTCATTAAAAATTTTGCGAACTGATCAAAAGAAGCAACTTCTGTCGTACATGAACCACTTAATTGTTCTTCCATATTTTGAACTGCAGCGTCTGGCAGAATTCCACGATAAGGACCCACAATGGATTCTTTATATTCTTCTGCAACACTGACTGGATCAAAGTTAGCGACTGTTAAGCCAGGAATTTATTCAATTTCTGTTCCGTTATCATCTAGTTCTCGTTCAAAAACATCTTGTAAATTACTGGCAGGGTCTGTACTCACTAATACAACTTTGAAACCATCATTCGCTAATTGAATGGCCGTTGCACTAGCGGCAGTTGTTTTCCCGACGCCACCTTTACCCGTATAGAATAAATACTTAGTATTAATATGTTTTTTTGGATTAAAAATTTACATTCTATTTTCCACTCCTAGGTTAAACTATTTGGACGAAATGATTGATTTAGTTTCTACAATCAACTAATTTCTTATATAGATGATTGCACATGTATCACATATATAGGTACCTATCTATGTACTGTGTACAAATCGACCTATATGATGCAAGAAAACTTGCAATAATTCTCTAAATTTCATATACTTTATTCACATAGATACCTGTCAATGTATTGAATATAGATGAGTCTCTATGCTTTGTCAAGTAATCTTATCATTTTTATTTACTTCATTTTGTTGAAGGGTCATTAGGGATACTTTTTGAGAGTGACACCTATTTATCCCCCTTTCATTCAACTTTAGTAAATAATAAATGAATACATAACTATCAGGAGGAGCATTACAAATGAAGAAAATATTTTACGAGGACATTAATAACCAACAACTGGTTGATGTTCGAACTCAACATGGGTACCAAGAGGGACATATTAAAAACTCTCTCAATCTTAACCCAAGTAACTTTAAAACGTATGCAACTTATTATCTCGATGTAAATCAATCCATTATTTTTATCATTGGTTCTGAGGACGAAGCTCAACTAGCAGAACTATCTGGGGTAGCTGGTGAATTAGGTTTTACTCAAAACAATGGCTATCTTTTGATAGAGGAAGTACCCGAAGAAAACTTACAAACAACGGAAACCACCCCTGCTGAAGATTTCCTGAATAAATCAGATGATTTTATATTACTTGACGTTAGACATCCAGACGAAATTACACGCCCAGCACCTGAGAAGAATTTGGTCAATATTCCATTTGAAGATTTAGTTAATGATTATCAATCACTGGATACGAGCAAACAAATTTTCACGCTTTGTGGATCTGGTAACCGAAGTACTGCAGCGGCTTCTTTCCTTGAATCAAAAGGATTAAATCCTAAAGTTATTGAAGGCGGAATGAAAGCCATTCAAGAACTTGGTAAATAATAAATTATAAAAAATTTTCAAAAAAATGGCTTTGCTGTTCCTGTAAGGATCTGCAAAGTCATTGTCCGTTTAAAAAGTGCTTAAACGTACATGTAGAACATCAACTTTTCCCATTGCACCCTTTTTTACCCCGCGCAACACGATAATTTTGAAATATCATTATTATAACCAAGCGCTGTTAGTTTCAGTCTTTCCACCATCGTTAAATAGGGAGCCATTGTGTCTGTTAAATCCTCGATTGTTAACCCAACTGTACCTACTCCGGGATTTGTAAATATTACACCAGGAACAACGTATAGATCGATCTTTTTATTTAAACCACCCATTGCATTATCTGCTACAATCTTGCCTTCATATGCTGCTACGTATACAAACTGAGGGCCTAAGATAACATCTCCTGCCATATAAATCCGATTATTTCTTGTCTCACCATATTCATTCATTAAAATTTCATGGTTTTCCCCTATATCAACACTAGCCGCACTTAAATTTAAAGCGTCTGTATTCGGACTTCGAGCAGTCGCAACTAATACTTGGTCAGACTCAATCGTTTTTAGTGAGTGTTAGTTTTTTAATACCACCGTCTTGTACGATATGGTCATAATTTATACCAGTAATAACCTGTATGCCTCGTTCATGAAGGGATTTTTCAACTGCTGCCGAAACTTCTGGATCAAAATCTTTTAGTAATTGTTTACTTCTCTGTACTAATCTTACTTCAGCACCTAAATTGTAGAATAATTGACCGAGCTCTAGCCCAATATAACCTGAACCAATAACAGTCAATCTTTCTGGAACTTCTTCTAGCTCTAATAAAGTTGTACTCGTTAAATAATCGACATGTCCACTTTAATTTTAATTTTCTGTTAAAAGTCATTATATAAATTTAATAGATTCTATTATAGCAAGAAAATTAAATAGTTAATAATCAAACGAACGTTTGACTATCTCCAATGGAGGATGTAAAATATCTACACCATAATCAAATGAACGTTTGAATGAGAGGTGAATGAAATGACTGAAGTCTGCCAAACGACGATCATACATCCTGAAAAAGTAGATGTAGTAAAAAATAAATTAGAAAATAAAAATTTATCGAATTTACTTGTGTTGGGGAAATGTTTTAGCGACCCTTCAAGGATTAAAATTTTCTATGCTTTAGAAACCTTCAAAGAAATGTGTGTCTGTGATTTAGCGGAGATCTTAGACGCTAGTATTGCCACGACGTCACACCATTTGCGCTATTTAAAAAAGCAAGGTGTGGCGAAATCACGTAAAGACGGAAAAGAAGTCTACTACTCGTTAGCGAATAAAGAAATCCTTTCGACTATTCGTATAGTTTTAGACATGCCAAACAGCTTATCTTTGACGTCTTAGTTTGGAGGAGAATCTTTTGTTACAAACTATTTTTTCAGCAATTGCTGTGTATATTTCGACCAGCATCGATTATTTATTTATCTTACTGATTATTTTCTCGCAAGCCTATACACAAAAAGGACTTCGTCAGATTTATTTCGGGCAATATCTTGGAACTCGCATTTTAGTAGCTATTAGTTTATTTGTTGCTTATGTGCTGAATTTTATCCCCTAAGATTGGATGATCGGACTTTTGGGACTCATTCCTATCTATTTAGGTATCCGAGTTGCTATGGGAAGCGAAGAAGAAGCAGAAGAAGAGGAAGTCG
This sequence comes from Aerococcaceae bacterium DSM 111020, assembly GCA_015863185.1. Lineage (GTDB taxonomy): Bacteria > Bacillota > Bacilli > Lactobacillales > Aerococcaceae > DSM-111022. Next base: position 117,411 of record JACBXP010000003.1, read on the forward strand.
TGGAGAAGTTAGAGTCCAGAGGGTCCAACCGTTTGTTTTGGACTGTTGCTTTAATTACGATCGCTTCCGGTGGAGATAATTTAGGGATTTATATTCCTTATTTTACCTCTCTATCTGTTTCTGAAATAGTCATTGCTATAGTCGTTTTTGCTCTATCGATTGCGGTGCTTTGCTATATCAGTTATCGATTGGCAAAAATTTCGTTTGTCTCTGAAACATTGGAAAAGTATGAACGAATTATTGTACCGATTGTCTTTATCGGTTTAGGAATCTTTATTATGCTAGAAAACGGGACCATTCAAACACTATTCGGTTTATAAGGCTCGTATGTGAAAGGAAGAAAACGATGAGCGAAAAGAAGAAATCGCATCAGTGGCTCCTGGAAGGAATTGACTGCGCCAATTGTGCTGCTAAAGTGGAGCGAGGGGTGGCTTCCATTCCTGGCGTCACTGAAAGCAATGTGAATTTCATGACAGAAACCTTGAGGTTTGAGGTTGCTGATGATCAAGAAAACTTAATCTTAGTCAATATACAAGAAAAAATTAACAAGTTGGAACCCAACGTGACTTTAAAAAACAAAGCAGATGGGCAATTGATTAACATGAACCCAGCAATTGTTTTGGAAAGTCAATCCAAAGAAGATGAGGAAAGCCATCATGAATGGCTATTAGAGGGAATTGATTGCGCCAATTGTGCTGCCAAGATTGAGAATGGCGTGGCTGAAATAGATGGAGTCATAAATAGTAACGTGAATTACATGACCCAGACATTAAGCTTTGATCTTGTGGCAGAAAATGACGCTAAAACTCTTTCGTCGGTTAAAACTAAAATTAAAAAACTAGAACCTGATATCATCCCTCTTATAAAAGCTACAGGTCAGGAAGTTGGAGAAGAAAGGGGTCTCCAGTCAGAAAAATCGGGTCAGAAACAGAATCACAAAAGACCAGAAAATTGGGGAATTAATTTAACCATCGGTCGCTTAATCCTTGCCGTTTCAGTGCTTTTACTGGCAAGTTTTGCCCCCATTACACCTTCCCTTTCCTTTGGTTTGTTTGTGGTCGCTTACCTTGTGGCCGGTTATGATGTGATTTGGCGAGCCGTTCGAAATATCTTTAATGGCCAAGTCTTTGATGAAAACTTTTTGATGACGATTGCGACACTTGCTGCCTTCTATATGCAAGAATATCCCGAAGCAGTAGCCGTTATGCTTTTCTATCAAGTGGGCGAAGTTTTTCAAGATGTGGCCGTAAACAAATCACGTCGCTCTATCGCAGACTTGATGGATATTCGTCCGGATTACGCCAATATAAAGTTAGCCGATGGCAGTACACGCCAAGTTTCACCAGAATCGATTAAAGTCGGCGATACCATTCTCGTACGTCCAGGCGAAAAAGTGCCCTTAGACGGGAAAGTGGTCGTCGGTTCTTCCGCTATGGATACGTCTGCTTTAACCGGTGAGTCAATGCCCCGAAGTGTTAAAGAAGGTGACGACGTTTTAAGTGGTTTTATCAACAAAAGCGGCTTGCTAGAAGTCGTGGTTGAAAAGCCCTTCTCAGAGTCAACCGTGACAAAAATTCTCGAGCTGGTTGAGAATGCAAGCAGTCGTAAAGCACCAACCGAACAATTCATTACAAAGTTTGCTCGTTACTATACGCCGATTGTGGTCATTTTAGCGGTCTTATTAGCTGTTCTTTTACCCTTGACTATTCCTGGAATGACGTTTAACGATGGTGTTTATCGGGCAGCTATTTTCCTTGTTATTTCATGTCCTTGTGCCTTAGTTGTTTCAATTCCTGTCGGTTTCTTTGGTGGAATTGGTGCTTCTTCACGTAAAGGTATCTTAGTGAAAGGCGGCAACTTCTTAGAAGGCTTAAACGATGTTAAATATGTCATTATGGATAAGACAGGAACCTTAACCAAAGGGGAATTTGAAATAACCGATATTCAATCGACACCAGAATCCAATAATGAAGAACTCTTAGAACTAGCCGCTTATGCGGAAACCCATTCTTCACACCCGATTGCGGTTTCTATCAAAGAACATTACGGGAAAGAGATTGATGAACGACGAATTGATGAATACAATGATCTCTCAGGCCATGGTGTTCAAGCGGTTGTTGATGGCAAAGAGATATTAGCCGGAAATGCTAAATTAATGGCTAAATATGGTATTCCTTTTAAAGAAGTAGAAGAAGTCGGAACGGTTGTCTATTTAGCGATTGAGGGAGCCTATGCTGGTTACCTTCTAATTGCCGATACGATTAAAGAGGACGCTGCAGAAGGTATAGCCTTAATGAAAGAAAAAGGCGTCGAACATATCATTATGCTTACGGGCGATTCAAAAGCGGTCGCTGAGGCTGTTGGAAGTAAATTAGGCATCGATGAAATCCACTCGGAACTTCTTCCACAAGACAAAGTGGAGAAAATGGAAGAAATTATGGTGCGCAAAAACAAAAAAGAAAAAGTTGCTTTTGTGGGCGACGGGATCAACGATACGCCTGTATTGGCCCGTTCAGATATCGGGATTGCGATGGGTGGCTTAGGCTCAGACGCAGCCATTGAAGCGGCGGATATCGTGATTATGGACGACAAGCCGTCTAAAATTGGAACGGCCATGCAAGTGGCCAAAGATACTCGCCAAATTGTCTGGCAAAATATCATTCTCGCACTAGCCATCAAAGGGGTATTTTTGGTTTTAGGTGCCCTCGGTGTGGCTTCGATGTGGGAAGCTGTTTTTGCAGATGTTGGCGTAACAGTTGTTGCTGTATTGAACGCCATGCGTGTTTTAAGAAAATAAGTTATAATACTGCTAGTTGTTAAGTATTAGATAAAATAGTGAATATTAAAGGACGAGAACGCAATTTGCATTGCTCTCGTCCTTTTTTTGTTTGATAATGATTAACCAATTACTCCTTTTTTGAATCTTCTTTAAAATCAAGATTGATGTTATCAAGTATTTAGAGAGCATTTCAAATCGAAAGCAAGGTCATTGTCCGTTAAATCGTCTCTAAATCACTTACTAATAACAGTAAAGTTTCATATTTATTACTTCTAGAGTACTTCTTTTACAAGTTCTAAAAGAAACTTAAATTTCAAGTTTAAGTTAGCCATTTGAAAATAAAAGCCATTACCCTTTTCTCAGTAGTAATGGAATTGGTAATGGTTCGTATCATTTACGAGTTCTCGATAAAACAAAAAAGCCCCTCATCAGGAATAAGAAATTCCCTAGTGGAGCTTTGTATCTAAAATGGAGTTGAGGGGGGGCTCAACCAAGCCCCTTCACATCAACGTTTATAGTGCTATAGTAATGGTCTTGGTAATGGTTTAGACTAAATTTTCACGCATACGCCTATGTTTTGTGAAGAAAAAGCCTTAACCACACTTTAGAATTTCTACTCTACTTGAAGTATATTTTATGCTACATAGTTATAAAGTTTCCTAAACACTTCTCTTTACTATCAATCCGTTGTGTTTTGTACCTATTTTCAGTAATCTATTACAGAACAAATCCGAGTGTTTTTCGTATTAACTGTAAATGAGTCATGTGAATTTCTCATGGTTTGTTTGGTAACTAAATCATAGGCGTTCATTGATCTTTTTTCATTTCAAAAGCAAAAATGGTGTCAATTAATCAAAATTAGCCCATCAATACCATCTATTATAGAAACAATTTGACAAACAAAAAAGGAACACGCAACTGTACTTTGTAAATTCGCAGTTACTTGTTCCTTTTCATCTATATTGTATTAGTCTTCCTCTTCATCGTGGTAATCATCATCTTCTAGGGCTTCTTTTCCTAAAAAGGCTTGCAACATCCAGATTTTTGTATCTAAGTCATCTTTAAATTCAATTAGCGTATCCTCAAAGACAACATTCTCTTCTTCTTGCGCCAAGTGAATGGCACGAATCGTTAATTCACGAGTTTCTCTGAAATCATCGATGATATTGTCAACCATTTCTTCGGCTTTTATATATTTATCTGCTGGATCTTCTGATAGCATAGAATACTCGACAAGCTCTTTGGTTGTAGAAGCTGGTTTATATCCTGAAGCTAGCAGTTGTTCAGCTAAACGGTCAAACCATTTTTCATTATCATCATATAGTTCCTCAAATTTTTCATGTAAAGTAAGGAAGTGAGGTCCCTTTACATACCAATGATACTGATGTAACTTCACATGTAGTGTGTGAATATTCCCTAAAAGATGGTCTGTAATGGCTGCTGCATTTATTTTCGTATGATGCACATGATCTTTATATTCTTGTTCTTCTTTTAATCTTTCTTGTGGTGTTTTTTCTGACATGATTCATTCCTCCATTATTTTTTTGATTTTTAAGTAAACCTACGCGGTTTTTACACGCGATCTTTTTACGCCATAACCTAAGTCTTGGATAGCTTTTTCTATGTCTTCAATTGATACAGTGTCGTCGAAGTTTACTTTTACACGGCTTGCATTGAACATCACTTTCAAGCTGTCTTTATCCACACCGTTTAAGTTACCAACACCATTTTCGATTTTTTGTAGACATGATGGACAAGTTAACGTTTCTAATTGAATATTTGCCTTTTTCATGATACATTCTCCTTTGAATTTTTATTTGTTATTTATTCATTCGATTTACCTTATTGACATCTATAGTATTTCAGCTATTCAAGCTTTTAATCTAGATCTACATCAATTTAACGAGGTATTTTGTATTTCAATATTTTCATTTCTTACCTCTTATGCATCTATTCTAATCGAAGACTAGATAGATTGAATTGATGTATATCAAGAATTAGTATTAATCTCCTAATTGTTTCTGAAATTTGTTCGACTATATTATATTGGAAATTCTACCGTAATCTATTTATTTTTTATTGTATTTTTTATGCATGAACCTCTTTTGCGTTCGCCGTTTCTACATCAGTTCCTTTGAGTCTGTAGCGCAATAGTCTCATACCGTTTAAGATAACGACTAGGATACTTCCTTCGTGTACTAACATACCGATTGACATGTTCATCCAGTCTGAGAAGAAAACGGCTGCTAGAAGAACAAGTACAGTACCTACTGCAATGACAATATTTTGTTTCATATTATTGGCGGTTGCTTTAGTTAAGCCTAAAGCGTGAGGCAAGCGGCTCATATTTGAGTTCATTAAAACGACATCAGAAGTTTCAATAGCGACGTCTGTTCCGCTACCCATTGCGATTCCAATATCCGCAAGGGCTAATGAAGGACTATCGTTTACTCCATCACCAACGAATGCGACAATTTGACCCTGAGCTTGGAGTTCTTTGAGGTAGTCTGCCTTATCTTCTGGCAGTAAGTTTCCATGGGCTTCTGTTAATCCTAATTCTTCAGCGACTAAATCAACAGTACCTTGGTTATCTCCTGATAGTACGATTAAGTTCATAACACCTAAAGCTTTCATCGCTTGTAAATCTTGTTTAATCCCTGGGCGAATTTGGTCACGAATCCCCATTAGAGCTTTCAACTCACCATCGACTGCTGTAATAACTAATGAGTTTCCACGTTTTTCGTAGGCTTCAAAATCTTCACGAGCTTCTTTTGTTAATTGGATATTTTCTTTTTCCATTAAAGCTACGTTTCCTATTGCAACGCGATGGCCATCGACTTCTGCGACGATTCCTCCACCTTTTACAACGTTTGTTTCATCTACTGGATACATTTCAATATCGCCTAACTGTGAAAGAACCGCTTTTGCGAGTGGGTGATCCGATTCATTCTCGATACTTGCCAGATAGTTTAGTGCTTGATCTGCATCCCCATAGGTTTTAAATTCGGCAACTTCTGGGTTACCTACAGTTAGAGTTCCTGTTTTATCAAATAGAATCGTATCAACTTTACTAAAGTCTTGAATTACTTCTGAACCTTTTAATAATACACCATTTTTTGCACCATTTCCGATACCAGCTACGCTAGAAACAGGTACTCCAATGACTAATGCACCTGGGCATCCGAGTACTAGTATTGTAATGGCCAACTCGACATTTTGACTAAAAATCCACACGATAAACGCTAAGACTAAGACGGTTGGTGTATACCACTGCGAGAACTGGTCAATAAAGCGTTCAGCTTCTGATTTTGAATCTTGAGCTTCTTCAACAAGCTCAATAATTTTACCGAAAGTTGTATCTTCTCCTACACGGTCTGCACGAATTTGTAGGGTTCCATTTTCTAAAATTGTACCTGCGAAGACTTCTGAATCTGTTTCTTTTCGAACCGGATCCGCTTCACCAGTGATTGATGCTTCGTTAATGTGACCTTCACCAATAACAACCGTTCCATCAACTGGAACTTTTCCACCTGTACGGACTTGTAGGATATCGCCTTCGTCAACATCCCATACATCAACTTCTTCAAATTCACCATTTTCCATTTGTTTAAAAGCTACTTCTGGTGCCATTTCTGTCAATTCTTTAATCGCTGAACGAGTAGAGTTCAACGTGCGAGCCTCTAACCAGCTACCGAATAAGAATAAGAACGTTACGATAGCTGACTCTTCATAGTTTTGAATGAGGAAAGCACCGATTACTGCGATGGTTACTAACACATCAATTGAAATTACTTTTACCTTTAAAGCCCCATAAGCTTGAATGGCGATTGGTGCCACCCCTAAAATAGATGCGATAATGAGTGCGATATTAAAAACTAGTGTGTTTCCAAAACCAAAGTGTGCAATAAATCCTATAACGATTAAAATTCCTGAGATAAGTGTGATTTTATTTTTACTGCTTAATATTTTTTGCTGAAAACCCATTTCTTTCTCCTCCTAGTTTGTACTTGTTGACTACAGTATACCCTGCGCTTTTTCATTTAAAATTGACCCCAATCAACTTTCATACGTTATTATATTTTCTTTGCTGAATATCCAATCTCTTCAATCTTATGAAGAATTTCTTCTTCTGATATTTTATTGTCTTCAAATACTACTCTTGCTTTGCTTCTATCAAATAAAATTTTTATTGTTTCTATCCCCGTTAATTCATTTATATTGTCTATGATTTTTTGCATACAAGATGGACAGGTCAATTTTTCTAATTGAAACGTTATCGTCGTCATCTTCTCTCTCCTTTATTTTTTTAGTCATTACTCTGAATGTTTTGATTACACAGTTAGTATAGACCGAATATTTTGTTTGCGAATTGATTTATATTAATCTTTTACATTCATTTAAACATTCGAATAAAAAAAATCACTATCCGTTAAGATAGCGACTCTTTTTCTTTTATGCACCATGTTCTTCTTGTAGAATTTCAAGTTTTTGAAGGACAGTATCTATACTATTGGGATCTAAATTCGAATCATCAAATTCCGCTCCATGCCCTTGAATCAGCATATTTAATTTCGGCTGCAAGCCAGTAATATCATGCGCTGCTTCTGGTATCTCACAGTTATGCGCGACTAACAAAGCGTCTGCTTTTTCGTGAAAAGTATCTAAAGAGTCTAAAGCCATATTAGAATCATCAAATGTTACACCATGGTCTTCCAGTAAAAAATTTAATTTTCCATTTATGTCATTTGCTATATTTTTGTCCATTTCTATAAATCCTCCGCATTTGTATTTTTGTTACATCTACAGTCTACAAGAGATAACCGCTGTAATAATTGATGCGTATCAATAAACTGTGTTATTATTAGAAATACTTTGAATGTATAGACACCGTTCTAAAACAAAATTTAAATTTGAATATAACTAAAGATACAATGGTTGAAAATTTAGATGTAAACGGATATACGTACTTTAGGTTATTATCGTACAGCGGTGCTCGAAAATCAGAAATACTAGCTCTTAAATGGTCGGATATCGATTTTTATACATCTACCCTCAACATTAGTAAAACACTTACTAGGGGCTTAAATAATAAGATTATCATGCAACCTACGAAGATGGTGAACGGTCGAAGAGTGATTGATATGGATTATGACTCTATGAAGCTTTTAAAGCTGTGGAAGATGTATCAGGCTCAATTCATGCTGAAACTTGGATTTAATACCAATACACACGATCAGAATGTTTTTGCGAATACTAGAAATAATTTCTATTCAATTAATGTTCCCAATGACCGTATGAGAAATGTGCAAAAGCGTAATGGTCTTAAATAAATTACAGTTCATGGGTTACGACACACGTATAGTAGTATCCTCTTCTCTATGGGAGCATCAATAAAAGATGTTCAAGCTCGTCTAGGACACACAGATATTCAGACAACAATGAATATCTATGCTCATGTTACGAAAGAAGAAAAGAAAGACACAGCAGATAAATTTGCGAAGTTTATGGAGAATTAAAATGGTTGTTTCACTGTATAATACGAAGATTAATTCTATGGTATGATTGGTCCATCTAGAAATATTAAAGGTTTTAAATTTTGGTTACTACGATAACTAGAGGAGCTAAAGAATGAATATTGAAGAAAAACTTTATCAAGTAGCAACAGACTTGGTTAAAACAAGATACCCTTCTGGCTGGGGTGGAGCAGCAGCAATGTTTACTAATGACGGCAACATATTAACTAGTGTAGCCCCAGAGGTAATCAATGCTTCAACTGAATTATGTATTGAAACTGGAGCAATCCTAGAAGCACACAAACTCAATACTAAAGTTACTCATACAATTTGTGTGGTAAGAGAAAATGAAAATGCGAATTTTACAGTTTTGACTCCATGTGGTGTATGTCAAGAGAGACTTTATTATTGGGGGGAAAATGTAAAAGCAGCAGTAACTAATGAAGGTGGTAATTTGGAATACAGAGAATTAAAAGAAATACAACCTTATCATTGGTATAAAGCTTATAATTAGAAAGTGAAATAAAAACCATTACCATTTTTCGAGTAGTAATGGAAATGGTAATGGTTGGTAATGGTTTATAGCAAATGTAAGTAAAGTTCGGAAATTAAAAAAGGCTTCCTACCAGCGTTTAGAAGCTGGTGGGAAACCTTAGTAAAGCTATAATGGAGATGAGGGGAATCGAACCCCTGTCCGAACCTCTCGTATCTCCCGACTCTACGCTAATAGTTTATCGATTTGGTTTAGCTTCCATCTAGCTGATAAACGAGCATCAATGGTTGCGAGTCTGATAATCTCTTTTCAAATATGCAGACGGAATATTTGAACGTATCCCACTAAATTGAGACCAGTACCCGAGTACATGGGCGATACCGGACTGATCCTAACTCGCTGTTATTAGGCAGCTAAAGCTAGATTATTGTTTGTTTTATTTGCAGTTATATTTAACTGATAGCGTTTTTAGGAAGTCGCCACCTTCCTAGCGCATCGAGAGACCGAATAAAGCCCGTCGAAACCGGAACATCCCCGATTTATAACCACTTTATATCTTATCATCTGAATGCTTTTATGTCAACCTTAACGATTATGGTACCAGTAAGTGAAGTACTTTTTCGAAGTGGACACCGTAAGTAATCGGATCTTCATCATCCAAGGTTGCTTGAATAGCTGCCGGAACAAATTCAACTGCTGTATCAATACTTTCTTGAATATTTGCAGAATTCAAGTATTTTCCGACAACAGTCGCAGCAAAAACATCTCCCGTTCCATGGAACAATTGATCGATGTATTTTGCTAGAGAATACGTTAGTTCATTCTCTTCATTTAATAGAGCTGCTCCAATCATCTTGTCTTGACGAACGCCTGTAATGATGACATTTTTTGCCCCGATATCTTTCAATTCTTGCATAATTTCTAGCAGTTCTTCTTCTGAATACGTTAATGATTCAAATGAGCGTTCTAATAATAAACAAGCTTCGGTATAATTAGGCAATACATAATCCGCAATAGCGACTAGTTTTCGTTGTGCTTGGCCGTATTCATTATCAAAACCAACATAATATTTACCATTATCACCAAAGGCCGGATCAATAAAGATCTTTCCACCTGGTGCAAGAATGTTTGGAATATGTTCAATTAATAAATCAACATGATCAATTCGCCCTAAATAACCAGTATAGATAGCATCAAATTTGATATCTAATTCTTCCCAGTGCTTTAACATTTGAACCATATTATCTGTTAAGTCCAAGAAAGTAAATCCCGGAAATTCTGGTCCGGTATGTGTTGAAAGAATGGCTGTAGGCATGATACTTCCCGTCACACCACAAGCTGATACAATAGGCAAAGCAACCGTTGTTGAACATTTACCAAATCCTGAGATATCTTGAATAATTAACACATTCTTCATTGAATAACCTCTATTCTATCTTACAATTATTAGTCATTAAATCATCTCAAATATTTACTTAAAATACAAGAAAAAATGATAACAACTGATGATAATTAGTATATTGTTCGCTTATTTATTCTTTAATGCGTCGGCCATTGAGTATAATCCTGGAGAAGCTTTGAGTAAGAATGTTGCGCCCATCAATGCTCCTCGCGCAAAAATATCCTTTGAGCCAGCGCGATGTGTTAATTCAAGTGTTTCTTCATTATTAGCAAAGATTACGGTATGTTCCCCCACAATATTGCCTCCACGAATCGCGTGAATACCAATTTCATTGTGAGAGCGTTCCTCCCCTAACCCACTTCGACCATGAATGACTTTCATCGCATCGTCAATTTCATTTAAGCTCGCATTTTTGAGCATCACTGCTGTGCCACTAGGGGCATCTTTTTTAAAGCGATGATGTTTTTCAATAATCTCGATATCATAGCCCAAAGGATATAATAATCGTGTCATTTCGCCTACGATGTGCTCCATCACACTTACGCCAATACTGGTGTTATGAGCATTCAATATAGGAATTGAGTGACTTGCATGCTTTATTCTCTCTTCCTGTGCTTCATTTTGACCTGTTGTTGCCAACATAATTGGCAATTGTTGGGTGACGGCATATTCCATCAATGCTTCGGTCAAAGAAACATGAGAGAAATCAATAATCACATCGGCTTCTATATTTGCTAAACATAAATCATCGAAATTGGTGAAACAAGGAAAATCTTCGGATGTCCCAGTCGCATGAATTCCAGCGACGATTTCATCATTCTCCGTTTGTGTCACTAAGTGTTGAAGGGTTTGCCCCATCGCGCCATTAGCACCTACTAAAATAATACGCATCTTTATCTCCAATCTATTAAGCTTGATAATCTTTAGCTAATACTTCTATATATTGATTTAAAATCTCTTGAGTTTCTTTTGAAGGAGGAGCTAAAGGTAATCGATACGTCAAATCTGCCCAACCAAGTTTAGACGCAATGTATTTTACTGGAATCGGATTGACTTCAATAAACAAATCATGATTGATCGCATTCATTTGGTCATTTAATGTTTGAGCTTCCTTCTCACGGCCCTCTATAGCAAATTGAATGACATCATGCACTTCATTGGGCATCACATTAGCTGTAACACTAATGGCCCCCTGCCCTCCCATTTTTACTATTTCTAAATTCAAGTCATCATTCCCTGAATAAATTGCAAAATTATCATCAACTAAATCCATCACCGCTTGGGTATATTCTAAATCACCAACGGCATCTTTTAATGCAACAATATTTTCAAATTTGGCAAGTTCAGCAATTTGTTCAGGTCTTAAAGATATTCCCGTTCTACCGGGTACATCATATAAAATAATTGGAATTTGAACACTCTCAGCAATCATTGTAAAATGTGTCATCAAACCTTCATCATTTGCTTTATTGTAATATGGGGTCACAATCAGTAAGGCGTCTGCTCCTGCTGCTTCAGCTTGTTGGCTCAATTTAATGGAGTGCATGGTATCATTAATTCCTGTACCAGCAATCACTGGTTTGCGTCCATTGACATGTTTCACTGCAAATTCAATCACATCCATTTGTTCCTCATCCGTCATCGTAGCACTTTCCCCTGTAGTGCCCGTTACGATGATCGCATCTGTGCGATGTTCTAAATGGAAGTCGAGTAATCGCTCAAACGCTTGCCAATCAATGTCTCTTGTATTTGCTACAAAAGGTGTAATGATTGCTACTCCAGACCCTGTGTAAATATGTGTCATTGTCATTCTCCTTTATAATTGATTTCGTACCAAATCATCAAGTGTATCGCGCTTCACAGTTAATTTAATCGTCTCTTCTGTCACATGAATCATTGCTGGTCTAGGGATATAATTATAATTACTCGCCATTGTAAAATTATAAGCTCCCGTGCCATTGACTAGTAATAAATCTCCCGGTGTCGCTTCTGGCAGCATGATCGATTCAATTATTTTGTCCCCTGATTCACAGGCCTTACCTGCAATAGTATAAGATGCTTTAGCTGAATCTGTTATTTTATTTACCAATGCTGCTTCATATTTTGCCTGATATAATGCAGGTCTAATATTATCTGTCATGCCACCATCTACGAATAAATAATGCTTGCCTGACAGTGTTTGTTTCAAATCACCTACTCGATATAATGTACTTCCGGATGCATTCACTAATGAACGTCCTGGTTCTATGGCCACCTTTTCAATCGGTAATTTTGCTTCTTGAATGGCCTTCTCAATCTGCTTAACAAAACGTGGTAAATAGTCAATCACGTCAAAGGGTTGATCCTCCTCCGTGTAGTAAACACCGAAACCTCCTCCAAAATTGAGTTCAGTAATCTTCAAAGCCGTTTGTTCCATTACCTTTTGGGCAAAGTCAATTAATGATTCACTGGCCTTCAAAAATGAATCCGCTTCGAATATTTGACTGCCAATATGACTATGAAAACCCACTAAATTCAAATGCGACAAGGCAGCGATCTCAGAAATCACCATAAATATTTCAGAATCATGAATATTTTCACCAAATTTTGAATCATTGGTCGCAGTTAGAATATATTCGTGGGTCGATGCTTCAATTCCTGGATTAACTCGCAGTAGAACTTTTTGAATGTGACCTTCATTGGATTGTTGAATCAAGTGATTTAAGCGATGCGCTTCTGATTGATTATCTAAAACAATCGTTCCCACACCATTTTTGATAGCATATAATAATTCTTGATCCGTTTTATTATTCCCATGAAAATACATTCGTTTAGCATCAATACCGCCAGCTTGTCCTGCATAAATTTCCCCAGCACTGACAACATCTTGCCCAATATCCAGCCTAGCTACGAGGCGAGCAATTTCTTTGGTCAATAATGCTTTTGAAGCATATAATATCTCCGTTTCAAACACTTCTGATTGAAATTGATCGCGATATCCTTTCACCCGCTCAATAAAACTTGGTTCATCAAATATATATAAGGGGGTTTGATACTCTTGAGCAATTCGTTCATAATCATACCCTCGGTGGGTTAACCTGTCGTCTTTTATTTGTTGATATGATTCTAACTTCACTTGATTCTCTCCTTAAAAAAAGTGCCGCTGAACAAAAGTTCGCGGCACGTCTCATCGATGTTTACTTTTGCCAGGTAATTGATTGCACTTCATTATTAATTGGCTATTAATAATAACAGTGACCTGTTTATTCAACAAGCCCCCAGTAATGTTATCCACATACTTCGGCGAACTCCCCTTTCACTCATGCTACTCTTGTCATTCGCGCCTCGCACAATACCGCTTATTCAATTCTCATTAACTATAACATATTAAAGAGAAGATGCAATTAAAAAGTGTCGTTTTCTCATTATTTTGCCATTTTATTCAAATTTACTTGACATTTTATGCGATAATTCGTAATTTAAGAGAGTATCATAATTTAAATAAAGGAGTCTATCAATGAATAAAGAATATCATATTGCCGTGGTCGGCGCTTCTGGTGTGGTCGGCAGAACCATTATAGAAGTACTTGAAGAACATGAATTACCGATTAGTAATTTGCAATTATTTGCGAGTGCCCGCTCTGCAGGCAAGACTATCCCTTTTCGAGGCGAAGATATTGTGATTGAAGAATTAACAGAAGAATCATTACAGTCTCCAATCCAAATTGCTATTTTCTCAGCAGGTGGAGATACATCTAAAAAATATGCCCCTATAGCTGCTGCCAATGGCGTAACAGTGATTGATAATTCTTCTGCTTTCCGTATGGATGAGAATAAAAAACTAATTGTCCCAGAAATAAATGGTAAGATTCTAACGACAGAAGATAAGATTATTGCTAATCCTAACTGTTCAACTATTCAATCCGTTTTACCTATCGCTGTCATTCATGATAAATACTCAATTGAGCGGATTGTTTATAGTACCTATCAAGCAGTATCTGGTGCTGGACAAGCAGGAATTAGCGACTTAGAAAATGGAACCACTGAGAATTTCCAATATCCGATTGTTGAGACAGTTATACCTCAAATCGATGTGTTCCAAGACAATGGCTACACAAAAGAAGAAGAAAAAATGATTAATGAAACGCATAAAATTTTAGGTGACACAAATATTGGTGTAACCGCAACTTGCGTCCGTGTCCCGATTAAGACCTCTCACGCGGTAAGTATTAATATTCAAACAACGAAATCCTTTGATATTGACGAGATACGAGAATTTCTAGCAAACACTCCAGGGATTACCGTCATCGATGATATTGAAAATAATCGTTATCCATTGCAGCATGAAGCAGCTGGAAAAGATGATGTTTTTGTCGGTCGAATTCGCCGAGATCATTCCATCGAAAATGGTCTAAATCTTTTCGTCGTTTCGGATAATTTAAGAAAAGGGGCCGCCACGAATTCAGTTCAAATCGCAGAACAATTGATAGCACTTGACTTAGTTTAATCTATAAAAAAACCACTCTAAATTAGAGTGGTTTTATATTTGCATATTATTCTGGAAGCATGATTGATTTTATTTCTAAATAATCTTCGATTCCGTAAATACCAACTTCTCGACCTAATCCTGATTGCTTGTATCCCCCAAATGGAACGCGTGGTGAACGCGGTCCTTGATTGACATAAACATTACCCGAACGAATTTGTTTGGCCACTTCCAATGCTTCCTCGTCATTTGGTCCCGTTACTGCACCGGACAAGCCATAAGGCGAATCATTCGCTATCTCAATTGCTTCTTCTACTGTGTTGTAAGTGAGAACAGCTAGGACAGGGCCAAAAATTTCTTCCTGAGCAATCGTCATTTTATTATCCACATCAATGAAGACTGTCGGTTCAACAAAGAACCCTCTGCCATCAATTGCATTACCACCGATAAAGACTTTCGCGCCCTCTTCTTTTCCTTTTTGAATATAATCCATCACAGTTTCTTTTTGTTTTTCAGAAACCATCGGTCCAACTTTAGTATTTTCATCTGTTGGATCTCCGACTTGAGCATTTTCTTCATAATATTTTTTAATAATATCTAAATACTCTGCTTTTTCTTCTTCAGGGATAATTAAACGTGTCAAAGCCGCACAAGTTTGACCTGAATTGTTTAACACGGTGTCGACAGACTGTTTAACTGTTTTGTGTTTATCTGCTCCCGGAAGTCCTATCATAGCTGATTTACCGCCTAGTTCAAGGACTAATTTTTTAATCTGGTCACTTGCTTTATCATAAAGGCCTCGGCCGACTTCAGTAGAACCAGTAAAGGAAATAACTGAAACATCCTCATGTCCTGCTAAATAATCGCCTACGGTGCTTCCAGAACCAGTCACAACATTGAAGACTCCTGCAGGTAATCCTGCTTCTTCAATCAATTCTGCATATAAAATCGCTGATAATGGTGTGTCGTTCGCTGGCTTAACAACAACTGTATTGCCCGCAATCAGTGCCGGTGTGATTTTTCGTTGAATTTGATTGAACGGATAGTTCCATGGTGTAATACATGCAACGACACCGAAGCCTTCTTTTTGAATGAGTGCTGTATCCATTTTCTCTTCAAAGGAAAAATCGCGAACATCATCTAGCATCGCACGCATTTCATTAACGGATTGAGGGACATGTCCAGATTCACTGAATGATTGACTGGCACCTAATTCTTGAACAATCGTATCTGCAATTCTTTGTTTGTTTGCTACGATGATTTCATAAAGTTTTTCTAAATATTCTAAACGAGCATCAACTCCCATTGAATTCCAGTCTGAAAAAGCATCTTTAGCCGCTTGAACAGCTTTATCTACATCTTCATTATTGCTAGATGTCACTTCAGCGATCGTTTCTTCTGTTGCTGGATTTAATACGGCTGTCATTTCATTAGAGTTAGACGTCATCCATTGACCATTAATATAATTTTGATATTGTTTCATGATACATCGTCCTTTCTCTTTTTTTGAATTAATTAATAGCTACGCCATCTTTAAGATAAATATATTTCGGTTCTTCTTTTTCTGCGTCAAACTCGACACGTAAGTCATGTCCCTCAAAGAACCATTCATCACTCTCTTCAATGAAGAATAAGAGTCCTTGATCTGTTGTGTATTGTGCCACTGGATTCTTAGGAGAATTCGGCTCAATCGCCAAACCAAATCCAGGATTTACGGGTGAGGAAGCATAAATCATCGTTTTAAAACGAACACCTGCATCCTTTTGGTCCACAGGAATTCCGACATTTTCATCAAACCATGCCGCTGCTTCGGGTGTTACTTCAATTTCCATCTGTTTCCTCCTTCGATTCATTAGTTTTATTATATATAAAATCCAGTCAGCTATCTAATAAACTGCTTATTCCTGAATTAATTCACACTTATTCCTTATCTTTTACGAGTTGATGTTGATATGCATAGATTGTGGCTTGGGTTCGATCACTAACTTGTAATTTAGCTAAGATATTCGACACATGGGTCTTTACAGTCTTTAAACTAATGAATAGTTCATCCGCGATTTCTTGGTTTGAATAACCTTGCGCAATACATTGAAGCACTTCAAATTCACGTGTCGTTAGGGAGTCGTGTAATTTATCGCGACTTCTCTCAGCCGCTTGTTCTCTAATTTTCGTTGAAACTTCTGGACCTAATACTTCTTCTCCTGCCTCTGTCTCTCGAATCGCATCAGCAATCGCATCAGCACTCGAAGTTTTTAAGATATAGCTCTTTGCTCCAGCTTCAATCGCTGGATAGACCTTTTCATCATCTAAGAAGGATGTAACGATTATAATTTTAGCTTCGGGCCATTCTTCTATAATTCGTTTGGTTGCTTCAATTCCATCCATCACTTCCATCACTAAATCCATCAAAATAATATCAGGTTTTAATTCAAGTGCTAAATGATACCCTTCCAACCCATTTGCAGCTTCACCGACCACATCAATATCAGGTTGTACTTTTAAATAGCTAGACACACCAAGACGAACCATTTCGTGATCGTCTATTAACAATACTTTAATCATATTTTCACTCTTTCTATGTAGTTATTGGAATATTAATGGTAATAACTGTCCCTTGATCATTGCTATTAATTTTAAGAGTCCCCCCAAGATTGGACACTCTCTCTTTCATATTTGTTAAGCCATAATTTCCAGATTGGCGTACACTGGTAACATCAAATCCATTGCCATCGTCAATGATTTTCAACTGAACTTGATCTGATGATTGGGTGAGGAAAACCTCCAATCGTTTAGCATTGGCATGTCGCAAAGTATTGGCAATGGCTTCTTGCGTCACACGGAATAAATGATCCTCAATGCCGGATTCTAATTCGATAGACGAATCTAAATGCCAATGGACATCGACAGCTACTTTACCATTTAGCTCGGTCAAAATATTTTCGATTCCCTCGGATAAAGATCGATTCTTCAATTCTACAGGACGTAAGTGAAGTAGTAAGGCACGCATTTCTGTTTGGGCGCTATTGATGATGTCCTCTATTTGTACAATTTGCTGTTTGAGTGCTGGATATTCTTCTTCTGATACCATTGTATTCATGGTAGACATCAACATGGTTGCAGCAAATAATTCTTGACTGACCGAATCATGTAATTCTCTAGCAATGCGTAGCCGTTCTGTCTGAATAATCTCATCTTTGGTATCCTCACCAATAAATGTGGGTGCTGCAGATAATTCTTGTAAATCTTTGGACATCTCCATCATTTTTTGACGCAGTAATTCTATTTCAGTATTTAACGCATCGGTGTGCCGAGAATAGGAAGTGGGTTGCGATTTTTTAAAAATATGATGGCCATATTTATTTAATAATAACCAATTAATTTTTGCGCGAAGATACCCAAAATCTCGTTCGATAAAATAAAGGATTACCGATGCAACAATACTACTGGTCACAATCATAAAAGCAATTAGCCAAGTATATAAAGGAACTCTTAAGAACTGATAAGACAATAAATCACGCCATCCAATAAGTTTTAGTCTTTCGACAACGACTGACATAATAACTAAGGCACTTAATAATAATTGAATGAAATTAAAAGCGAATAGTTGAAACCAACGCCGCATACTCATAGAACAATCACCTCTACATTCCCCACAACAACGGAAATAACAAATCGTAACCGTCGTGGTGTTTCATGATAATTTGGCGTTCGCCACTGAAAATTTTCACCGGTTAGTGAATAATGTTCTTGTTCGAAATAGACACTTCCAGAAACGGCGCTGACATTCAAAGATAATCCCACTTCAACAGGTACAATAATGCGTGTTCTGCCATATAACTTTCGAATAATAATGACCGTCTCTTGATCCGGAATCATCGTGTTCCCTAAATCAATAATATTATTCCCCCAAAAATACACTAAATTCACATCTGTCGTTTCAAATTCTGATAAATGTGTCGTATCTTGATGAGTAATCGATGTTTGTTTCAATAATGAGCGCTGTGAACTTTGAGGTTCCACTAGTTGAATGGCTTGATAAGATCCTGGATAGCTACTTCTTCGTGGATGAACTGCTTGTTCATTGATATGACCAAATTCGAATCCAACCGTGGTTCGGAAAAATATAAAAAAAACCAGGAGAAATAATAAAAATAACCAAATTGAATAAGTCATAAAAATAGCCATTCCGATAAGAATGAGACCAATTAATGCCATGAGTTTTGCCAAAATATTTACGGAGATAAATAAACTTAACACAATGAATATTGTTCCCACACCGAACAATCCAGCATAAGTTATATTAAAAAAAATCTCTGTTAAAATTAGCACGATTCCAATCATCAATAGAATAAAGATATTTCTTTTAAATGCTTCTTTCATTCACTCACGCCTTTCTCTCTTTTCATTTTACAAAACATTCAGTGAAATAGCTATTTCTTTATAAATACCCCATTAAAAAAAGCACCTTATTCCACATTAAACTGTAAAATAAGATGCTTTTCGATTAATTGTCGCTATTATCCACACTTAATATTTGTATTTCATATGATCCACCTGGTGATTCAATTGACACTTTGTCGCCAACTTTTTTACCAAGAATAGCCTTTGCTATTGGCGAATCATTTGAAATTTTAAATTCCATTGGGTCAGCTTCAGCACTACCCACGATAATATAACTTTCTTCTTCACCATCTGGTAATTCTTGGAAAGTCACTTTTCTTCCGAGAGTTACTTCATCTTTTGCAACATTTTTATCATCGATAATTTCAGCAAAACGAATTTGATTTTCTAATGTTGCAATGCGTCCTTCAAGCATCGCCTGTTCATCACGTGCTGATTCATATTCGGAGTTCTCAGATAAATCTCCGAAACTACGTGCTACTTTGATTCGTTCGATGATTTCTTTTCTTTTATTAACTTTTAAATCTTCTAATTCTGCTTCTAATTTTGCTTTCCCTTGAATTGTCATAGGGTATGTTTTTTGATCATTCATATTCACTATCTCCTAATTTTTTCTCTTTTATTTATTTAATATTGATGCAATTTTTGTCGTTAGTAAATCAATTGCCACTTGATTGTACCCACCTTCTGGGACAATAATATCTGCATATCGCTTCGTAGGTTCAATAAATTGATGATGCATTGGCTTTACAACTTCTGTATATTGTTTGATCACAGACTCTACCGTCCGGTCCCGCTCGTGGATATCTCGAAGAATCCGTCTAGCCAAACGGATATCATCATCAGTATCGACATAAACTTTAATGTCCATTAAATTTCGCAAACGTTGATCATCCAATATCAATATCCCTTCTATGATGATGACATCTCGTGGTGTTTGATGGATTGTCTCGGAAGATCGTGTATGTTGAGCAAAATCATATTGAGGTACTTCGATTGATTCAAGATTAATTAATGCCTTCAAATGTTCAATCAATAAATCATTATCAAAGGCTAATGGATGGTCGTAATTTGTCGACAATCTTTCTTCAAAACTAAGCGAAGATTGATCTTTATAATAAGCATCTTGTTGTAATAACATCACTGATAATCCAGAGAAATTATCAAGTATTTGCTCACTAACACTCGTCTTTCCACTACCTGACCCACCCGTTACGCCAATAACTATCGGTTGTGTCATGTTTCTACACCTGCTTTTCTTAATGTAAATAATGTACTTTATGGATAGAATCTGACTTTAATTATTCTCAGAATCGGACTCTTCGGTGCTTTCTTCTTGGTCACTGGACGCATTTTCGATTGATTCTTGTCTTGCATTCACATATTCTTCTACTAATGCATTATGCTCTTCAATAGTTGAAGAATAATAAACATCGCCCGTATCAAGATCCGCAACAAAGTAATAGTAATCATTCCACTCAGGATAGATAACCGCATTAATTGATACCAAACTCGGACTATTTATCGGCCCAGGTGGCAGTCCTGCATGCTGATACGTATTATACGGTGAATCTACTTCTAAGTCAGAATAAGTGACAAATTCTTTGTGCTCATTTAATGCATAGAGAACCGTAATATCACTTTGTAACGGCATTTCGGCATTTAATCGATTATAAAAGACACCCGCGACTAAGCGACGGTCTTCTTCAGTCACTGCTTCACGCTCAACAATCGATGCCATTGTTAATACCTGATGGAAGGACAAATAAGTATTGTCTAAATCAGCCAATAATGATTGATAAATATTATTGGTCGCTGCGACCATTTCAGTAATCAATTCTTCCGCTGTCATTCCAGCCATATAATCATAAGTGGCAGGATACAAATAACCTTCCAACGGATATTTTAATCCTTCTATTGAGTCTAAACCTTCAAGTAATGAAGGATATTTGGTAATTAAATTTTCGATAAATGTTTCATCATTGATTGTTTCAAGGAACTCTTCGGCAGTGATTGCTGTATTTAAACCTATCATCTCTGCGACTTCTTCAATCTGCATTCCTTCGATAATCGTTAATGTCGTGTCTACATCCACGAATATTGGTTCGCCACCTTCTTGCAAAGTAGCTAAAACGTCCGAGGCATTCATTGATTGATTGAATTCATAGTGTCCAGCCTGTAATTCTACATTATTATTAAATTTCAAATAATAATCAAATAATTGTTCATTATTAACAATGTTAGCGTCTGCTAAAATTGATGCGATATCCGAAGCATTACTCCCCACAGGAATTGTAACTTCTACTGGTTCATCATGATTTGAATTAACAGGTCCCAATGCGTTTCTTACATAGAAATAGCTACCTATTCCGAATAAAAGCACCAAGATTAGAATGCCTAATAAAATATAGCGCACAATTCGATTGGTCCATTTTTGGATTGTAGCATCTTTCGCTTCTTCTCTTTTTGCATATTCTCTTAAATTATGCCATTTATTATCATTCATAGGATCTCCTCGTACATGTTCGAGATGATTAACACCTCCGGTCTTTGTCTCAAAGAAACATCTGTGACGATCAAGTATAAAGCGATGTGATAAAAATCACACTTCCAATCTCTTGGAAGTGTGATTTTTATTATTCATTTTCGTCGATAAATGTATTCAATACCTCTTCGACCATGTCCCATTCCTCTTCAGTTTCGATAGGATGTAACTGTCCTGACATCTCATCATCACTTTCTTCATATGAGAAAGCTTGAAGTTTGATATTTTCATCTTCATCCTCTTCTTCTGAACTTACAGGAAAGAGAATGACGTAACTTTTTCCGAAATCTTCCGAATCAAAAGTAAAGAGCACTTGATGTAATGCTTCATTACCTTGTTCATCAACTAATGTAATAAAAGCATCTTCAGAATGTTCATGATTATGTTCATTATTTTCAGGCATATTTTTCTCCTTAATTATTTCATATTATTGAGCATCTAAATAATTTTGTAAAATGATTACAGCGGCGACTTTATCAATGACTTTCTTTCGTTTAGCCCTTGAGACATCGCCACTAATCAGCATCTTTTCCGCTTGAGACGATGATAAACGTTCATCCTGATAGACTATTGTAATGTCTGGAAGTTGTTTCTGAAGTCGCTTTCCATAAGCTAAGGAAGCTTCTGCTCGAGGTCCAATAGAATTATTCATATTCTTTGGTAATCCTATCACTACTTTAGAAACGTCATATTCTTCTATCAATGATAATAATCGTTCGAAGCCATAGTCTCCTTGATCTTCATTGATTCGGATGGTCTCAACTGGCTGTGCAGTCCACCCCATCATATCACTGACAGAAACACCAACTGTCCTTCCACCTACATCCAGCCCCATAATTCGCTGATATTTTGTCATTATTTAATTGTTAGATAGTATTCAACTAAATCTTCAATAATCTCATCACGTTCATAACGGCGAATCAGATTGCGCGCATCATTATGACGAGGAATGTATGCCGGATCTCCAGATAATAAATAACCTACGATTTGATTAATTGGATTGTAACCTTTTTCTTCGAGGGCATTGTATACAATTTCTAATGTTTCACGTACAGACTTTCTATTTATATCATCCACGTGAAATAAAATTGTTTCATCTAATGATTTCATAGTGATATCGGTCCTCTCTTGTAATTTCCTCATGTATTGTTTTATATTGCACATGACGCAACTCTTAACCTCACTCAATTATACACATAGTTATAAGAATAATCAAATGATGTTGTCTTGACAACCACTTGTCTTAAGATAGGTCTGTTGTCAATTGTTGAATCGTCTCTGGAACAGCATTCAGTGCATCTGGAATACCTGCTGCATTTTTCCCACCTGCTTGAGCCATTGTTGGACGGCCTCCACCGCCACCACCGACTTGTTTCGCTAATGGTTTAATTAAATCGCCGGCTTTAACGCCTTGTTTAATCGCTTGTTCATCACAGAAAACCATAATCGATGCACTGTCTTCATTATCACTGGCTATGACGAAGATATTTGAGGCTTCTCTATCTCGCCACATATCACCTAATTGTCTCATAGCGTCTGCATTTTGTTGTTCCAATGACAGCGCGATATAAGTCAAGTCGTTGATCGATTCAACTTCGTCGAAATATTGAGAGGCATCTTGGTTAAGAGCTTGTTGTGATAATTTGTCGACCTGTTCCTGTAAATCCTTAACTTCTTGTTGAAGATTGGTTAAACGTGGAATGATTTGATCAATTTGCTTTGCTTTTAATTGGACTTGAACACTCTCTAGTATTGCTTCTTTATTTTGATAATATTGAAGTGCTGCTTCCCCAGTAATAGCTTCAATACGTCGAACACCCGCACCAATACCTGCTTCACTTAACAATTTAAAGGTACCAATATCGTTACTATTTTCAACATGGGTTCCCCCACATAATTCAATCGATTCATTCCCGATATTTACCACACGAACAATATCGCCATATTTCTCTCCAAAGAGTGCTTCAGCACCTAATGCTTTTGCTTCGTCGATTGGCATTTTTGAAATCATCACATCTGCTTGCATTCGAATCCATTGATTAACATAAGCCTCAATACTCTTCAATTGATCATCTGTAACTTTTTCAAAATGTGAAAAGTCAAAACGTAAGCGATCTGGGCCAACATAAGAACCAGCTTGATGAACATGGTCGCCTAGTATCTCTTTCAATCCTTTGTGCAATAAATGCGTCGCCGTATGATTTTTATTTGTGTCAGATCGTTTAATATAATCAACCCACAACGAATAGGATTGATTAACAACCAATGGCATTTGATCCGCTGTAATTTGATGCATAAATTGTCCTTTTGGAGCTTTTTGAACATCTTTAACTTCTGCCACAATTTCTCCATAGTCATAGATGAATCCGGTATCTGCTACTTGACCACCCATTTCCGCATAAAATGGGGAACGATTGAAGATAACCCAGCCTGTTTGACCTTTTTCAAGGCGTTCGACTTGTTCATCTTCAACAATAATATGTTTAATCGTCGCATCTGCAAATAAACTATCATAGCCACCAAATTCGAAAGCCGTGTCTATTTTATTCAAGACATCCGTTTGTACTTGCATACTTTCCTCATTTGAACGTGCAGCACGTGCCCGATCTTTTTGTGCTTGCATCTCTTCCTGGAAGCTTGCTTCATCAACGGTGAAACCATATTCTTGTGCTTCTTCTTGTGTTAATTCTAATGGGAAGCCAAAAGTATCATATAATTGGAAAGCTTGTGCTCCAGAGATAACTGTGTCGCCGGTTTCTTTTAATTGTTCTAAAATGGTTTGTAATTGTTGTTCTCCAGCTTCAAGTGTTTCATGGAAACGATTCTCTTCTTGGTTAAGTATTTTCTGTATGAATGCTTGGTTATTACTCAATTCTGGATAATAATCAGACATTGTTTCTACGATAACAGGCACTATTTGTTCTAGGAATTTGCCTTCAATACCTAATCTGCGACCATGCATAATACTGCGGCGAATTAAACGGCGTAAAATATACCCTCGTCCTTCATTCGATGGTAAAGCACCATCACTAATCGCAAATGTCACAGCACGCAAATGATCCGCAATGACTTTGAAGCTGACCTGTTGCTCTTCAGCATGGTCATAAGTTAAGCCATCTGTTAATGGCTCAATGGCCTTGATAATCGGCATGAATAAATCTGTTTCAAAGTTCGTCGCAGTATCTTGAACCACTGAAGTGATTCGTTCTAAGCCCATTCCCGTATCAACATTTTTATTTGGTAAAGGTTGATAAGTATCATCAGGCATATGATTGAATTCAGAAAATACGAGATTCCAAATTTCTAACCAGCGCTCATTCTCGCCTCCAGGATAATTTTCTGGATCATCAGCTGCCAAATTATTATATTTTTCACCCCGATCATAGAATATTTCGGTATTCGGTCCACATGGTCCAGCACCGATATCCCAGAAATTGCCTTCCTCGGGTATTAAATGCTCTGGATTAAAATTATCAATTGCTAACCAAAGATCTCGTGTTTCGGTATCTTCTGGATAATAAGTGACATACAATAATTCTGGATCAAAATCATACCATTCTGGACTCGTCAATAATTCCCAAGCCCATTCAATCGCTTGTTCTTTATGATAATCACCAATTGAAAAATTTCCTAACATTTCGAACAATGTATGGTGACGAGCAGTAATACCGACATTTTCAATATCATTGGTTCGTATACTCTTTTGAGAGTTTGTAATTCTTGGATTATCCGGTACTTCAGAACCATCGAAATATTTTTTGAGGGTTGCTACACCAGAATTAATCCATAACAATGTAGGATCATTGACAGGTATAAGGGATTGGCTGGGTAGCACTTGGTGTCCCTTAGTCTCAAAATAATCCAAAAACATTTGTCTTATCTGTGCACTTGTTAATTGTTTCATTCTCTTCTCCTTAACAATAAAAAGAACCGTTATGTAAGGGCGTCATCCGCGGTTCCACCTTACTTATAACGATTCTTCATTATATCTCTTATTTATCGGTAACGTAGATTGACGTAATTCTTTCGAATTAATACTGTAAAGGGAGCATCATTGTTCATGTTTTTCACCGGATAACATGTCTCTGTATGTGAATGATATGGCCTTTTCAGATTTATTATACTCAATTCTTATCATTGATGCAATCATTGATTCGAGAGATTGAAATATTTTTCAAGGACTTGTAAGAGCCCTTCATCATTATTAGAACCGGTGATATCGTCAGATACTGCTTTAAGTTCTGGCGTCGCATTTTCTACAGCGATACCTACTCCTGCTTGTTGAATCATCGAGATATCATTATTACCATCACCAACCGCCACAATTTCTTCCATATCGATGTCTAAAATCTCTGCTAGATGTTCTAAAGTCTGCCCTTTCGAAACATCCTTATGGAAGACTTCTAAGTAGAATGGTTTAGATGTGACTGCATTACATGATTGACCGAACTGACCACCAAGTTCTGCTTCAAGTTGCTTAACAATTTTTTCATCACCTACACCGATGAATTTCAGCATGGGTTGTGTTAATTCTTCAAAGAACGTCGCATCATATTCCATTGGCATCCCTGTCAATTCTGATTCAACATGGGTATGCACATTTTCATGATCGATGATTATTTTTCCATTATGATAAGTTAAGGTCGCTAAATTATTTTCCTTGAAGAAAGTTAATAGGGCTTCTTGATCTTCCATCTCCAAATGTTTTTCAAATAAACGTTCCATTGAATCCATTTTCGTAATAGTCGCCCCATTAAAAGATATGACATAAGAACCATATTTATCTAATAACAGTTCACGAGCTTCTTCGAGCATCCCTTCCATTGGACGGCCACTCGCTAACACTAATTGATAACCTTTTTCTTGAAAATCGATTAAAGCTTTCTTTGTTCTTTCTGGAATAACAAATGTGTCATTGATTAATGTGTCGTCAACATCCACTACTAAGCATTTGTAAGTCATTGCTTCCCTCTCATTTCTTGTGATGTGTTTAATATAGCTTCATTCATATAAAATAGCAAGCGAATTAGCAATCTCATTCTTTATTCACTGACAAATTCATCTTTCGTCATAAAATCGGTATTCTCTGACTGTAATTCTTCCAATATACTCTGTTCAGTCTGGGGATTATCTTTAATTCGTTTGGAAAGAAATCCACCTTGGATATATTTTGCTTCAGATGAATAGTAAAACGCATGCGGACTTAATTCATCAATCGCTTCATACAATTTTCTTTCAGCTGATCGTGGTGTCATCGCCATTAAAATGAGTCTGCCACCATCACGCCCATAGCCCGATTGAATGGTTACACCATATCCTAGTGTCCTTAAATTCTCTGCTAAAGTATGGTCCATAGAATTCGTGATAATATGGACGACTGAATAACCCAACGCGAGTTTATCCTCGATTAGCATGCCAATATATATACCAATACCGTATCCTATAGCATAAGCCACTAAGTAGACTGGATTGGAAAGATATTGCATCACCATTGAAAGGCCTAGTGTATAAATAATAATCTCAATCATTGAGATGAATGGGGCTAATTTCCGATAGCCACGCAACACTA
This sequence comes from Aerococcaceae bacterium DSM 111020, assembly GCA_015863185.1. Taxonomy (GTDB): domain Bacteria; phylum Bacillota; class Bacilli; order Lactobacillales; family Aerococcaceae; genus DSM-111022. Next base: position 144,578 of record JACBXP010000003.1, read on the forward strand.
AAATTGTTCGAATCGTATTTAATGTAATGTAAAGTAAATTGATAAAAAATATTTGTCCTAAGATTAACCAGTTCATTGAGTCACTCCCTTACTTTTTCTGATTCCATCTTAACATATTCATTGATGGTTTCCATGAATCTGATTAATAATCATAATGTTTCATTAAATTCATTTGCTTTAATGTATTTAAACAGTTATACTGTAGCAAATCATATTATATATAAGGAGTTATTATGCTTAAATATATTAATAAAGTTCCAGCAGGAACATTTTTAGTTCCTCTCATTATTTCAATGATTTGTTATACTTTTTGGCCAGATATGACTCGAATCGGGGGGATTACTGAGACTGTATTTTCTGGTGATTATCAGAATTTTATTGTCGGGGCACTGTGTCTTTTCTCTGGTACTGGAATTAACCTTAAAACCGTCGGTAGCATGTTGAAACGACAAGGTGTCCTATTGATTGTCAAATTTATTATGGCTTTAATTCTAGGACTTGGTTTCCTTTATTTTATTGGAATCGAAGGTCTATGGGGTATTAGTGGCTTAGCATTTGTTGTGGTCATCTCTAGTATCAATCCGGCTGTCTATCTATCAATCGCCACAGATTATGGAACCTTAGACGATCAAGGTGCCTATGGGGTTACAGGGTTGTTCTCCATTCCTTTTGTTCCGATGTTAATCTTTGGTATCTATTTCTCTGGTGGAATCAGTCAAATGGATTGGACCCCAGTCATCTCGACGCTGATTCCTTTAGCTATCGGCGTGGCTCTAGGTAATATAGATCAAGGCTTTAAAGCAATGTTCGTTCCGGGAGTTGCGGCGAGTTTACCTTTACTTGGGTGGAATATTGGTCAATCCTCGAATCTCTTTGATGCTTTAGAATCTGGTCTCTATGGGATTATACTGACACTTTTCTTCCTACTTACTTGTTTAATTCTGTATTTTACAGATACTGTTTTATTAAAAAATGATGGGGTCATCGCTTTAGCTATGTTCAATGTGGCCGGGCTTTCTGTTTCAACACCAGCTATTCTAGCGAGTATGTATCCGGCATTAGAAGGAGATATGGTTGCCGCAACCGCTCAAGTTCTTACCGCATGCGTATTAACAAGTATTCTATCTCCTATCTTATCCGGCAGAAGATATACATCACTTTATCAAGAAAATAGATAGTTTGTATAAACAAAAAACCGAGAACTTAGCGTTCTCGGTTTTTAAAATATTATTAAGCGTCTGTATCCACTTTTAAGACTTCACCATTGGTTGCATCAATTTTAACTTCAGCTTCTTGGTCGTTTTGATCATCATCAAATTCAACTTCCCAAACCATCACATTACGCTCTGTATCAAAGTCAAGCGTCCAATTTGTTGGTGTTTCCAATTGGGCTTCTCCTTTAGCGATATCTGTGGCTTCATCAATTGAAATAGCTTTTATTAAATCTAATAAATCATCTAATTGATTTGTATCATCATCTTCTTCACGTTCAGTGATTGCTTTATCTTTTGAGTTATAAGTGATTTGATATTCTTTGTCTTCGGTTTTACCATCAATATCAATATCATAACCTTGACCATTTTCTAACTCGACATCGATTTCTTCGATTCCAACATCAGGGAATTCTTGTTCAAAAGCAGCAACTGCTTCATCCACAGCTGTTTGTAATTCAGTACGTGAATCTTCTTGTGCTAAACCAAAGTAATTTGTATTGATATCAGATGATTCGTTCGCTAAGACACTCGGTGTAAATATTGCACCCATTAAACTTAATGCGACAAAACTTTTAAGCATTTTTTTCATTTGATATCACTCCTATAATTATATTATACTGGCTTATCGTTTTTTAGCAAACAATATGACTACCTATATAAAACGCCCTATCCTATTGATAAAGCGCGGTAAAATTACTTATTAGCATCTGCATCATCAACAACATCATATTCAAATATATGAAGTGACATTGATTCGATTGGCAGGTTCTTTTTATTTGATGAAAGCTGATTCTCAGTGATGGGCCCACATATTCCTGTTTCCCAATCACAGATCATCCCAGAATCACCTAATTGTTTAAGTGGCTTAATCTTAACTTTTGATGTGTTCAAATTTGTGGCACCTCTCTTCTTACTCAAGCTTAAAAATCTAAATACTACCCTTTGGTCACGCCGTCAGCGTATATATGCGCACGTTTATGGGCAATAAACCAAAAGATACCTGTAAGTAAAGCAAAGACAATATTCAGAATCCAAGCCCATGAGTATGTACCAGTGAAGTCATAAATAAATGACACTAATAAAGGACCTAAGGCTGCTCCTATTTGCATCCCTGACTGGACATAACCATAAGCTTCCCCGTATCGGTCACGATTAAAGATTGATGAAGTAATCAGAGGTGGCAGGACTGTACCAATGGCAAGTCCTAAACCAAACACAATTGCCAACATCCATGGTCCCCAAGATTGGCCAGCAAATAACATAAAAACGAAACTCAAAGCGAGTGACCTTGCCCCCACGATAAGGGACAAGTAGATACCGTATTTATCTGCTATTCTACCCAATAACAATTTACCAAAGACACCGAGTAAGAGATAAAGTGAAACGACTGTTCCTGCTACTTCCACTCCCGCTGCTTCTTGTAAGGCTGGTGGGAACTGTAAAGTTGCACCATTCGATAACCCATTCTTGATGGTCCCTAACATTAAGAAAATAAAAAAGCTTGATGTAATCGATGCACTAATTGGCAATGCAACATCCAATGAATAATTCGCTTGTTTTTCATTTATGTTTCCCGTCATCATGGCCTTTATGACCATATGGTGTCATGACAATATCTTCTGGTTTTAAATGAATGAGAAAGAATCCTGAAATAATCGCAATAACTAGAATAATCAGTGCATACATTCTGTATGAACTTCTCCAACCATAATTGGCGATGAAACGACTGATCATCACACTTAGAATGGCTCCCCCACCAGATATACCAGAAACAGCAATCGAAGTGGCTAAACCACGCTTTTCTTGGAACCAGTTATTAATCAACATCTTCATTGGGATTTGAGCCGTTGTAATGTAAGCAATTCCGACAATAAATGCTAAAACATAAAAATGAAATTGATTTTGAGCCAGTGAATAGCCAAATACTCCCAATGAAAATGCAATTGCAGCAATTGTCCAAATGCGTTTGAAATTATATTTTGTTAGGAAACGCGAAACAACCGGCCCAAGAAAAAACCCCCACCGCTTGAGTAATGGTCCCCAAAAATGAAAAAGCAGTCCTCGAGAACCCTAAATCATTGGTTACAGCGATCTGCCAACTATTTGATAATGAGTTTACGATTGGCACATAAACACCTAGTACCAGTGTCGCCACAATCAGTATTACCCATGCATAATGAAACTTACCTTCTTTATTATTTTGTTTAGTCATATACTTCTCCTTTATATTTGTTATTTAAATGTTACCTCCCTATAACATATCGATATATTTAATCATAATTTTTTATCGTTAATTTGTCAAAATAAGCGTCCTAAAACATAAATAAAATACCAATTTTTTATGGTCAACATTAAAAAGACCAGCCATTGCTGACTGATCTTGATTGAATTATTCTACTTTACTTCCATCGACTTCAAAGGTATCGACAATTTCGCCACCTACCATTTTACGCATCGGAGCACTGTTGGCTGGATTATGATCTTCATCAAATTCGACTAGTCCGGTCAATCCTTGATAATTTGTATCCGCTAAAGCTTGTGAGACTGCTTCATAATCTGTAGAACCAGCTCTTTCCATCGCTTCCGCTAATACAAAGACTGAGTCATAACCAAAAGCGGCAAAGGTATCAGGTGTTTTATTGAATTTTTCTTGATAAGCTTTCACAAATGCTTGTGATTGTTCATCTTCGGCACCTGGATAAAATTGCGAAGTGTAATAAATATCGTTCGCATTTTCTTGTCCCGCTAATTCCACAAGTGTTTCTGTTGCGAAGCCATGCCCAGAAAATACAGGCTGATCCAATCCAAATTCACGAGCTTGTTTAATAAACAATCCACCTTCAGTATAGAAAGCAGGCATGTAAATTATATCAAAGTCTTGAGCCATTAAATTCGTTACAATTGCAGAAAAATCCTGCTCCCCACCTTGATAGAATTCCTCAGTGACAATTTCTCCTCCTAAGCGCTCAAATTCGACTTTAAAAGGTTCCGCTTGTCCCGTTGAATAATCATTCGAAGTATCGGTGATAACTACCGCACGACGTGCATCCATCTCATCAAAAGCAAAACGCGCTGACGCATTAGCTTGATAAGTGTAGGTAAAGGCTAGACGATAAACATTTTCAATAACACTGCCATCTTCTCTAAAAGTCGTATCATCTGCCGTTGCTGCCGGAATAATTGTCGTTATTCCTGCTTCATCAATGATCGGTTTTTGGGCATTTACCATATCAGTAGCACCGGGTCCAACAATAGCTGCTACACCTTCATTGACCATTCTGGAAGCAACAGAAGCAGTTTCTGTTTTGTCTGATTTGTTATCAATCGACTGCATTTCCACTGGACGTCCCAGAATGCCACCTTGTTCATTCAAATCTTCAATAGCTAATTCTGTTCCTTCAGTCAAAGCCACTCCATATGAACTGGAATAGCCAGATAATTCATAATTGGCACCGATAACAATTGGCTCCTCTTGTGCTTGAACCACTGATGTCGCAGGTAATATTGCACTCCCCAAAGTCATACTTGCGATTAAGTAAGACAATACTTTTCTAAACTTCATATACTTCCCTCTTTTCCCTTTTTTCACTAATAAAAAAAGGACCACATAAAGTGGTCCCTAAGTCCCACCCATTACGAATAGGACTTAATCTAATGGCATAGATCAAATCCTGGTATCAAATGATTAAAATAATAATGTTCATTTGATTTTGCATGGGGGTTCTTCCTTTCAAATTAGTGATTGATAGTATTAAAACACATCTATCATTAAAATGCAATCTTTTTCTCATTTTTTTATCATTTTATCTGAAAAGTTTCGGTTTAAGATGCTTGCATAAAAAAACACTATTTCAAGATGAAATAGTGTTTTTTATTTTATTCATTACTTTGCATTTCTGCATTTAATTCAGTATATTCTTTAAATATTTCTTCAATTTCACCAGATTCTACAACTTCCTGCACAACTTCATTCATCACTGCTAATAATTCTTCATTATTTTTGTGCGTTATCATTGCGAAACCATTATCGTCTTGTTCAAGCTCAACTCCGTCAACTTGAGCGATCGCGTCTGCATTTTGGGCAACGAATTCTCCAACCACAATCACATCCATCATAACAGCATCCACACGACCTGTTTTTAGTGCTTCCACTAAATCCCCATTTTTATTCATTGAGATAATTTCAGCGTCGGGATATTCTTCTTTTGCTAAACTTTCCTGAATGGTACCTTTTTGTACACCGATCACTTTTTCAGCAAAATCTTCCGGGTTTGAATATTGATCAACCGCATCTTTTGGTACTACAAATGCTGTTTTAGATTGGTAATATGAATCAGAGAAATTAACAACTTTCTCACGTTCTTCATTACTTGTCATCCCTGCAGCCGCGAAGTCAACGCGTCCTGAAGTTACTTGAGTTACAATTGATTCGAAAGAAGTGTCTTGTATTTCTAGTTCGACTCCCAGTTTATCCGCCACTTTTTGAGCAAGTGTAGGATCAATACCAACAATGGTCAGTTTTCCGTCTTGCATGATCGTCCATTCAAAAGGCGGAAAATCGGCACTCGTTGCCATTGTAATCTTTCCATCCTCTTTAATATCATCAAGTGAACGTTGGGCAGATATTGTTAAAGGCGAAATAGCAAAAAGCATCGTTGCGATAATAAGGGTTAATTTTTTAATAGTTTTCATGGTTAATATCCTTTCTTAATTGTAACGTGTGAGTCTATCTTCTAAACGAGTCATTACTTGAGAAATTGTAAAAGTCAAAATAAAATAAATTAATGCGGTAAATAATAAAGGGGTGAATGTCGTATAAGTTGCTCCCCTAACCGTATCTGAGGCAAACATCAAATCTTTGATCCCTAAAACGGATACGATAGAAGTTTCTTTAATCAATACCGCAAATTCATTTCCAATCGTTGGTAAAATATGCTTGAATGCTTGTGGAAAGATAATCTTTTGATAAGCTGTGCGTCGTGGCAAGCCCAGAGCACGTCCTGCTTCCATTTGACCTTTATCAATAGATTGAATTCCACTACGAATGATTTCACTCATATATGCCACCGAGTTAATCGTAATTGCTAAGACCGCTGATACGAAATCATCTAAATATATTCCTAACATAGGCAAACCAAAGTAAACAATATAAATTTGAACCAATAAAGGCGTTCCTCTAATCACTTCAACATAAGTTCGTGCAATGCCACTCAATATTTTATTATCTGAGATACGCATCAGAGCCATCAATCCACCTATCGGTAATGAAATTAATACAGAGACAAATGCGAGCTGAATCGTATACCAAGCACCACTCATAAAGAGTGAAAAATATTCTGAAATAATTGCCAAATTATCACCTTGCCTTCTAAATAATATAATAATTACAAAATACCTCGTTAATATTCGCCATTCATCAATAAATAATAATTAAACTTTTGTTTAAAATAAAAAACCGCCTCTTTTAGACAATAGTCTAAAAAGAGACGGATAATCCGCGGTACCACTCTAGTTAACTCCACACTCATTGCTTCATTCACTCAATTTGATAACGCTATGACAGCGAAGCAAGCTATTGATTCACCTGCTTGTCTCCTGAGTGCGGTTCAATAATGTTGATCTAATTGGCTTCCACTCTGCCCAATCTCGCTGTATCTCGTCATTTTCTACTCTCTCAGTCGTTGACAAATATTAACTTAAAATTGATTTTAACAAGTTCATTCCAACTTGTCAACAAAATTAGAAAATTATTAAAAAATAATGTAATCTTCCCAACCTAACCAATGTAATATTCCATTCTTAGGGAAATATAACAGTAATCCTGCCACAATATTAAAGATTAATGTTGGTGCTAATCGGGTGGTCAAGAATGTTAAGATGTCCATCTGATTAACACCTATTTGATTATAAAAAAGATAAATTACCGTGTCTAATAATGTAATTACCACTACAAACAGCATCATTTGTACAATGGCATTTTTTGGTAAGTATGGCTTGATTTTAACTATCAAATAAGCGATTAAAAAATATAGAAATGCATTCACGCCAAGTATCGTTGTATTATAGCTATCATAAAATAATCCAAATAAAAAACTATACATAAGTATCCAGCTATCTCTGAAATAAAAAGCAAACACAACAATAAAATACAAGGTAATATGAGAAACGACAATTTGATTATTAGCTAGAAAAGCCGTTGGAAAAATAGCTGGTAAAGCCGCATCAATAATTGTTGTGACCAATAAGATAAGTGGAATGGTCCATCGGAGTTTTTGCCAACGATTTGCCATCATTATTGATCACTCTGCCCTTCTTGACGAATTACGGTAACAAATCGAATATCCGTCATTTCACCAGCGGGGATAACTTCTACGATTTGTGACAATCCATGTTCATCCATATATGCATCAGCCACTTCTCCGATAAGTAAAGAACTCGGTATGACTCCACCCAGACCAGATGTTATAACCATATCACCAGGCTCTATTTCTGCCGTTGGATCCACTTGAGTCATTATATAATTTCCTTTTGAAGGATCGTAGGAATCAATAATTCCGATCGCTGAGCCACCCTCTTCATCCGTCTGGATGCGGGCAGATACTTTACTCGCTGTAGCCTGTTGTGTCGTTAATAATAAAACTTTTGAGCTATGTGAATTGACTTCAATTACCCGACCAATCAAACCATTTCCTGCCATTACGGCCATATCTTTTTCGATGCCCTGATTTGATCCGACATCAATCATTAAAGTTTCTTGCCATCGATCTGGATTTCGTGAAATGACGGTCCCATTAGAAATGGTATATTGACTCAAAATTTGATTCAAATCCAATGTTTGTCTTAATCGTTCACTTTCAGTTTCTAAGTCAGCCACACGAACTTGTAATTCATCAATCTCATCAATTTTCAGCTTTAAATGTTGGTTCTCTTCAAAAGTATTCACCAAATTATCTACTGAATCAACAAAATGAACGAGACCATTCACAGGCTTGGAAAACACTCTACCAATCCAAGCGCCCGTATTATTTACAGCCCCTGTAAACACATTTCCTGAACCATTGACCATTGTAAAGCTAATTAACGAGACAATCGCAATCGCCGACAATAGGATTCCGATTAATTTTTTGTTATTTAACAATGTACATCCTCTTTCTATCTTAACGTCGACTTCGCTCGATCCGTTTTGATTCTACTCTTAAATCTTGAAGCAATTTCTCTGTTCCGACAATGGGATCATCAAATGGTTGCTTCGATAAAATAACTGGTAACCCTAATTCACGTTCTAACCGTTCTGGTAACCGACGTAATAAGCCAGTCCCTCCTGTTAAATATATTCCAGTTTCAAGCACATCTGAAGCCAACTCTGGTTGAATCGTCTCAAACACTTTTTTACAGACTTTAATGATATGTTCAATTTGTCTTTCAATGGCTTCATGTACTATTTTGACGGTAACATTAGCTGTTGAAGGGACTCCGGTAGCTACACTCAAGCCACTAACTTCCATTGAATCTTGAGCATCCATTTCTTCATAGCTAGCTGTTCCCAATGACTGTTTAAGTTTTTCTGCAGTTTCTTGACTAATAATTAAATTATAATGGTCTCTCACTCGATCAGCAATAGCCAAATCCAGATTATCGCCACCTATATTAACCGTTTGTTGCTGAATAATCGCATCATACGAGATTATGCCCGCTGATGACTTTCCACCACCGACATTTAAGACCATCTGTCCTAAAGGCTTTGTAATATCTAGCTCTAAACCTAACGCAGATACAATCATTTCATCGGCAATCATTGCGCGAAAAATACCTATCTCACGTAACGCATCAACCAGTGCTTTTCGTTCTACTTTGGTAATATTACTAGGAACTGAAATAACCGCTTCACAATGAATTCGATTCGTCTTTAATGCTTTCTTTATATATTCCGTTAACATCCTCTTAGTCAATTGAAAATTATCAATAACTCCTTGCTGGATTGGGCGAATGACTTCATATTCATCTGATACACGCCCCACCAATTCCAATGCAACTTCGCCAAATGCGACGACTTCATTTGTGCCCTTTTTTACAGCGATAAGGGAGGGTTCTCGCAATGCAATGCCTTTTTTATGAATCGCAATCAAAGTATTTGTTGTTCCCATATCAATTGCGATGAGTTGTTTTCCAAACAAAGCCATAGATAGTCCCCTTTCCAGATAACATGGTCAATATACCAAAGTATTATATCAAAATCACTCCTGAAAAACTAGCCTTAGCTAAGATTCTTCGAATGGATAATAATGATAATAATGGCTTCACTGGTCAAAAAAAGAGTTTGGAAATGAAATCCAAACTCTTAGTTCATAAGATACTTTGAAATGAATCGGGCCGACAGAATATAGTATTCTCAGCCACACAATTCAATTTAATGTTATAACTTAACGATGTTCGCAGCTTGTGCGCCACGAGGTCCTTCTTCAATATCAAATGAAACAGCTTGACCTTCTTCTAAAGTCTTAAAGCCTTCCCCTTGAATCGCTGAAAAATGTGCAAATACATCAGGTTCTCCTTCACGCTCAATAAAGCCAAAACCTTTATCTGCATTGAACCATTTTACATGTCCTTCTGCCAAGTAAACTCCTCCTCCACATAATACTATATTTCTGTTGCGGTATGCGGATGATTATTAATAAGATCAAACCTTAATTACCTCTTCAAAAACATACTTATAGTTTAGCACAGTTATTTTAATAAAGGCAAACGATAACATGACCTTCTTGATACTTCAATTTAAAAATAAATCAGTGGTATCTTGTAAACTATTATAGTCATTTCCCCCAACAATAATATGATCAAGAATATCGATTCCCATCATCGAGCCACACGATATTAATCGCTTAGTAAACATTATATCAGCTGGAGAGGGATTCGGGTCACCGGATGGGTGATTATGAGCCACAATAATTCTTGCTGTAGGATATTTCACCGCTTCACGAAATATCTCTCGAGGATGTGCGACTGAGGAGTTAACAGTACCAATAAAAATAACTTTTTGTTGAATGACGTAATTTTTAGTATTTAAAAATAGTGCATATAATTTTTCTTGCTGATAATGTTGCATTTGGCGAACTAACAATTCACCTGCTATCGTCGTTGAATCGACCTTCGTAAATCTAGGAAAATGGGCTTGTGATACTCGAGCACCAAATTCAATCGTGGCGAGTAATTCAATCGCTTTAGCCTGACCAATGCCATTCACGTTCATTAACTCCTCAATGCTTGCATTTTTAAGCATAGATAAATCGCCCATTTCTATTAATAATTGTTGGGCTACTTCTAATACATTCTTCCCCTTCAAACCAGTCCTTAAGATAATGGCTAATAATTCTTGATCACTTAAAGCTTTCGCTCCAAAATTCATTAAACGTTCACGGGGTCTAAGATTTTCTGGCATTTCTTTCACAATTAATTGATTAGACATATTCATCCTCCTTTGGGTATTCTTTTCCTACTAATAAATAACCCTTTTTGGAGTAAATGTGTTATAAATTTTGGATATATTGACGAACTTGAGAAACGAAATATAAAGATCCAGTAATAATCAAGAGATCATCTTTGTCACCATTAGATATGAATTGATGCACATATTCCTCCCAATCATTAGATTCTGTAAATACAATCGAAGATGTCAAACCATATTCTTGAAGCATTTGTTGTGCTCGTTCCACCGATAAAACTTCCCCTTCAAACTCAAATTCGGTCAATATCACTTCATTTACAGGAAAAGTTGTCAATAAGTTTAGATGAGCTTGTTGATCCTTTTTGCTTAAACCAGAATACAATAAACGAATGCGATATTTTTGGAAATAGTCACGCATCGCTTGCTTTAATGCTTCAAGTCCCAGTACATTATGGGCACCATCAATGTATACCTGTGGCTTTGTATGAATTTTTTCTAATCGTGCCGGCCACTTTGTTTCCTTTAACGCGTCCTGTAAAGCAGTCATATCAAGGGCACGGTGTGTCCTTTGCATCCATAATAAGCACGCTTCAATTGCCACACTCGCATTATCTACTTGGTAACGGCCCAATAAATTAAGCGTCGCTTCGAATTGTAAATGCTGATTCTTGAAGACAAATTGTGTTTGATTGTTTGGTGTAATCACAGAATCGAAGGCGTGAAACGCTTGGTGATAACGGTAAAGTGTCGCTTTATTCTTACTTGCGACCTGTTCAATCACGCTAAGCGTCTCTTTATCTGTTATGTTGCCTGTAATAACCTGTGCATTTTCTTTGATAATGCCAGCCTTCTGATAAGCAATATCTTCCAAACGATGACCTAATTTTTCAACATGGTCAAGGCCAATCGTTGTGATGACCGCTATTTGACCAGCGAAAATATTGGTATTATCATTTAATCCACCAATTCCTACCTCTATCAAACAGACATCAGGTTGGACATCCTTGAAATATAAAGCCGCCATGATGGTCATAATTTCAAAAAATCCTAAAGATCCGAATCCATCATTCTTTAACTGTTCATTTATCTGAAAGATTTGATTGGTATATGCTAACAATGAATCATCTGGGATGTGGTTTCCATCGTATTGGATTCGTTCATTAATTTTATGAATATGTGGAGAAGTGAAACTGCCCACTTTATAACCTTGTGACTTTAACAATTGACGGAGAAATGCCGTAGTAGAACCCTTCCCATTAGTGCCAGTAAGATGAATAACTGGCAAATGAGATTCTGGATGATTTAAGAGTTTCATCGCATATTTTATTCTTTGGATACCTGTTCGATTGGTTTCCATTTCGTGGTTAATAATCCAATCAACCGCTTGATTCATTGTCTGAAAAGGCATGATAACACCTAACTTTCACTCTATTCTTTAATAAAAGCCAAAAGATTAGCTTCTTCAATCAATTATTTTATAGCATATTTCCAGTTATGCAATAGAAATAAAAAAATAAATACACCTAAAGAATTTTTTCCTTTAGGTGTATTTGTCAGACTATAACATCTTCTGTAATTGCTCAATCTGATCTTTGACTGCGTCTAATTGCGTTTGATAACTATGACCTTTTTTCCGCTCTTCTTCAACGACTGCTTCTGGTGCTTTGTTAACGAAGTTTTCATTTTTTAATTTCTTCGTCACGCGCTCCACTTCTTTTTGAAGTTTAACTACTTCATTTTCAAGTCGTTTAATTTCATCTTCGACTTTAATCAACCCTTCTAAAGGCATCATAACTGTCGCAAATGACAGTGTTTGTGAACTAACTTGTTCAGGAGCGTCTGGATTCATTGAAATACTCAGCGAATCAGGATGACCGAAACGTTCAATATATTGACGATTTGCCTCTAACATCTCTACATCATATTCATCATTCACTTTAATATAAATATCAATCGCTTTTGAAAGGGAGGCATTCGCTTCACTACGTATGTTACGAACCGCGCGGATAATATCAATCAATTTCATCATTGCTTGTTCGCTTTCTTCATCTTGATAGATTGTTTGTACTGTAGGATAAGCTGCGATTACGATCGATTCTTGACTTCCTTTAATATTTTGCCAAATTTCTTCTGTAACAAAAGGCATAATTGGATGCAATAACCGTAAAAATTGATCTAAAACATAAATTAAAATAGAACGCGTGGTTTGATTGTCTGCTGTTTCGTCTTGTAAGGTTTCTTTCGTCATTTCGATGTACCAATCGCAATAGTCATCCCAAATAAAATGATAAAGTTCACGACCTGCTTCACCGAATTCAAATTTTTCGAATAAACGAGTGACTGATGCGATAGTTGATTGTAGTCGTGATACAATCCAACGATCAGCTAATGTTAAATCGTTACCGATTGTTAAGTCATCGATAGTCATTCCATCAACATTCATCAGCACAAATCGGCTTGCGTTCCATATTTTATTGATGAAATTCCAGGCAGCCGCCATTTTCTCTTCACTATAACGGACATCTTGACCCGGTGAAGAACCATTCGCTAAGAACCAACGCAATGCATCGACACCATATTCATCTATAACATCCATTGGGTCGATACCATTACCCAGTGATTTAGACATTTTACGTCCTTGAGAATCACGAATAAGTCCATGAATTAATACATTTTTGAATGGTTTTTGTTCTGTAAATTCAAGCGATTGGAATATCATCCGTGATACCCAGAAGAAAATAATGTCATAGCCAGTGACTAATGTATCTGTCGGGAAATACCGTTTGAAATCTTCAGAGTCTGTGTCTGGCCATCCCATTGTTGAAAATGGCCAGAGTGCTGAACTGAACCATGTATCGAGGACATCGGGATCTTGTGTCCAATTCTCTGAATCTTCTGGTGATTTCATCCCGACATATACTTCACCAGTTTCATTATGATACCAAGCCGGAATTTGATGTCCCCACCATAATTGACGTGAAATGACCCAATCGTGAACATTTTCCATCCAATCCAAGAATGTTTTCTCAAATCGTGCCGGATAAAAATCGACCCGTTCATCTGTTTGTTGATTCTTAATCGCCGCTTCAGCGAGGGGTTGCATTTTTACAAACCATTGCGTTGATAATCTAGGTTCTACAACGGCTCCCGAACGCTCAGAATGTCCAACACTATGGACCATTTCTTCAATTTCAACGAGGTAATCCCCTTGTTTTAAGTCTTCAACAACAGCTTTTCTGGCTTCTTTGATGGTTAAGCCTTCGTATTTTTCTCCGGCTTGAGCATTCATATAACCGTCATCTGTCATCACATTAATTCGCGGTAAATCATGACGATTACCTACTTCAAAGTCATTGGGATCATGGGCAGGCGTAATTTTTACCACGCCGGTACCAAATTCGCGATCAACATACGTATCGCCCACGATAGGAATTTCACGATTCACTAATGGTAATATCAATGTCTTACCAATCAAATGTTGATAACGGTCATCATCAGGATGCACAGCTACAGCTGTGTCACCTAACATAGTCTCCGGTCGGGTAGTAGCTAATTGTAGATGCCCTGAACCATCGGCAAGCGGATAATTTACATGATAAAAAGCTCCTGGATCATCTTGATAAACAACTTCTATATCTGAAAGGGCTGTTTGTTGAACAGGGTCCCAGTTAATAATATATTCGCCTCGGTATATCAAACCTTTTTCATAAAGCGAAACAAACACTTTACGAACTGCTTTTGACAAACCTTCATCCAAAGTAAACCGTTCGCGAGAATAATCAACCGAAATCCCCATTTTAGCCCATTGTTCACGAATTATCTTCGCATATTCTTCTTTCCATTCCCATGTTTTTTCAAGGAATTTTTCACGACCTAAATCATGTCTTGAGATTCCTTGAGAACGCAATCGTTCTTCGACTTTACTTTGCGTTGCAATACCGGCATGGTCCATTCCTGGTAACCATAATGTATCATAGCTTTGCATTCTTTTTTGGCGAATTATCATGTCTTGTAAAGAGACATCCCATGCATGACCTAAATGTAATTTACCAGTGACATTGGGAGGTGGAATAACAATAGAATAAGGCGTCGCATCAGAATCTTCTGAAGGTGCAAACACATCCAAATCTAACCATTGTTGATATCTACCTTCTTCAACCGCATTGGGTTGATATTTTGTTGGCATTTCTTTCATCATAATCCCTTTCTTTCTCATAATATCGTTCATATAAAATAAAAAAATCGCCCCTCAATAGGACGATTCAATCGTGGTACCACCTAAATTTAAATAGCTTCTTACTATTCCTCTAGCGTTGTTATCGAAGTCTTCTCCGTCAAGCACTACTATTATTTTCGCGCTTAATACTCCAAGTTACGTTCATCAAGGTTGAAGGCTTACACCATTTCCTTCTCGCTAAGTTTCTTGATTACTCATCTCTTCAACGTATTACTATTTAGTAAATAAATACTATCATGAAAGCCAAAGAATCTCAAGTTTCTTCTTTCAAATGAAATTCAATCCAATTATGTTACAGGAAGCATTCTATTCGTTATAATGAAGATAAAGATTTAGTGCTTTATTTAGTGTTTTAAGAAAGGATTTTCATGAATAAAATACATATCACAAATGAAATGATTGGTCATATTCCAATTCTCAGTGTATCGCTCGAAAGATTAAAAGACGATAACCTTCCTCTCATTATCTTTTATCATGGATGGCGAATAAATAAAAAGTTAGTGCTCACGCAAGGTCGTAAACTCGCTCAAAAAGGGTTTCGCGTGATTCTCCCCGATGCTCAATCACATGGCGAACGCTATCAAGAATCAACGAAAATTCCGTCACTAACTTTTTTTAACAGTATTTATCACAATTTATTTGAATTTGGTTATCTATTACATCATGTGTCAGCAATCTACGGTACCCCTCACTTTATAGGCCTCGGGGGGGTATCAATGGGCGGAATGACGACCGCTGCCTTACTTACGCATCATCCCGAAATTGATGCGGCAGCTATCTTAATGGGTTCTGCGAATCTGACAGCTTATCGTGATCGAATTTACCAACATGCTACCGAAAATCATTCTTGGATGCCTGAAGATTATCAGGAATTATTAAGTTGGATTCCCTTGTATGATTTAGCAAAACATCCAGAATCACTTAAAGATCGTCCCTTATTCATTTGGCATGGTCGTCAAGATGAAAAGGTTCCCTTTGAACATATGGAATCTTTTGTTAGAGAAAATAAACAATTAAATCTCACTGTACATTTTCAAGATCGAGGTCATTTAGTTGAAACAGATACGATGGATCTGGTGACACAATTTTTTACAGAACAACTATAAAACAACCACTCAGCAATCCTTTAACTAGTCGCTGAGTGGTTTAAAATTTTGTCATTAACTTCTTTTATTATTTCGTCGGGCTTGTCTTCCCGCTAGCCTTTTCTTTTTATTGGTTTGTTTGCGTTGATGTTCTTTGATTTCTTTATCTAATTTTTGTTTGTATCCTGGCTTTACTTTACGACGTTTATTTCGCTCAATCATTCCACGGACAACTGTATCTTCTTGATTCGCTTGAGTACGTTTACGACGTTGTCGTCTTTGGCGATTATCTACCGGAATTAACTCCCCTTTTTTGAATTCAACATCGTCAAAGGCAATGCCTTTCTTCTCAAGTTCGGTTATCGCGTGATCATCCCCCGGTGTCACTAAAGTAATCGCCGTACCTTCCACTTGATTACGTCCTGTACGCCCCACACGATGGATGAAAAAATCTAAATTCGCAGGTAATTCAGCATTAATAACTAAGGAAACTCCAGGAATATCAATACCACGAGCCGCCAAATCTGTTGCGACGACATATTGATAATCTAATTGTCTAATTTGACGCATTAAACGTTTCCGTTCTCTCGGTTCAACGTCACCATGAATTGTTGCTACTTTTAAACCTTGTTCTTTGAGATAATCGCTGACTTCATCCGCGTATTTTTTTGTATTGGTAAATACAATCCCCAGATAAGTATATCCCATTGTTAATAATTCATAGATTAGCTCTTTACGACTTTGTCCTTTAGTTTGGATTAAATAGTTGGTAATTTCATCAGCTAAAACATGCTCAGGTGCGATTTCAATCATTTCAGGATTCACTAAATATTTATTTAAAAATACTTCTAGCGATTGAGGAATGGTCGCTGAGAAAACCATAATCTGTACTTGTTCATCTAATCGAGAGGCAATTTCATCCACCAAGGATAAAAATCCTAAATCCATAGTCATATCCGCTTCATCAATAACAAGGATATCCGCTGTTTGAATGAGCAACGCATTTTCGGACATTAAGTCATAGATTCTCCCTGGAGTCCCGATAACAATGTGCGGTTGATTCTTTGGAGTCAGTTTATCTATCTGTCTTTGTTTATCTGTTCCCCCCACATAATTTACGACATTAATCGACTCTTCGCTATATTCTATCAATTGATTGGCAACTTGATATAATTGATTAGCTAACTCTCGACTCGGCGCCGTAATAACCGCTTGAACTTGATTTTTATGTGGATCAATTGATTCAACAATCGGAATCATAAAGGCATGGGTTTTGCCTGAGCCGGTCTGTGATTGGACAATCAAATTGCGTCCTTTCATTGCTAATGGCAGAACGTTCTCTTGAACTTCCGTTAATGTTTCAAAATGTAGAGCTTCTAAAGCTTCTTGGATAAATGGTTTTAATGGTAAGTTATTGTATTTCATAATTATCTCCTTTAATTGAGCATCTTCTCATTATTATACGCATTATCGAAGATTGTCTCAAATAATTATTAATGAAAACGTATCAGTCAATTTGCCTTTCTTAAACTAAACAGCTAATATAAGCTATAACACTCAAAATTAGGGGGGTCGGATAATGAAAGACAATCAATTAATACTCACTTTATTTGGAGCAACTGGTGATTTAGCCGCCAGAAAACTATATCCTGCTATCTATCGGTTATATAAAGCTGGAAATATATCCGATCATTTTGCAGTGATTGGGACAGCTCGTCGTGATTGGTCACACGAGTACTTCAGAGATGTAGTCTACTATAGTATCAAAGATGAAATCACGCAAGCACATGAAGCGGATGAATTTCTCAGTCACTTTTATTATCAAGCACATGATGTGAATGATGCTGATCATTATCAGAGCTTAGCCACATTGATGACACATCTGGATAATCAATATCAAATCGGTGGCAATCGCATTTTTTATATTTCATTGAATCCCGTATTGTTTCCGGTTATCACACATAATTTGCGTAATCAAGGGTTACTGACTGATAATGGATACAATCGTTTAATCATAGAGAAACCATTTGGTTTTGATGAAGCTTCGGCCATTGAGTTACAAATTCAACTGACCAAGGACTTCAATGAGAATCAAATATTCCGTATCGATCACTATTTAGGGAAGGAACTTCTTTCTTCATTTCGCAAATTTCGTTGTGAAAATCTTTGGGCACATTTCTGGTCTAAAGATTATATCGATAACATCCAAATCAGTTTAGCTGAAGATTTAGGTATTGGCCAGCGTGGTGCCTATTATGAGCGAAGTGGTGTCACTAAAGACATGATTCAAAATCATATGATGCAAATTATCGCCCTACTGGTTATGGAACAACCATGCAATCCCTCTGCGGAGGCATTTAGACAGGAAAAGATAGACATGATCAAAAGTCTGAAAAAATATCAAACACTGGATGAGTTTAAAAAGCATGTCGTACGGGGTCAATATAAAGCCAATCGTGCTAAAAGTATCCCAGGATATCGTGGAGAAGATGCTGTTGATCCCGAATCTTTAACTGAAACATTTTTCGCAGCACATATTGAATTAGATTTGCCGCAATGGGAAGGGGTTCCTTTCTTCATTCGAAGTGGGAAGAGACTTGAAAGAAAATATACCACTATTCATATTGTTTTCAAAGCTGTTGATGAACATTATGCACCGAATTATTTGAAGATCGAATTAGATCCACAAATGCGTATTCAATATTATTTTAATCAAGAAAAACCTGGCTATAATACAGGATCTAAAGTTGTCCCGATGACATTTCAATATCGTTCTGACCTTGAAACACGCATTCCACATGATTATGAACGCTTAATAAATGGTTGTATTAATAATCGTTTGGATGATTTCGTTCATTGGTATGAATCAAAATATGCTTGGCAATTTATTGACCACCTATACGATTATTGGGACCAATTGAATGGCGAAGATTTAGCATTCTATGAAGCATTATCACCAGGACCTGAAGCTGCAAATGAACTAACAAAGGCTCACGGTACACGGTGGTATGATTATCAATGTTAAGAATATATTTAATATATAAATAAATTTAGCCTTATTAACTAACATTATAATATTAAAAGCTCCGCATCCTACTTATTTTTTAGATAGAATGCGGAGTCTTTATATTGATTATTTATTTGTTTGTCTATATTCCTGAGTTATTTGTTTTAATTCATTAATAATCTCATTCATTTCTTCTTCTGAATCTGCTTTTGCCCCACTTGCCATCGCGTGGCCGCCTCCATCATGTGCTTCAGCAATCCCATTAATTGCAGGTCCCTTACTTCTTAAGCGCACACGATATTTGGGATTATCCCCCTCTTGTTCAATGAAATTCACCCACGTATACATTCCTGTTACATTACTGGGAATAGTCAATACGATATTTGTCGCTTCCTCCGTTATACCATATTGACGCATGATGTCACGTGTAATTACTAAGCTGGCAACACCCTCATCATAGAATTGGATATTTTGATAGGCATAACCTTCGAAACGTGCTTCTTCCACTGATTTTTCAGAAAATTGATCTGTAATTTTTCTAGTATCAATGGGATAGGTGACTAAATGCATCGCCATTTCAAATGTTTCCGGAGTGGGATTATACAGGAAACGACCTGTATCAGCGACAATTCCCGCGTATAATAATTTGCTAGCCTCCACCGTTAATGGTATGTGTCCTTCAGATTGAAGGGCTATTTCTGTGATTAATTGGCTGGCTGATGTTGCTTCAGGATAGGCCATTTGTAAATCACCATAAGCATCTACAATGAGGTGATGATCGATTTTTATTAATTTTTGACCTTGGTCATATTGTTTCCCATCGATACGGTCTTGATTGGCTGTGTCAGTAACGATGACTAAAGCTTCTTCATAATCTTCGCTCTTTACTTCATCCATCCTCCCCATCCAAGATAATCCTTCTGTAATCGTCCCAGCAGCCAAGATGCGTTTGTTGGGAAAGGCGGATTCTAGTAATACTTTTAATCCTAGTTGTGACCCTACCGCATCTGGATCTGGACGGACATGACGGTGAATGATAATCGTATCGTAATTTTCAATATATTCTATAAATTGTATAATTTCTTCTTTTGTTATTAACATATTTTCTCCTATAATGTGTCAATGGCTTGACATGAAATGAGTGCCTTACCAGCGGCTGTATTTTCGTGAAAGACATTCACCTCAACTAGTGCTTGTCTTCTCGATCGATGAATGATATTTACACTAAATTGGAGCGTATTTCCCAATTGTAATAAATTAAAATAATGTAAATCTAGCCTTTCCATAACATAATTGGATTCTGTTTCTTGATATAAATATTGAATTGCAGTATAACTTACCATCTCACAAAGTACGCCATAGGAAAGGGTCCCCATGTTATTCAACATTTGAGGCTGAACTTCTGTATGCCAATGATAATTGAGTTGGTTCATATTGGAACAATCATTTAATTGAACTACAATATTATCCTCTATTGTATTTACCAATTGTGGTTGTTGTTGCTGTGTTTGAATCGCTTTCATAACATTCTGGCGTGACAACACCCCCAACAGATCACGATTATTCGCTACGACCGGTAACATTTCAATATCTTCCCATGTCATTTTATGAGAAGCTGTCGCGACACTCATATGCAGCTGTACCGTGACAATTTGTTTCGTCATCACGCGCTCAATAAGTGTGTCTTCATTTCGACTAATCGCATCTTTTGCGGTGATCACACCGACAAGTCGCCCATTATTTTGAACTGGAAAGCGTGTCAAACCTGTTTGATTGGTTGCTTCATTGAAGTCACCAATTGTATCCGTTGGTTGAAGGGCTAGAGTCTCTTCAATAGGCAAATAAATATCTTCAACAGTCATTATTTCTTCTTTAATCTCTTGATTAATCATCGACCGATTGATAATCGTTGCCACAGCAAATGTATCATAAGTCGTGCCGATAACTGGCAGGGCATATTCATTCGCCATTTTAATAACCGCATCGCTCGCTTCGAATCCTCCGGTGATTAGTACAGCAACATCATTTTCCAATGCTAATTGTTGAACTGATTCTCGATTCCCAACAATAATCAAAGAGTTAGACGTGAAATATTTAATCATCGCTTCTTCTGTCATCGCACCAATAATAAACTTGTTTAACTGACGATCAAGACCTGATACTCCACCAAAAACTTCACCATCAATAATCTTTACTATTTCACCATAAGTCAACATCTCGGGAGAATATTGAGAACGATTTTCAATTCGGATCGTTCCCACACGTTCGATTGTTGAGACAAAGCCATCATCTTCAGCCGCTTTAATCGCACGATACGCCGTTCCTTCACTGACTCCTACTTCCTTTGCAACTGAACGGACAGAAATCCGTGTTCCAATAGGTAAACTCTCAATATAATGTATTACTAAATCATGTTTTCTACTCATACTCCACCTCAACCACACCATGTCCTATTTTAAAACAGTATAACAGTTCCTTAAAACATTGTCACACGGGACTTTTTACAGATTATCAAGTAGAGGAATTTGCTGAATGGTTTGATTTTCGAAATTCGAAACAGAAACACCTAACAAGCGAATACTTTTATTTAAATGGCCATGCATCTGCCATAATTCTGCAACTAAAGGATATAAATCTTCAAATTGTTGTATCCCCTCATCATGTTTCATTTGACGGGTCACTGTTTCAAAATCTTCATATCTTATTTTTATTGTAACCGTCATAGCACTTAATTGTTTATCTATTAAATTCATCGCCACTTGACGGGTCAAGCGTTCGAATATTTTCATGACTTCAATTTCTTCTGTCAAAAATTGACTCAGTGTGGTTTCTTTTCCAATTGATTTTCGCTCGCGATCGCGTTTTACTGGGGTATTTTGAATACCTCGAACTTTAAAAAACAAAGAATATCCCATTTTTCCAAAGTGATGCATCAAAAATTCTAATGATTGCTGATACAAGTCTTCACCTGTATAAATGCCTAATTCGTGAAATAGCGGAACAGATTTTCTGCCTACACCATGAAATTGTTGAATTTCCAATGTTTTTAGAAAATCTACTGCAATCTTAGGCTCAATGACTGTGATGCCGAAAGGTTTGTGATAGTCAGATGCAATTTTTGCGACAAATTTATTATAAGAAACGCCCACTGAACACGTTAAACCCGTTTCTTCAAATATCTGTTCTTGGATCGCTTTAGCTAGGAGTGTACCACTTTGGATATTCTTTTTGTTATTTGTAACGTCTAAATAAGCTTCATCAAGTGCAACAGGTTCATAAATATCCGTATATTGACGATAAATGGCATGAATGCGCTGCGATTCTTGACGGTAAATTTCATGCCGTCCGGGAACAAATACTGCTTGCGGACATCGTTTATACGCTTCGACAGCCGACATGGCAGAGTGAATCCCATATTTTCTTGCTTCATAATTACAAGTCGATACAATTCCCCGCCCTCCTGTTAAACGAGGATGTCTAGCAATCACCACCGGCTTGTTTCTTAATGCAGGATTGTCACGCATCTCAATGCTTGCATAAAAAGCATCCATATCCACATGAAGAATCTTGCGACTAATATCAGGTTGAGGTTCTTCGAATGTTAAGATACCATATTGCACACATCCAACCTCCTTAATTTTTTAAGCGGTCCTCTTGATACCGTCTAAATAAGTGGCAAATAAATGGCCTGCTTCATCAATAACAATAAAGTCTGCAGCATACCCTTTGTCAATTCTGCCACATTCTGATTCAATACCTACTGACTTAGCCGCATTCAAACTGGCCATACGAATCGCCGTAGGCAAATCAACAATATTCCATTCAACCAAGTGTTGTACTGCTTCAATAAGTTCCAATATAGAACCCGCTAAATTTCCACCTTCTTTAAGTGTCGCTGTACCATCTTTAACTATTACATCATATTCTCCTAAGCGGGATTCTCCTTCTCCTATTCCCCCTGCTCGCATACAATCGGTAACAAGAACAGTTTCTTCGATTCCGCGGGATTTCACTACGACATCAATCGCTGCTGGGTGCACATGATGACCATCCGCAATCACTTCTGCATAGCAATGAGGACAGGTAAGTGCTGCACCAACCATGCCTGGTTCACGGTGATGCAGGCCACTCATTCCATTATAAGTGTGAATAAAGATTGAAGCTCCCGCTTCAACAGCGGCTTGTGCTTCTTCATAACTTGCATCACTATGTGCTAATGCAACATGAACTTCGAGAGAATTAGCATACTCTATAAAAGGAATCACGCCATTTCTTTCCGGAGCAATCGCAATTTTATTTACGAGTTGATTAGATTTTTGATGCCACTGTGTTAACTTATCTGTGGAAGGATCTGACATATAATTCGCATTTTGTGCTCCTTTATATTTTTCGGTGAAAAAAGGTCCTTCAAGAAAAATTCCTTGGATTTTTGCACCTTCAATCGTTTGATGATTTTGGCCGATTGTTTGACAGACATCTAATATTCGTTCATAAGAATCAGTCAAAGTAGTCGGCAACCAAGAAGTAACCCCACAATGTAACAATCCCTTTGCTATCTCATTTAATCCAGTTACGGAATTATCCATAACATCGTGATTCAAATAACCATGGATATGTGTGTCAACTAGACCTGGTGCGATTATTTTATCTGAATAATCGACAATTTCTATGGCATTCGGTTTATCTGTCGTGATCTCTTGAAATGTTCCATTATCTATAATGAGATATGCATCTTTTATTGTGCGTGTATCGAGTATGATTTCTTTGGCATGATATGCTTTCATTGGTTTCCTCCATTAAAAAACGTCATTTACCCAGGGGTAAATGACGTTAAATTATTTACTTGCCTGAATTATTGTTCCTCTTGTTCGTATTCCACGAGTGCTTCTTCATTTTCTTCGGCAATTTCTTCTTGTCGTTGTTCAATATTTCCACCAGCAGTCACCGTCGCAACCGCATTTAATGAAAATGTTAGATAAACACCCTCACAATCTAGGACAACCGTATTACTTGATTGACTGACTTCATCTACCAAACCATGCAATCCTCCAATGGTTACAACCGAATCTCCTGGTTTAATTTCACTTAACATTTCCTGTTTTTTCTTAACTTGTTGTTGTTGTGGTCTAATGAGTAAAAAGTAAAACACAACTAACATTAAAATGATTGGTAAGAAACTTGCTATAATCTCCATAATCCACCTCTTCTATTTGACTAATATTATTCTAACAAAGATATATCTAATTGGCTAGTGATTCAAAATGTTTAAAAAGCACGCGCATTTTCTTCATTGTAGCCGTATCTTTCGAAGAAATCTTCGCGGTATTCTAATAATTGATCATCCATAATTGCTTGTCGAACTTCACGCATCACTTGTAATAAGAAATGCGTATTATGAATGGATGTTAATCTCAGTCCAAATGTTTCGTCCACTTTAATAAGATGACGGACATATGCCCGGGTATAATTTTGACATGTGTAACAATCACAAGTCGCATCAATTGGCGTAAAGTCTCGTGCATATTTAGCATTTTTAACCACAAGGCGTCCGTCTCGTGTCATACATGTTCCATTTCGAGCAATTCGCGTCGCCAGAACGCAATCAAACATGTCTACACCACGGATGACACTATCAATCAATGCATCAGGGGAACCTACACCCATTAGATAACGTGGTTTATCACTTGGCATGTGCGGTGTTAAAGATTCCAATACGCGATTCATATCCTCTTTTGTTTCACCCACTGATAGACCTCCAATAGAATATCCCGGAAAGTCCATTGATGCCAATTGTTTGGCATGTTCAATACGAATATCTTCATATCCAGCGCCTTGAACAATACCGAATAAAGCTTGGTCATTGTGACGTTGGTGAGCTTTTAATCCACGCTCAGCCCAACGTGTCGTTCGGTCAACAGAATGTTGCACATATTCTCTGGATTCATGAAATGGCGGACATTCATCCAAACTCATAATGATATCCGCTCCAAGGTCATTTTGAATTTGAATGGCTTTCTCTGGCGTCAAATATAAATTACTGCCATCAAGATGACTCTTAAAATGAACACCTTCTTCGGATAATTTTCGGTTTTTAGCTAATGAAAACACTTGGAACCCGCCTGAATCTGTTAAAACGCCACGGTCCCAATTCATAAATTCATGTAAACCGCCAGCCTCTTTCACAATCTCTTCACCCGGTCTCAACCACAGATGATAGGTATTACTTAAAATAATGTCGGCTCCCGCTGCTTTTAATTCTTCAGGAGAAAGACTTTTTACAGTAGCTAAGGTTCCAACTGGCATATAAATAGGAGTGTTAAAGGTGCCATGAGGTGTGTGCACACGTCCCAGCCGAGCTCCTGTATGTTTTTCTTCTTTGATTAATTCATATTTTATTGCTGGTTCTGTCATAATAATTCCTTTCTAGGGGCACAATGTTACTTCATATAAATAGGGATATAATTTCCCTGTAATATAAAACCGGTTTCCATCAATATGGGCAATACCATTTAAACTATCAATCGCTTCAAGTTCTTCTGTCGTCATCGTCGAATCAAGAAGGGGCGCTAAATCAAAGCGTTGCATAATTTCACCGGTTTCTGGATTTATTTGCACAATATCGGTACTATACCAAATATTTGCATAGATTGCACCATTGGCATATTCTAGTTCATTCAATAAATCAACCGGTTTACCATGTTCTGTAACTTGTAATGCATCAATTTTATTGAAATTGTCGGGATTTCGTTGATAAATCTTGTCCGTACCATCTGAATGCCATAAAACATTGCGATGAGGATCATATGCTAAACCCCAGCCTTCTTCTTGCATAGGGAATTTCTCAATAATTACGAATGTATTTGGATCACGTTTCATTACGGTTTGTTCTTGCCAAGTTAGTTGCCAAAGAGAATTAGGAGAAAACGTAATTCCTTCCCCAAAGTAATGATCCTCTAGAGTATCTAAGGTAGAGATATGTCCATTCTCTGGTGAGATTTCGCCAAGCATCGATTCTCCATATAAACCCGTGCTTATAATTAAGCGTCCTTGCTCATCCAATTCAAGACCTTGAAGAAAAACTGCTTCGTCTAATTCATAAACTTGATTCAATTCCACCGTTGACGCTTGAATCGGTACAATTTGCAGACAATATATGAGAATCAAACAAAACCAATAGTAGCGATGATAGTTACTTATTCGAATTGACAATGGAAGAAACCTCCTTTTCATGCTATATTTATAAAGTACATTCAACAATCTAGTTTCTATTTTAACTGAAAGGAAGTCGCGGGACCATGTTTTTTTATCATTTGGCTTTGGCAGTTAGTAAATTCATCCTTTATTTATTGAATGGCAAGCCAGAAATTTATGGATTAGAAAATTTACCTGAAAATGACAATGTTATTTTGGCCTCTACTCATCGTTCAAATTGGGATCCATTTATTATTGCCAATACAATTAAACCGAGACATTTGCGCTTCATGGCCAAAGAGAGTTTATTTCAAATACCACTATTTGGTTATATGATGCGGTCAGCTGGAATGATTCCTGTTAACCGTGAAAATCCAGGCCGTAAGGCAATCAAATCTGCCATCACAGTTTTATCAGAAGGAAATGATGATTTTGCCATCTTTCCAACTGGTACCAGACATTCTACAGAATTAAAGAGTGGGACTGCTTTTATTCAGCGAATGAGCAAAAAAGATATCATTCCTATTGCGATACAGCCTCCTTTAGGATGGAGGGAAACATTGGGTCGTAAAAAAGCAAAAGTATATTTTGGTAAACCGATTCCTTACTTAGAATCGGTTAAATATGATAAAGCCAAGTTGGCTGAGGTAGACCAAGCACTTGCTGAGGCGTTTGATGATTTAGACCAACAACTAGATCCTACCTTTGAATATGACCCGAGTGTTCATCAAAAATAAAAGACATTGCCATCATTTGGCAATGTCTTTTTAATTTTCTTCTTGCTCCATAATCTCTTGAATTGCTTTTTCTAGAACTTCATAGGGTTGTGCTCCCGACAGTAAATATTTCTGATTAATGACAAGCGCTGGTGCTCCTTGGATTTGATAGGCTTGAGCTAATTTTAAGTCATTAATAACCATTTGTTCAGTTGTCGCATCATGAAATGCTTCACGCCATTGGTCAACATTAATCGTTGTTTCTTTTACTAGTTCTTCAATAACTTCTGTATTTTGAATGTTGAGATTTCTAATAAATAAACCTTCTTGAATCTTATCAAAGACATCCCAATAGGTTTCTTCATCTCCAATGAGGCCTGCCGCTCTCGCTGCAATTAATCCCGGTTTTGAAGTTGGAAAAAGAAAATCAGTTTCCTTCATTCCTTCAATATTAAATCGATGCTCATCATCATTTTGATTGGCATGTTCCCAGTGCCCTAACACTTCGTTTTTTACTGCTTCATGTGAACCAAACATTTGTTCAAATACCGTTTCATCCCAACCTAGCGCAAATGAACGATGTTTTATTTGAATTTCAGGGTTGTCAGCCACTAAGCGACGCATTCGTGCTGACATTGGAAAACAAAAACTACAAATCACATCATGGAAAAATTCTATCTCTAACATTCAATCGCCTCACTTTCTATCAACTATTAAAACAAATTTCATTACAGCTTTCGATAAAACTGCTCAAAAAAACTCAGTGGCAATCCACTGAGTTCATATTTCTATTTAAAAATGTCAAATACCATGTCTAAAATACCACCATTATCTTTACGTTGGTAATTATTATTTTTTAATGGTCCAAACCAATCATTCTCTGAAGGAACATTTTGTCTTTGTTGCCCATAGTTTTGAATGGATTGATTTAAATCATTCACTGTATTCGCTGTTTCATGCTCAACACCTTGTTGGTCTAAGCTATTAGTGTTCTTGCGATCAGCTAGATATTTTAGAACAACAGGGGCAATAATAATTAAGGCACGCTTAACTGCATCAGGTGATAAGTTTAAAGCATTACCAATTCGCTCAAAGACGGATTGTTGATTGTCAAAAACATGTCCTAATATTTTTTCACCATCATTCGGATCAACATTCTGTGCAAGTGCGTCTGCTGAATCATATTGATTTAAATCTTGTTGATGTTGCGTTAAAGCATTATCAAATGAATTCAAGCCACCTTCACGTCCGTTATTACGTTGAATAGCATTTAAAATAGCTGGTAAACCAACGGCAGCGATTTTTGAGAAATCTCCTAAATCTAAACCTGATTTTTGAGCTAATTGTTGATTTGTGTCCGTACCAGCCGTTGGTAAAAACATGTCTAATAAATTGGTATTATCAAATAAACCCATTATTATCACTCCTCATTCTTGATGTTTGTATTATAACTAAAAGCGACAACAATAGCTAATAAAACGCCTTTTTTATACTATATAAGACCCCACCAAGCTCCAAATAAAGGTTCTATAATTTTTAGTGTTGATGAGAAATCATCAGCACTATTTTTGTGCATACAAAAAGTCATGCATTTCCGTTATCATATAAGTGTCTAAACAAAATGAAAGGTAGGAAATGTCATGACTCATA
>JACBXP010000004.1 GCA_015863185.1 Aerococcaceae bacterium DSM 111020
AGATGGACTTTAATGAAGTGAACCAAGCGTTTATTTCTTCTGTCGCCGTGCGCAGAAATAAAATACCTAGAAAATCTTTAAACTATAAGACGCCGTTGGAGGTCTTTATTGAGAATGTATCAGAGTTAAATTATTTCTAGCTTAATTTGACAAATCAAATTGATATAATCATTATAACGATTATTAGTAGCAATAAATACAAATGACTGTGACAATTCATCAAATAAGTGATAAATTTAATAAATAGTTTGGAGGTTAATTGATGGTTTATTTATTGTTATTTTTAGAAGGTATTTTGACATTTATTTCACCTTGTATCTTGCCATTATTACCCATCTATCTTGCCTATTTTATGGGAGAAGAAACGAGCGGTCAGCCTCATACCAAGAAAGTTATTATCTCAGCCATTTATTTTGTATTAGGCTTCTCAGTCGTATTTATATTGATAGGTTTATTCATCGCTCAAATTGGGACATGGTTTGTTGCCTATCAACGGCAAATTAATTGGCTGACAGGGTTGATTGTCCTGCTGTTTGGCATGGATATGTTAGGATCAATGTCTCTATTGTCGCGTATTCGACCATTAAAGGCCACCAAGAATCGACCATCTTCAAGTTTCATTTTGGGGTTAACATTTGCAGTAAGCTGGACGCCTTGTGTCGGAACATTTCTAGCAAGTGTGTATAGCTTGATTATCAATAGTCAGTCCTATGGGCAAGCGACAATGATGCTTGTCTTATATTGTTTAGGGTTAGGAATTCCCTTTATTTTTTCTGCCGTCCTATTAGATCAAATGAAAAGTGTCTTTGACTGGTTAAAACAGCGTCAACGACAGATTCAATTATTTTCAGGAACCTTATTAATGATTTTAGGTGGACTGATGATGTCTGGACATATTGCACGCTGGTTGGTTTTATTAAGTTAGGAGTTATTATGAAAAGATTCATTCTGTTAGTGATTGGTTTAGTGTTAATATTTGGCGTCGCCTTTGGAATTTATCAATATATGACACCGGCGATAGAATCCGGTCAGAGTAATGAAGAACGTTCAATAACAGAGAGCATCGCAGTAATGAGTGATAATGGTGTAAGTGAAAGTCAGTCTATGAGAGAACAAACAGTGCATTCTAGCGATAAAGGAACATTAAACCCAGTGGCTTTATCTTCTAATGATGAAACAAATAAAAAGGATGAAACGCTTGAAGAGAGTACCTTAGATGAATTATCTGTAGTGCGTCGTATCCGCTTTGAAGATCAGGATGGGAATGTCAAAGTGTTGTCAGATTATGTGGGTAAACCCATTGTATTAAATATTTGGGCATCCTGGTGTGAACCTTGCCGCCGTGAAATGCCATTATTTGAACAGGCAATGTCGGATTATCCGCAAGTACAGTTTGTTATGTTAAATGCAGTCGGTAGCAATCAAATTGAAACCAAAGAATCAGCGGATGCCTTCCTAGAAGAGCAAGGTTTTGATTTTCCTGTTGTCTATGACTATCGTCGCTTAACACAATTAAATTTAGGAGTTCATATGTTACCGACAACTTTATTTATTGATGCTTCCGGTGAGATTCGCTATACACAAGTTGGTGAAATTTCAGGGGATCAATTAACATCACTTATTGAAACAGAATTACTGTCAGAAGTGAATTGATTTTTTTAAAAATCGCTTGCAAACGCAGAAACACTTTTCTTTGTTAGAATGGAAGTGTTGCCGAAAAGGAGATGCTTATGGAAAATTTTATTATTGCATTTAATGCTGTGATGCCACTGATGATTTATTTAATTGTCGGGCGTTTTATTATGTATTATGGTTGGATGTCACAGCGAAGTTTACAAGAATTGAATCAACTGATTTTTCGCTTATTGTTACCCATAAATTTATTTATGAATATCTATCAAACAGATTTAACAACGTCTTTCCGGATGGATGTTTTCATTTATGCAATTGTCATGGCCATCCTAATCTTTATTTTATTTACAGTTATCATTCACTTTGTTGAAAAGGACCCCGCCAAACAAGGAGTTATGTTACAAGGAGCCTTTCGATCTAATTTCGTTCTCTTTGGTTTGCCGATAGCAGTATCATTGTTGAATGGTCGAGATATTGGGATGACAACGATTTTGATAGCTGTGTTAGTTCCCTTAAATAATGTCTTATCGATTGTTGCTTTGAATATTTATAAACAACGTCAATTTGATTTTAAAGAATTAGGATTATCTGTATTGAAGAATCAGATGTTTATTGCAACGATGATCGGTATTGTGTTTCGTTTAATTGGTTTAACTATTCCTGTATTTGTAGAAAAAGCAATGACAGGATTATCTGGTTCCATTACGCCACTAGCATTAGTGATTATGGGAGCGACCTTTAATATTAGTACATTGAACCATTCAATAAAACAATTGACCTTTACCCTTGTCAGCAAATTGATTACTGTCCCCATTCTAGGGATTGGGGGGGCTTTGATGTTAGGATTTACAGGTGAGAATTTAATACCATTAATTATATTCTTCGGGGGGCCTGTAGCAGTGTCTTCCTATCCGATGGCACAAGTCATGGGAGGAGATGGCGATTTAGCGAACCAAGCTGTCGTCTTTTCTACGTTCTTTTCAATGTTCACCTTAATTGCCTGGATTGCTATAGCAGCTAATTTAGGTGTTTTATAAAAGGTAACATTTCACCTGTCATGAAAGCCCTAACTCAACTACTAAATAAGGATTATCAATAATAATTATAGAGAATTTTTCATTAAACAGTGAATTGCTTTGAAGATTTTGATACAATAATCTTAGTTAATAAAAAGGAGCGAATATAATGTCAAAAACATTTGCGATTAATGCGGGAAGTTCTTCGTTAAAGTTTCAACTTTACAATATGCCAGAAGAAGAAGTGATTGCTAAAGGTTTAGTTGAACGTATCGGATTAAATGATGGTGTCTTTAATATTGAATACAATGATGGAGAAGAATTCGAAACGACTACCAATATCCCTGATCATGCGAAAGCTGTCGAATTATTATTCGATTATTTGCAAGAATTTAATATCATCGATGACTTAAATGAAATCGATGGTGTCGGTCACCGTGTGGTAGCCGGTGGAGAAATCTTTAAAGAATCCGCTGTGGTAACCGATGAAGTGATCAAACAAGTCGATGAATTGGGTGAATTTGCCCCTCTTCATAACCCAGCAGAAGCGGTAGTGATGCGTGAATTCCAAAAACGTGTCCCTAATGCGACAATGGTGGCGGTATTCGATACTTCTTTCCATACAACCATGCCAGAAGAGAATTATCTATATAGCTTACCTTACGAATATTATGAGCATTTTGCAGCACGTAAATACGGTGCCCATGGAACGTCTCATAATTATGTTAGCCGTCGTGCAGCAGAAATTGTTGGTAAACCTATCGAAGACTTGAAAATTATTACTTGTCATTTAGGTAATGGTGCGTCTATCACAGCAGTTGATGGTGGTAAATCAGTCGATACATCGATGGGATTCACTCCTCTTGCTGGTGTTACAATGGGAACACGTACTGGAGATATTGATGCATCTCTTATTCCATACTTAATGGAAAAATTAGATATCAAAGATGTTAAAGATATGATTACTATTTTTAACAAAAAATCTGGTCTATTAGGTATTTCAGGTGTATCTAGTGATATGCGTGATGTTGAAGAAGCAGCCGACGAAGGAAATAAACGTGCACAATTAGCATTAGATATCTTTGTTAATCGTGTACAGAAATATATTGGACAATATATCGCTGTAATGAACGGTGTGGATATCATTGTTTTCACAGCCGGTATTGGTGAGAATTCAGCACGTGAACGTCGAGCGATTCTTGAAGGTATTTCATGGTTTGGCATTGAATTAGACGAAGAACGTAATGATACTCGTAAAGAAGCGATTATTACAACGGATGAGTCAAAAATTATGGCCATCAATATTCCAACAAATGAAGAAGTTGAAATTGCACGTGAAGTTGAGCGCTTAAAATAAACGGATGATCGTTTTTAAGAGGACCACACCGAAGTCATAATTTATGACGTGGTGTGGCTTTCTTTTTCAAATAATTCTTTCTGCAATGAGGAGGTAAATATGAAAACAATTATGGATCAAGAAGCGATGAATCGCACTTTGAAGCGAATCGCTCATGAAATTATTGAGCATCATAAGACTTTGGATAATGTTGTGCTAGTAGGTATCAAGACACGCGGCGAATTTTTAGCGGAACGGATTAAAACCAAAATCCAAGAAATTGAATCCGTAGAATTGCCGGTAGAAGTGCTAGATATTACATTTTATCGAGATGATTTATCTAAGAAATCAGTGGATCCTCAAGTGAAAGAACAGATGATAATGGGGGATTTAACTGATCAAAACATTGTCATCGTAGATGATGTTTTGTATACAGGTAGAACCGTCCGTGCTGCAATGGATGCGTTACTTGATCAATATCGTCCAGCGCGTATCCAATTAGCTGTTTTAGTAGATCGAGGGCATCGCGAATTACCTATACGTGCGGATTATGTCGGTAAGAATATTCCTACTGCTAAAAGCGAACAAGTCTCTGTAAGACTTAGCGAAGTGGATTCAGAAGACAGTGTCCAGCTTCTAAAACAATAGTCTACTATCTTAAAATAATTTAACGGAAAAAGGTCGAACAATGTGATGGAAACGAAAATCGGTTTCATCACATTGTTCGACCTTTTGTATTGCTATTTATATTGTGACATGAGAAAGAATTCATTAATCTTTATGATTAATATCATATATTTTAAAAAATAAAAAGGTCATAATTGAAGTGAAAGTGAGTACCACAAGAATCCAAATAATCGTAACAACCTTCAATTGATAAAATAATATAAAGAATCCCAATATTGATAAGATAATATATGTTACCGCAAAAGCTAGAATCGGTTTAGCTGTTTCGATTTTCAAAACATTTTTCAATGTATTCTGATAAATTAATAAATAGGCTCCAATTAAGAGAACCATAACTGGAAAAGCATACAATATAAATTGTAACATAGGCGCTCCTTTCCTTTTGGTTAAATAATATTATACTGTAATACAGGATTTGTATTCAAATGTTAAACATAAAAAAAGCCGGCAAAGCCGGCGAAAGGGTAGCCGATGATGCCGTTTAATGATACATATGTCTTGAACCTGCTAATATAAACAGGTGGGTTCCACACGAGCAAGCTAAGATGTCCAAGTGTTCATTGGCTTATCTTGCTTACTCGCTTCAGGATCCCGATAAAAAGGTGTTCGGTCCACACAATATGTATCAAGCGTACATCTCAGTCATCCCTTACTATTAATATTATAACAAAACACTGAAAAAATGCAACGAAGATGTCTGAAAACGTTTTATTTAGTCGTGTTATTTCGCAATTGTTGGTAAATCTGTTGAAGAGCTGCTTCATATTTCCCTGTTGGATCTGGTTGAAAATACTCTTGGTCTTTGACAGCGTCTGGCAAATATTGTTGTGAAACGAAATGGTTCGGATAATCGTGAGGATATTTATATTCTACACCATGTCCTAATTTCTCAGCCCCAGAATAATGAGCATCACGTAAATGATCGGGAACAGGCCCAACATTACCAGCTCGAACATCAGACATTGCTGCATTCAACGCACTATATGAAGTATTCGATTTAGGGGACAATGCTAAGTCAACGACTGCAAATGCGAGTGGAATTTGTGCTTCTGGTAATCCCACTTTTTCAGCCGCTTCTACTGCAGCAACAGTGCGTTGAGTAGCAGCAGGATTTCCAAGGCCAATATCTTCGTAAGCAATGATTAATAAACGACGGCAAGCTATCTGGAGCTCTCCAGCTTCCAACAGAATAGCTAAATAATAAAGCCCAGCATTCACATCACTACCACGTATCGATTTTTGTAGTGCAGAAATAGTGTCATAGTGTGCATCGCCATCTTTGTCATGAGCTAAACGCTTGTGTTGCAGACATTCTTCGGCAATTTCTTGAGTGATATGAATCTCACCATCATCATCCTCTGGAGTAGATAAGACTGCTAATTCCAAGGCATTGAGAGCACTTCGGCTATCACCATTTGTGACATAGGAGAAGTGAGTTAAGACATCATCGTCAATATCTACATTATATTGACCCAAGCCCCGTTTTTCATCGTTCAATGCTCGTTTGAGTCCTTGTTTGATATCCTCCGGTTTTAGAGGCTGGACTTGAAAGATTTGTGTTCGTGAACGAATGGCTGGATTTATCGAAATATAAGGATTTTCAGTGGTGGCACCTATTAAAATGACGCGGCCATTTTCTAAATGGGGGAGAAGAAAATCTTGTTTTACTTTATTTAGACGATGAATTTCATCCAGTAATAAAATAACCGAACCAGACATTTTCCCTTCTTCTACGACTGCCTCTAAATCTTTTTTGCTATCGGTGGCTGCATTGAGAATACGAAATGCCAGTTTTGTTGTTCCAGCGATGGCGCTTGCAATACTTGTCTTACCAGTGCCTGGTGGTCCATACAAGATCATCGAAGATAATCGCTCTGCATCAACCATGCGACGAATAATCTTTCCGGGTCCCACTAGATGCTCTTGGCCAAGGACCTCATCGATGGATTGCGGTCTCATTCGATATGCTAAAGGTTCTTGCACTGCTATCCCTCCTTCTATAATTTTAGACAACATTTACAGCTCATTTTATCATAGCGTAAGAAAAAGTGGTAACAAAGGCATATGCTATAGAAGTCCAACACTAAACACCATTTGTTTAAAATTCGAAATAAATGTGGTAAAATATTCTGGTAAAGGAGCGAGCATATGATTTATTTAGACAATGCAGCCACTACGCCTGTGTTTCCAGAAGTAGTGACGACAATTTCAGATACATTGACACATCAATATGGTAATCCGTCTGCAATTTATCAAATAGGTAAAACAGCAAAAAGGCAATTAACGAATGCTCGACAAATAATCGCTAAGAGTTTGAATGTTAATCCAGCAGATGTTTATTTTACTTCGGGAGCAACGGAGTCAAATAATTGGGCATTGTCTCATTTGGCAAAACAGAGTCAAGGACAAGGGAATCATATCGTTACAACGGCGATTGAACATCCTTCGGTACATGAGGTGATGCAGCAGTTAGAAACTATTGGTTTCGAAGTCACTTATCTAGAACCAGATTCAGAAGGGACCTATACTGTCGACCAATTTTTATCAGTTAGTACTCAACAGACGATAGGATGGTCTGTCATGGCCGTTAACAATGAAGTGGGAAGTATTCTGCCGATTGAGGAGTTAGCGATGGCAGCGAAACAACAGGACTATTGGATACATGTCGATAGTGTGCAAGCCATTGGGCATGGAATTTTTGATTTTGGTGCTCTTCCAGTTACCAGTTTTGTAGGGTCCGCTCACAAATTTAACGGTCCGAAAGGGATGGGATTCTTAGTATTTCAATCAACGGACAAAAAAAACGCATTGAAGCCACTTCTCCACGGTGGTGGGCAAGAAAGTAATCAACGCTCTGGGACAGAAAATTTACCTTATATTCTGGGGATGGCAACAGCACTCGAATTGACAAATAATTATCGAAAAGATAGAGTAAGTCATGACACAGAATTATCTGAATATTTATATCAATCACTCGACCAAGCTGAGATTGATTATCACCGAAATGGTCCAGTAGATTCGAGTAAACTAGTAGATTATATACATAGTCTTTGGTTTCCTGGTCAATTGGCTAGTCAATTATTAATTAAGGCGGATCTCAATCAAATTGCCTTATCAGCTGGCAGTGCATGTTCTGCAGGAAGTGTTCAACCTAGTCGTAT
Organism: Aerococcaceae bacterium DSM 111020; assembly: GCA_015863185.1. Taxonomy (GTDB): domain Bacteria; phylum Bacillota; class Bacilli; order Lactobacillales; family Aerococcaceae; genus DSM-111022. The sequence goes on from JACBXP010000004.1 coordinate 7,833, forward strand.
TTTAAAGGCTTATTATCCCAATACACCGGAACGTTGGATTCAAAGTATTCGTATTTCCTTTGGCTGGGATACAACAAAAGAAGATGTTGATGCACTGATTCAATTATTAATAAAGGAGTTATAATAATGGCATTTTCAAAACAAGCATCCATACCTGGATTAAACCGTACATTTCAGGTGAGTCCTGAAGCACGACCATATACATTGCGAGATAATGGGTTTGTTAATACGAAACCGGGCAATTTTCTATACGAGCGGACTTTAGAAACAGCAGCCGGTGCAAAGGTTGTATTAAAGGTTACGGTCAATAAAAATTTAGAAACATTAAAGATATCGACCGTTACTCCGAATGGCTTAAATTCAGTGAATGTGAATAATTTAGCCGATAATTCAATGGTATTAGAGAAAATTCACTTTATTTTCGATGGTTTCGTTGATCGAGACTGTCTAATAGAGGTGACAGATTAGAGAGGAGTTCTATGATACAAACAACTAATCAAAGAAAACGAGTCGTACTAGGAATGAGCGGTGGTGTAGATTCTTCGGTCGCAGCACTATTATTAAAACAACAAGGTTATGAAGTTATTGGTTTATTTATGAAAAATTGGGATGACACGGATGAGCGTGGTGTCTGTACGGCGACCGAAGACTATGAAGATGTCGCCTTGGTGGCAGAACAGTTAGATATTCCTTATTATTCGGTTAATTTTGAGAAAGAGTATTGGGACCGTGTCTTTGAGTATTTCTTAAGAGAATATCGAGCAGGACGTACACCAAATCCTGACGTTATGTGTAATAAAGAAGTGAAGTTCGAAGCATTCTTAGATTATGCGATGGATTTAGGAGCGGACTATATTGCGATGGGGCATTATGCTCAAGTAGAACGTGACAGTAATGGACAAGTCCGATTATTAAGAGGTCATGATAATAATAAAGATCAAACCTATTTCTTGAATCAATTAAATCAAGATCAATTGACTCGTGCTTTATTTCCAATTGGTCATCTTGATAAATCTCAAGTTCGAGAAATTGCCGAAGAAGCGGGATTAGCTACCGCCAAGAAAAAAGACTCAACGGGAATTTGTTTTATTGGTGAGCGTGACTTTAACGAATTTCTATCAAGTTATTTACCAAACCAACCGGGCAAAATGGTTACCCTAGATGGAGAAGTGAAGGGTGAGCATATGGGGTTGATGTATTATACGATTGGGCAGCGCCAAGGTCTAGGCATTGGTGGTAGTGCCGAATCAAATGAACCATGGTTTGTTATCGGCAAAGATTTAGAAACAGCCACTCTGTATGTCGGTCAAGGATACCATCATCCTAATCTTTATTCTGACTATTTAGAAGCAACAGATATTAATCTTATCGTCCCTGATGAATGGCCAAATCGTTTCGAATGCACTGCTAAATTTCGCTATCGTCAACCTGATCAACAAGTGACGGTAGAATTAGATGATACACGCACGAAAGCTCGAGTTATTTTTGCTGAACCTCAACGTGCGATTACACCAGGACAAGCAGTGGTCTTCTATGACGGTCAAGAATGTTTAGGTGGAGGAATTATAGAAGCGGCTTATACTGGAGCTAAACAAATGCAATATGTTTAAGTAGCAATTTTAATATAAAGATAATGAAAAGAGAGTTTATTGTAAAAAATGCAATAAGCTCTTTTTGACTGGTGCTAGATTCGTTTTACTCATTAAGTAAAATCAATAAGAAAGTGTCGTCTTCATGTTATTATTGAGAAAAGGATTGAGGGAGGAATAGAATGTTTGATTTAACAGGGCGAGTTGCAGTGATTACTGGTGCTTCCGCAGGTCTAGGTGTTCAATTAGCCGAGGCTTTAGCTAGACAAGGAGCGAATATTGCCATTCTAGCTCGACGGTTGGAGAAATTAGAAACAATTGCAGAAGAAATACGAGAAAAATATCAAGTTAAAGTTTTACCAATCGCAACAGATGTCACAGACACCGACGAAGTGAATGCGGCACGTGATAAAGTGATTGAAACATTTGGCAAAGTAGATATTTTATTGAATAATGCAGGTGGATCAAAAGCAGCTAAAATAGATGAAGCAACCGATGAAGAATGAGAATTTGCGATTGACTTAATTCTTAACGGAACATTCAAATGTACCAGAGCGTTCGCGAAGCCTATGCTAGAGGAAGGGTATGGAAGAATTATTAACATTGCTTCAATCTTAATGCCAGGAATGCCTGTTTCTTCGTATTCGGCTGGAAAAGGTGGCATAATCAATTACACCCGTGCAGCAGCTTCTGAATGGGCCAAAAAGGAATTACAGTTAATGCGATTTGTCCAGGATTCTTTGCATCTGAATCAAATTCACCTGAAGCATTAGAACAGATGAATGATTTAATTATACCTAAGACACCGATGGGGCGTATTGGTGAAGAAGGGGAATTAGATTCAGCGGTTGTCTTTTTAGCCGCAAATGAATCGACATATGTTACAGGTGCTGTCGTAACGGTTGATGGTGGTTGGACTGCTATTTAATAAAAAAGCTTGAGTCTTTCGACTCAAGCTTATTTTTTAATTAGCGAAAATTCCTTTACCGTCATAATTATCATAATGAATGTCTTCAGAAGTTAAATAATTATAAATGGATTCTGGAATTTCCGTACCTTCTTTCAGTGCTTTAGCATAGCGCTCATTGGATCCTTGACCTGGATACTGTACACGGTCAAATCCTGTAGCAGGTTTGATGGCATTGAGTTCGTCCATTGTACGAGTAATTTTCTCTTTAAATGCTCCCAACCCACCAAATCGTTCAGGATCAATAATGATATATGTTTGACCTAAGTCGCGCCCAGAATGTAAGTCGTGATACATTGATGTGACGTGTTTACCATAAGGTAAATCTAATAGGACGCCCGCAAAAATATCAACCATCATCATGAGACCATAACCTTTCGGGCCTGCGATAGGAACCAGTCCTGCAACAGCATTAGGATCGGTTGTAGCGGCTCCATTTTCATCCACTGCCCATGTATCAGGAATAGAGCGACCTTTAGAGCGCGCATCTAAAATTTTCCCCCATGCTTGAACCGTCGTCGCCATATCAAAGATTAGTGGATGTTCAGAATTACTTGGCGCACCAAAGCCAATAGGATTGGTTCCATAATAAACTTCTGCACCACCAAAAGGCACTACCATGGGATCAGACTGTGTCATTGCGATACACAATAAATTATTTTCAACAAATTTACGTAAATAATAGGAAAGTGTTCCCGTATGACTACATTTTGAAACGCCGACGACTGCTACACCGGATTCTTTGGCCATTTCAATCGCAGGCTCAACAGCTAGATTAGCAATATAATGCCCTTGACTATTGTCCCCATGGAAGATAGCTGAACTTGGGCCGGTCTTCTCAAATTTTATTTCAGGATCGGTTGTTACACCGCCTTTGGCGATCCGTTCAGCATAATATTCGACCCGCACCGCTCCATGAGAATGGATACCAATCATATCAGCATAAGTTAGATGATTCGACGTTTCATGGGCCGCCTCTTCAGGGAGTCCCGCTTTCATCAATTTATTTTTTATTAAGGAATGTAATTCATCTTCTGTAACAGGAATTAATTTTTCTTCACTCATATTTTTCCACCTTTCGCTTAATTAGACCCCAGGATTGCGATTTGCATCTTTAGAATAAACATAGGAGAGTGGCTCACCCCGACCTGAAGCGTAACATGCTTGCGGCACGTAAGGTCCCATGAAGATATAATCTCCTTTTTCAACAGGAACCCATTGATTATCGAGATTATAGACTCCAGTTCCTGACAGTAAATAAGCACCATGTTCTTGATAATGTGTCTCAATATATCCATGACTTCCACCAGGTTCAAAGGAAAGAATATGCATATTCATATCGAATCCTAAATCATCTGTTGGCAGTAAATCCCATAATAGAACGTCTTCCATACCTTCATAGTGAATCGGTTCAATCTCAGAGCGATTACCGATGACACGATGTGCTTGATGTCCTTCTAAAGGATCATATTGACGTTGATATAAGAAAGCTTCAGTCATTTGATCGGATGCATTTTCGAAATACATTTTTTCATTCACAGGATAGTATGCGTATCCTCCTGAAGTTAATGTATCACTGTCTTTGCCGTCCGAAACAATCAATTCTCCTTCGATAACATAGATGAAAGTCTCAATGCCTTCCCCGCCAAATCCTAACGTGTTTTTTGCACCTGGTAAGAATTCACAAATAAAGTCACTGAATGAGGCTCCGAGTCTTGGTGAAGCTAGAATTGAGATGCGACAATTTTCAAAGCCTGGCACGACATTATTAACTAATCCATCATGTGGTAATAAGGCATAATCACCTTTTTTGACGATGGCACGTGATTCCAACAATCCATCACGGTAACCTGTTTTATTATTTTTATAACCCATTTTATTCCACCTCTCTAATTATAAAACGTTTCCATCTCTATTATATGATGTAAAAGTAAATGAATAAAGCGATTGTTTGACAATTTCAGAAAGAGGTTTGTGCAAAACGAACAAATACCCACAACCATTTTGGCTGTGGGTATTATTTATTGCTGATTTTGAACTATTCAAAGGTCACTTTGACTTCTTGAACAGGAACGTCATAGAATGGATCTTCTCGTCGACCTAAGAAATCACGTGCTTGTTCAGGGAAGAGAGCATAACTTAAGACATCTTCCTCAGATTGTGCATATGGAGCAATTTCTTCAGCACATTCAGATAATTTAGGGGCCAATAAATCTGCAGGGCGGACCGTGATACGTTCAGTAGCTGAAACATCTTGACCTAACACCGTTTCAACAATCTCATCAGAAATCTCCATTGGTGATTGACCATATAATCCTTTAACATAGTCCTTGATTTCGGAAGGGATTAATTTATAGCGTTCACCAGTCATCACATTCATCACTGCTTGTGTTCCCACCATCTGTGATAGCGGGGTGACGAGCGGAGGATAACCGAGGTCGGCACGCACTTTAGGCACTTCTGCGAGAACATCATCGTATAATTCTTCTTGTCCTGATTCTTTCAATTGACTGAGAAGATTGGATAACATACCGCCTGGCACTTGATAAATCAGTGTTTTTGGCTCTGTATCTTTAACTTTCGGGTTCAGCAAGCCTTCATCACGGTATTTATTACGCAACCCATTAAAGTGGTTCGCAATATCAGTAAGACAATCAATATCTAGACCCGTGTGATAGCCCATCTCTTTAAATGAGAGAGCGAGTGATTCTGTCGCTGGTTGACTCGTCCCCCCAGAAAATGAAGAAATGGATGTGTCAATAATATCTGCACCTGCTTGAATTGAAGCTAAATAGGTCATTTCTGCATTACCACTTGTTGAATGAGTGTGTACTTCTAGTGGTAAGTCCGTGATCTGTTTAATTTTAGACACTAATTCTTTAGCTGTATGTGGTGTTAAGACACCAGCCATATCTTTAATACAAATAGAGTCGGCATCTAAAGCAATCATTTCTTGAACTAGTTGAACATAATAATCCACTGTATGGACGGGACTCGTTGTATAACTGATGGCTGCTTGAGCATGCCCACCAGCTAGTTTGGTGGCACGGATGGCTGTTTCAAGATTTCGTGTGTCATTTAATGCATCGAAGATACGAATAATATCAATGCCATTTTCAACAGCTTTCGTTACAAAAGCTTCCACAACATCATCTGGATAATTACGATAACCTAAAAGATTTTGACCTCTTAGAAGCATTTGTAATTTTGTGTTTTTTACGTGTTTGCGGATGGTACGTAATCTTTCCCAAGGATCTTCATTAAGAAAACGTAATCCCGAGTCAAATGTTGCGCCCCCCCAAACTTCAAGAGCGTGATATCCGGCTTGATCCATTCTTTCTAAGATAGGTAGCATATCTTCTAGTGGCATACGAGTCGCGATTTGACTTTGTTGTCCATCGCGAAGGACTGTTTCTACAAATTTAATATCTTTCGTCATTGGAACGTCCTTTCTGATTAATAATTTGAGTAATGGTCTGTGTCAAAGTATCTAATGAATGTTTTCTTGAGCGTCCGCATTCCTTAGCAGGTTGATCACAAATGAGGCACCGACGAGAAGGAAAGCCTAATTCTGTTCGACTCATTGAGCGAGGCGATTTTCCTGGTAATGATCCATCATTGGGAAGAATGACATCTAAATCAGCCAATCTACCATAAGGATGCTCTATTTCAATGGTAATCATTCGACGTTTAAGTACTTCATTAGGTAGGTCAACCACTATATTTGCAGTGGACCCTGTTGTTAAATGAAGAATTTCTTGATGAATAATATGACCTTGAAGTTGTTGCTCGATGGTTTCCATTAATGATAGAAATACATTTTTTAGTTTCTCTGATTGCTTAATGGGGCCTGGAATATTTAAATTCACACATAAATGACTAGCTTGAGGATATTGTTCCAAATAGTCAATTTGACGTTGTGCTCGTTCTTCTCGAGCAGCAAGCATGGTTATTAAATCCACCTCAGGCCCATCAAAAACTTGATTAGACATTATACACAGTGTCGATTAAAGTTCCATCACGATACTCAATTAAAGCGACTGGCTTATCACCATATTGGATCGGTTCTGGCGTTCCGGCGATGGCATAAGCTTTTTCTTTAAGTTCTTCAATCGTAAATTGAGGAATCTTAATGTCTTTGAAGGCTTCAATTAAGTCTTCGCGATTAGGATTAATCGCAATACCAATTTCTGTGACTACGACATCCACTGAATCACCAGGTGTAATCATCGTATTCACCGATTCGACGATTGTCGGAATCCGTCCTCTAACAAGAGGAGAAATGATTAAGCTCATTTTCGCTCCTGCAGCAGCATCACAGTGCCCGCCAGAAGCACCGCGAATAACACCATCCGAACCTGTCATGACATTAACATTGAAATCAGTATCGATTTCTAATGCAGAGAGAATAACAATATCTAATTGATTAACAATAGCCCCTTTGCTGAGAGGTGAAGCATAGTAAACAGCATCCATCTCATGATGCTCTGGATTTCGTCCTAAAGACTGTCCAGAAGGAGCATCAAAGTCTTGCACGTCGATTAATTTGCGGACAAGCCCTTCTTCATGTAACTCTACCATCGCGTTGGTAATTCCACCAATTGCGAAATCTGCTATAATATTATCCTCAATCATCGATTCTCTTAAATAACGGCTGACAGCTAATGATGCGCCACCAGTTCCTGTTTGGAAAGAGAATCCTTCTTTGTAATAAGGTGAGTTGACAATCACTTCATTGGCATTTTGAGCAATAATTAATTCTTTAGGATTCGTTGTAAAGCGTGTTGCACCTTTAGCAATACCTTGAGGATCACCAATAGCATCAACTTTTACGACATAATCAACATCGGTCTGTGGAATAGAGATTGGCGTATTTGGATAGTCAACCAATGTGTCCGTTATGACAACGACTTTGTCAGCATATTTTGCATCAACTTTTGCATAACCTAATGAACCACAAACGGCTTTTCCTTTTGTTCCATTAGCATTACCATAAGCATCACTTGAAGGAGCACCTAGAAAGGCCACATCTATTTTAATATCGCCTCTAGCAATCGCTCGAGCACGTCCACCATGTGAGCGAATGACGACCGGATTATCCATAATCCCTTTGGAGATTGCCGCACCTAATTTATCACGCAGACCTGATGAAGTGATATTTGTGACGACACCATTTTTGATATGGTCGATTAATGGTTCATGAACATTGGCAATAGAAGAAGGAGCGATAGAGATATCCTTGAATCCCATATTCGCAATTTCTTCCATTACCATATTTAGGACATAATCTCCTTCACGGAAGTGATGATGGAAAGAAATAGTCATACCGTCTTTGAGACCTGTTTTTTCGATGGCTTCACGAATCGATCCCAATAATTTATCATCGCCACGTTGTTGTGGTTCGATATGACGGCTTGATTCTTGATAGGCATTAATATTGGCAAATGCACCCTCGAAAGTTCCGTATTGTTCGCTATACTCTTGAGGGATATTTTGTTTTCTTTTTGATTCAGTCATGTTAAATATCCTCCTCTGAAATTAAACCAGCGGCTTTAGCTAAAGCAATTGTTCTCTGTGCACGGTCAACAATTGGTTTGTCGACCATTTTTCCATTAACAGAAATAACGCCAGAGCCACGAGATTCTGCTTCTCGAATACCCCAAATGACTTCTTTAGCATTTAGAATATCAGCTTCAGATGGTTGGTAAATGCGGTTAATAATCGGTATTTGACGTGGATTAATGACCGATTTACCGTCGAAACCAAGTTGTTTAATAATTTCTACTTCATGAGCTAGACCGGCTTCATTATCCACATCTGAATAGACTGTATCGAGTGCGGCAATGCCTGCATCGCGAGCAGCATGTAAGATGAAGCTTCTTGCGAAGAAGAGTTCAGAACCATCGGGGCTTCGTTTCGTTTTCATATTAGTGACATAGTCTTCTGCACCCAGCGCGATACCGATTAAACGATCCGAAGCATGGGCAATTTCACGTGCATTGAGAACACCCGTCGCAGATTCAATGGCTGCCATCATGCCCGTACGTCCAACTTCAATATCATTTTCTTTTTCGACACGTTCGATAATTGCTTCTGCATCGATGATGTCTTGAGCGGAGTCTGTTTTCGGTAGACGAATAACATCCACACCTGCCAGAACAACTGCTTCAATGTCATCAGCTCCACCAGCATCTAGCGCATTAATCCGAACTACGGTTTCAGTTTCACCATAATCGATTGTTTTGAGGGCAGTGTGAACTAAGAGTCTTGCAGAATCTTTTTCATTGAGTGACACAGAGTCTTCGAGGTCAAACATGACAGAGTCTGCTCCATATAAAGGTGCATCTCTTAACATGCCAGGATTAGAACCTGGGACAAACATCATTGTTCTTCTTAAGCGTTCCATGTTGCTAACTCCTTCCAATTAACTGATTCAGCATCACTCGCACGATAAGCCGCAGCTAGCGTTCTTGCTTGAATAGTACAATCCAATGCTCCTTGATCGACTGCTGTAACTTTACATTGTTGAATGTCTAATTTTTCTAATGTTTCAGTGATGACTTGACGTATTTGTTTTCCGAATTGGTCTTCAACGGAACTTTGTAAATCAATCGCAATGGTTTCATCATTATTTGGTGCGATGGTAATCATAATGTCACTGGATTCAACAGTTCCAGCGACGGCTTCTTTGTTGATATTCATAATCTCTCTCCTTTATTGATATAATTGTGTTCTATCAGATAATCTAATGTGGTATCAGGGACCATGTCTCGAACACGTTCGATGTTATTTTCTTTGATTGCTTGTCTGACTTTGGTTGCACTGATCGCTTCCTCGTCAAAACTTAGTCGAGGTATTATTTCAAGGTGAATCTTATTTTTAAATACCTGTTTCATGCTTTGATTATATACTTCCGTCACCGGACTATAAGGTTCCTCTCCAACATAGCGCGTGTGAATATTTAAGACAGGCGCAATATAATCGCTAAATAGTTTTGCATCCAATTGGGCATGCGTGTGAGCAATATTCAATTCCGCCTTATCCTTCAAAAAATAAGTTGGAAAAGTGGCTTGTGAAACGATATAGTTTCGTGTCGGGAGAACGATTACATTTTCAAATAGCTGAACACCTAATCGAACCATCTCCATTCGATCTTGTGTTTTGATTTCTGAGCGATCTTCGCTGAGGACAAAGACATAAACCCGGTCATGTCTCCCAGCAGCATAAGATATTAAGTATTGATGGCCTTTAGTGAATGGATTAGCATTCATCACAATGGCTGCATTATCTTCTATCTGTTCATCTGACTCTTTCTCTAATGCGTCAAGATAATCATTGAAGTCCGGAGAACCTAATTCCATAAAACTCAGTGAATCTTGACTCATAATTTCTTTAAAGCCCAGTGATTGAAAATATTTACGGCTTTCAATTTTGGTATAAACAAAAACATGACGATACTCTTGACTGCGTGCAATTTCAAGGATCTGTGTAACAAGTGTTCCCAGGAGATTATCTGCTTGATAATCTGGGTGAATAGATGCACATTTGATGATGTTATGATCCAGTGAAATTGTTGCGCTCAATCGCTGTTTATCATAAATTCCAATCGTATAAGTGAGGGGCTCTTTATTTGAGAGCCCATTCACTGCCAGTAATTCAGACCATTCCTCGAATGCCTTCTTATCTTGTTTCAACCATAGTCTTTTAGATGTATACATCGACGTTAGTCTTTCTTCTCATCTTGAGGGAAAGCTTTTAATAGTACGACAGATGCCAGGTAGATAATACCTAAAGCGATAAAGATACCTGCCATACCGACGCCCATAATCTCAAATGCACCTTGAAGATTTTCCATAATTTATTCCTCCTAATAATTACATAAAGTAGCCGAGTAAGATTCCTCCCGCAACAACTGAAGCAATTTGTCCAGAAACATTGGCACTAATTGAGTAGTTAAGGACAAAGTTCTGTGGATCTTCTTCGGTAGCTAATTTCTGAATAACACGAGCCGACATTGGGAAGGCTGAGATACCAGCACCACCGATCATCGGATTAATTTTCTTACCTTCTGGTCGGAAGATGTTTAACAATTTAGCAAATAAAACCCCACCCACTGTGTCCATGACAAATGCTACAAGACCGAAAGCAATGATAAGTAGTGTCTGGATTTGTAGGAACTGCGTGTGTTCCATTTTAACAGAAATAGCTAAACCAAGTACAATCGAAATAAGATTCACGAGAGAGTTTTGGGCTGTTTCTGATAGACGGTCTAATACACCACATTCACGGATAATATTACCATACATCAAGCAACCAACCAGTGGTGCTGCAGTAGGAGCGATGAGTGATGCAACAATGGTAATAACAATTGGGAAAAATAATTTAACGGTTTTTGAAACTTTTCCAGCCTTATATGGCATGCGAATACGTCTTTCTTCTCTAGTAGTGACTAATTTGATGGCCCAAGGTTGAATAATAGGGACAAGTGCCATATATGAATATGCAGCAACCGTAATCGGACCTAATAGATTCGGCGCTAATTGATTCGCTACGAAGATAGAGGTTGGTCCATCTGCTGCACCGATAATTCCAATTGACGCTGCTTCATTTAAATCAAAACCGAATAAGACAGCAACGACAACAGTAAAGAAGATTCCGAACTGTGCGGCTGCTCCGAAGAAGAGCATCTGTGGATTCTCCAAAAGAGGACCAAAGTCAATCATCGCACCAATACCAATAAATAATAGCAATGGAAATAGTTCGTTAGAAATCCCCATATTAAATAATTGATCAAAAATTCCGACTTGTAAGACGCCATTTACTTCATGTGTTAAAACACCAGAACCCGGGAAGTTTACTAAAATTGTACCAAATCCCATAGGAACTAATAAAGTTGGCTCGTATTCCTTTTTGATACCAAGATACATTAACAATGCACCGACAAGCATCATGACAATTTGACCGAACTGTAAGTTCAGAATTCCTTCTACTAATGTTTCCAAGATGTCACTTCCTTTACTTTTATTTTTTAACCGATGGTAATAAGCGGAGCACCCGCATCAACAGCTTGACCTTCATTGACATGAATACCTGTTACCGTACCATCTGTAGAAGCGACAATTTGATTTTCCATCTTCATAGCTTCTAATACAAGTAATGGTTGATTTTCTGTCACTTGCTCGCCCTCAGACACTAATACTTTTAACACAGTTCCAGGCATTGGAGCCTCCATCGCTTCGCCACTTGCCTGACTAGGCGGCGTCACTGGAGCACTACTTTCTTCAGCCGGACGCTCTGTAGAAGCAGCGGTTGCATTTGGCGCTTCCTCAGCAACAGGAGTAGGGGCAGGTGCTGTCGGCGCTGGTTGTGGCGCTCCTCCGATTTCTTCCATTTCAACGATATATTCTTCACCATTCACATTGATTTTAAATTTACGTAACATAATAGCCTCCTTATTTTTTATACACACGACGAACAACAAAATGACTATCAGGATAATCGATAGCAGCAATACTTGAAGCAATGATGGCAATGGTCTTCAGTTCTGGATTGACACTTTGGATCCGTTTAATTTTCCATTCTGTTTTTTCTGCATTCCCAGCAGCAATGGCACTGACTAATACACTAACAAGCTCTTGTGATTCAGGTGGCGCGTCAACATAATTAGGGATTAATTGATATCCATCCGTTAAGTTATCTTTCTTTTTGACAATAGGAACATTTTCTTCACTAGATTCATCAGAACGTTGTCTTGAAAAAGTCTGACGTAATCGATCCAAGAAACTCACATTTATTCACCTCACTTTAATTTTCTTGTCATAAAAATTATAAAACAATAATAGAAGAACTGTTGTCTTTAAATTGTTCTTTTTAAACGCTTTCATAAAATTTCAAGAAAAAGGTTTGTAATGTGAAACATTTATCATTATTATTAGTTCGTATGGAATAGAGCAATCATTTGAAAATGTTTTTTTATTGTTTTTTAAGGATAAACCGCTTTCATTGAGCTTTAATTTCGTCTATTCTATATTTATAAAAGTTCTGATGAATTTTGAGGCATCAATTAAGATTTGGAGATTTTTTGAGGTATGTTGCAACCATACAAATAATTCTCTTCAAGCTAGGATGGATTAAAGTTCAAGGAATTAATAAAAGAAAGGGTGTTACGATGTTAACGATTTTATCTTATGCGATGATTATTGTGTTTATGTACGTTATTTTAACTAAGAAAATGACGCCATTTACTTCCTTAATTATCGTTCCATTAATTTTTGCGATTATCGCAAAACTAACCGGCGTTTCAGCTGAAGGCAATATCGGTGAATGGATTATGGAAGGTTTAGCGACCACTTCAAATACCGGTATTATGTTATTATTTGCTATTTTATTCTTTGCGATTATGTTAGATGCAGGATTATTTGATCCAATTACTGAGCGAATGATTCGCTTTGCTAAGGGAGATCCAATGAAAGTTCTGATTGCGACAGCAGTCGTTGCAGCTGCAGTCTCATTAAATGGTGACGGAACGACAACAACATTAATTTGTGTGTCTGCTTTCTTACCAATTTATAAACGCTTGAATATGCGTATTATGAATCTTGGTGTATTGATTATCATGCAAAACACCATCATGAACTTACTTCCTTGGGGTGGGCCAACTGCTCGTGCAATGGCGGTTATGAATGTTGATGCAGATATCTTGGCTTACTTAATGCCAGGAATGGTACTCTCGATTCTTTATGTTATCTTTATTGTTGCGCGTTATATGGGACGTAAAGAACGTGAGCGTTTAGGTATTGTTGAATTTACGGAAGAAGAGATTGCAGAATTAGTGACCATTACTGACCCAGAAGTGGAAGCGATTCGCCGTCCACAAAATTGGTTATTCAATGCAATTTTAACGGTTGGTTTGATTGCATGGTTAATTACAGGATCCTTTGTGGATGCCGTATCAGTTCCCCCATTAGTATTATTCATGGTTGGGACAGTTCTAGCTTTGATGGTTAATTATCCAAATCTTAAAGATCAAGGAACCCGTATCGCAGAAAATGCTGGGGATGCCGTATCAGTGGTTATCTTAGTATTTGCAGCGGGAGCATTCATGGGACTATTCCAAGGTTCAGGTATGGCCGATGCGATGGCACAAAGTTTTGTAACGATTATTCCTGATGCTCTCGGCGGTTTCTGGGGAATTATTGTGGCGCTTATCTCAGCACCGGGTACATTCTTCATCTCCAACGACGGATTCTACTTTGGTATCTTGCCACCACTTGCAGAAGTTGGTTTTTCTTATGGCTTTACAAATATGGAAATGGCCTTGGCTTCGCTTATGGGACAAGCTTTCCACTTGCTGAGCCCATTAGTAGCGTTCATTTATCTACTATTACGTCTGTTAGACTTAGACATGGGAGAATGGCAAAAAGAATCCGGAAAATGGTTACTAGGAGTATTTATTATCTTCATTGTAACGATTGTATTAACTGGAAACTTACGCGTATTTATTCCACAATAAAATAAAAGTAGTTACACTTTATGTTCATAGGAATCTCCTCTTAAATTAGTTGATATTCTAATTGAGAGGAGATTTATTCTTATGATACGCTTATAGTAGGTGTGGAAATGTTCAAGCTTTTCGAAAGGACACAGAACAATGGGATATATTGATGCAATTAGAGAGAATTTACAGATTAGTGAGAAGAAAACACTGAAAGAATCAATGTATGATGCCTTGCGGAAGACGATTGTGTTGGGGGATATTGCGGCCGGCGAACGTCTTAATGAATTAGAATTATCCACCGAACTGAATATTAGTCGAACGCCCATTCGTTATGCTTTAGATAAATTAGTAGAAGAGAAGTTGGTAATTAGAGAAAGAGGTGTTGGAACTCGAGTTATCGGAATCAGCTTAAAGGATGCGACTGAACTTTTTGAGATACGTAAAGCATTAGACACGATCGCTACCCTTAAAGCCATGACATTGATGACAGACAATGATTTCGATAATCTTGAACAATTATTACAACATGGGACTGATTCAGATCATCAGGACCAATTAAAAGAGGTCTTACGCAATTATTCAGATTTTAATAGTTTTATTTATAAGATGGCTCAAATGCCACGTTTGGCATCTATTGTTCATGATTTACAAACCTATTTGAATTATTTTAGAGATATTTCAGTGCGTGCCCCTGAACGGCGAAGTACAGCCATTGAAGAGCATTGGATGATTTATAATGGGATGCGACATGGCGATCCTGAAGAAGTAAAAAGGCTAGTCCATGAACATCTAGACCATTCATTTGATAATATATATGAGGAGATGAAACGACGTGGCATTCAATAATATTGCAAAGCTATTGAGCCAAGCTGCAATCAAAGCCCTAATTTATGAAGTGTCACTGACGCCAAAGCCCGGTTTAGTAGATCGAAATAATAATGGTTCTCATCACGATATGGATTTTTATACCTTTATGGATAGTAGTATTGCCTTGGAGCCATTTTTTGAAGCTTATGCCCAAGCAGGTTACAATCATCAAGGGCCAATTGCCACACTGTTTCCTAAATTGAGAGGGATTGGGATCGAAGCTGAACGAGCCATGTTTAGGGCGACGAAACAAGTTAATACCCATAAAGGAGCTAATTTTTCGCTCGCCATCTTATTAGGAGCGACAGGCTATTTCCTGAACCATTCAAATAGTCAACTGCCTCTGACGCTTGACGATGTGCATTCTATCTTAAACACTGTTCAAGAGATGGTTGGGGAGGCAATGAAGCAAGACTTCGACACGATTAACCAGAAAGCCGTGGCAACTCTTACGCATGGTGAAAAACTTTATCGTGAGCAAGGTATCACAGGTGTACGCGGTGAAGCAATGGCAGGTTATCCAATTTTAATAGATATATTGATTCCCTTCCTAATAGAACATAAGGATGAACCTTTTGAATTAACCAATCAAAAAGCATTGGTTTATCTGATGTCTATTACTGAGGATAGTAATTTATTGCATCGTGGCGGCTATGAAGGGTGGAAAAAAGTACGCAGACAAGCAGAATACTTAACCGCTTTTTTCAATGATGACCAGCGATTTGTCAATGAATTAATCGCCTTTGATCAAGAATTAATCGCTGTCAATTTGAGCCCCGGTGGGGCTGCGGATATGTTGATTCTAGGTCTTTACTTCGGAATTCTAATGGACATATTAAATAGACCAAGCCTCTTTTAAAACATCAAAGGCTTGGTCTATTTTTATGGTTGAATGGCATCTAAGATTTGTGGATTGAGTTGACTACTTAATAAATTAAGGGTATATGGATTGAGATTACCGAATGCATAAGCGGTGGTTGTATTAACCGACGCATCAGTCACTTCACCATTCCAAATAATCACATTCAATAAGCGTTTTGTTTCAGCATCGATATGGTAGTCAATGCCGTAGATTTGTTGGTCATTTTCTTTAAATTGATCAACATTCGCTTCACCAATCGCTTCATTCAGTACACTGAGATCATTATCGAATATTTCGCGGTATGAAAGAATCCCTTCTTCGGATTCAATCTCTTCTAAAGCATCGATCTGCGTCTTGATTCGTTGTGTAAAATGGTGATATGGGTTGTAAGTAGGCCAAGATTGTTGATTCAGTTCTTCATTCTGTTGTTCATAATAGGTTGACTGATATCCAACACCAAATGTTTCAATTTCCTCATTGTTAACTGATGAAATCAAATCGATGTATGGATCTGTGTTTAGGGTATTTTGTGTAATAAACATCTCGTCAATGACTTGTTCAGCATCTGTTCGAATACGTTGCATCTCATAATTTGTTAAAGCAGAAGTTGGGTTCGCTTCAGTAAATGCACTGAGAAAACCATCAGAAACATTCATTGGAAGCATGTTTGAATCTAGTCCGATGGAATCCGCTTCATCATTATAATGCACTGATATAAGTTCATGTTGGATATTGAATTTATTTCCTAGGTCTTCAATAGTTCCTTCAATGATTCCTTGTTGAATTGCTCCAGATTCAGGATCAAAGGAATATTTTACTAGGAAAGTATATTGGGCTTCCGGTGACACAATCACTGGTAAGTCTAGAAATGGCGCAAGCGCATTTGTTATTTCAGGATCTGTAATCTCAGTACTTGCCTCAATGATGCGGTTATCTTCCGTAACAGTCTCCCATTTAATGTCTTCATTAAGAAGAAATTGTAAGAAATTTAAATAAATAAAAGGTTGTCGGGTAGGCTGGTCCGTTTTAGTATAAGGTGCATTTTGTACTTGATGATAATACTCTCCATCCTTTAGAATAAAAGTCTCATTCAATGATTGATCATTCGTATCTGATTTGGATTTTATCTCATAATTTGATAAAGTCTGTTCTTGATATTGTTCGAAATTCTCTTGTGTTTTACTGATTGTTTTGTCATCATATTGGAAGGTTGTGTTTATTTCGGCTCGTATTTGTTCAAGATTATTAATACTATCAGAAATGCTTAAAAATAATTGTTCTTGATTATAAATATCTGCGACTTCTTCAGGTGAGAGGGAGTCCGGCGAATCTTGAATATTGTCAAGAATGCTGCAACCTGAGAGGAAGAGCATCACGACAATTAATGAAACAAACTGTGTTATTTTGTTAGTCATAATATACTCCTGATTTATTTATTATTCTGCTTATATTTTATATTATTAGGATGTATTTGACAAATTGACAATCACAGAGCGAATTTTATTAGCAAAGATTTTTAAATGAATCAAAATCGGATTGAGGTCGTATTCCTTGACCTTTATTGACTAATAAAGTATAGTAATGTAGTAAATAATTATGAATGTTTACCCATTCATCAATCAAGGAGGAATAGAATGAATTTAGTACCAACAGTCATTGAACAAACATCACGTGGTGAACGTGCTTATGACATTTATTCGCGTTTATTGAAAGATCGTATCATCATGTTAAGTGGTACCGTTGAAGATAATATGGCGAATAGTATCATCGCTCAATTATTATTCTTGGATGCTCAAGATCCTGAAAAAGATATCTACTTATATATAAACTCACCAGGTGGAAGTGTTACAGCAGGATTAGCCATTTATGACACGATGCGTTTTATTAATTCTGATGTTCAAACAATTGTTATTGGAATGGCAGCATCAATGGGGTCTGTCTTATTAGCTGCAGGTGAAAAAGGAAAACGCTATGCACTTC
Organism: Aerococcaceae bacterium DSM 111020; assembly: GCA_015863185.1. GTDB lineage: Bacteria > Bacillota > Bacilli > Lactobacillales > Aerococcaceae > DSM-111022. The sequence goes on from JACBXP010000004.1 coordinate 25,595, forward strand.
CGAATTCTGAAGTAATGATTCACCAACCTTTAGGTGGAGCGCAAGGGCAAGCCACTGAGATTGAAATTGCGGCGCGTCATATATTAAAAACCCGTGACAAACTCAATAAAATTTTAAGTGAAGCTACTGGACAACCGATTGAAGTGATTGAAAAAGACACTGATCGTGATAATTACCTAACTGCTGAAGATGCGTTAGAGTATGGTTTAATTGACGGAATTTTAGACAATTCCAAAGAGATTAATGAAAATTAATCGCATATCAATTTTAGACGATCCATGAGGGTCGTCTTTTTTTTTGAGAAATTGTAGCAGTAAAATTCCCCAAATCCTAAAATTTTCTTTATTCTATTAACCACACTCCCTGTTGGACCAAAATCAACCAACCGTTAATAAATCCCAGCTCAATTGTTTAACTGATGTTTCCATTCGTCAGGTTCACTAATCTTTGATATAATGCTTGAGAGAAAGTGGGTGCAACGGTGGAAGAAGAACGCATTGTGGGAACGGTCGAGGCCATATTTTTTGAGAATCCGCGGAATTTTTATAAAGTGGTGAAGATTCTCGTCAACACAGAAGAGTCGAGTATCTTACTAGATGATGAATTGGTGATCACCGGGCAATTTGCGACCTTGCAGTATGATACCGATTATGAGTTCTACGGTAAGGTGACGGTGCATCCTAAATACGGAGAACAATTCGCAGTGAGTCGCTATCAACAATTGTCACCGACGACGGTGAATGGCTTGATTGAATATTTATCCGGTCATCGTTTTAAAGGCATCGGGCCGGTATTAGCAGAACGGATTGTTGATACGCTAGGTGAGGACACGTTGGATAAAATCATGTCGAATCGGCGGGTCTTAGATGATATTCCTGGACTCAAGAAGGCAGTAGCTGATGATCTCTATGAGACCCTCTTGGAACATGAAGGAACGGAACGCGTCCTCTTGAAATTGACTGAATGGGGCTTTGGTGCCACCTTGTCTGAGAAGATTTATCAAAAATATGAAGGAAAAGCAGTCTCGATGATTGAAGAAAACCCTTATCTCCTCGTTGAAGAAATTGAGGGGATTGGCTTCAATCGGGCCGACCAATTAGCGGAACAATTAGGCTTTGAAGCCGATAGACTAGAACGGATTGTAGCAGGACTTTATGAAAGTGTCGCTCAGATTACCAATAGTGATGGGGATACCTATGTCGAGGAAACGCGCGCCCTTCAAGAGGCGCAAAAACTTCTTGAAGCCAGACGGCCTTTACTGTTAACTAATGATTTGATGGCAGAGGGATTGAATCAAGCGATTCAAGATGAACATTTGAAACGCATCGATGGTTGTCTCCTGTTACCGAGTGTGTATTATGCTGAGGTGAATATCGCCAATCAATTGCATCGCTATTTAGAATTTGAGAATGTGGACCGTTTTAGTCCGGAAGAAATAGATGACGCGCTCGAAGAATTGAAAGACATCACGAATACACCTTATGATGCGGACCAGTTAGATGCCCTGAGATTAGCTATCGCTTCTCCTATCTCTATTATTACAGGGGGACCAGGGACTGGAAAGACAACCTTGATTAAAGGGCTCATTCATCTTCATACCATTCTCCATGATCTAGAGATACCAGAGGACGATTCAGGAGAAGACCAACCAATCTTACTAGCAGCACCAACCGGACGCGCGGCTAAGCGGATGAATGAAACAACTGGACTCTATGCTTCGACCATTCACCGGATGATTGGCTATAATCGTGATACAGATGTGGATAATTTTTATGGGGAAGAATTGGATGGAACGCTCTTAATTGTCGACGAGATGTCGATGGTAGATGTCTGGTTGATGAATTGGTTAATGCAGTCAATTCCTTATCATATGCAAGTGGTGTTCGTTGGGGACCGCGATCAATTACCGTCGGTTGGTCCCGGGCAAGTCTTTGCAGATTTAATCGATTCTGGCGTCATTCCGACCAATGTCTTGACGAAGATATATCGGCAAACAGATGATAGTACCATCGTTGACTTGGCTCATCATGTTCGCCAAGGACAATTGCCGAACAATTTTCTGACCAAACAACATGACCGAACCTTTATTCCAGTGGGAACGAATCAGATTGGCAATGCGGTGTCCCAAATTGTCGAGCATGCGATGACGAGTCAATTTAATGCGACCACATTGCAAGTATTAGCACCGAAATATAAAGGCCCAGGCGGGATTGATGAATTAAATCAATTATTACAAAATCAATTAAATCCCCCCAAGAAAGGCAAACGCGAAATCACACACTTCGATCGTACTTTCCGTGTAGGGGATAAGGTCCTCCAACTTATCAATGATACCGAAAATGGGGTCTTCAATGGTGATGTCGGTGAGATTGAGATGATTTTGACGAAGGAAGAAACGGAGTCGAAGGCGCCTGAGGTGGTCGTGATGTATGATGACCGCGAGATGACCTATCAACAATCGGACTTGGGGCAAATAACCTTGGCTTATTGCATGTCGATTCATAAAGCACAAGGGAGCGAATACCCGCTAATTATCTTGCCTTTAGTTGACAAATATTCCCGCCTCCTGCGTAAAGACTTATTATATACCGCCATTACACGAGCGCAACAGAGTCTGATTATGATTGGGAAGCCGGAAAGTTTCCAAATCGCAGTGATGAAAGAACAACCTCCTCGTCAAACCTTATTGAAAGAATTACTTCAAGTTCGCTTTGGCAGTGAAGTGTTAGACGAGGAAGAAGTAGAAGAGGTAGAGGGCGAAGCGGATGAAGCGGAAAGTTCGACGGAGAATGCGAATGACGATATGCAAGCAACCAGCGAATCCACTGTGACGGATGACGTGCCAGAAGCAGTTTCTTTATTTACGGAAGAGATAGTAGGAGAAGAATCGAACGACACAACGAATAGTATGCCCGACGCACTCACAGCCGAGACGATGCATCTGATTGACCCGATGATTGGTATGGAGGGCATCACGCCGGAACATTTTATGGAAGATGTACCGAGATAAGAAAATAAGATGAACACGCCGAGAAATCGATGAGAAGATTTTTGGGGGTGTTTTTTTATAAAAAATAAAAATAATTGAATTCTTTGATTAAAAATTGTCAACTGGTAAATTTGTGCTCGTTTTCACTTACGAAATAATTTAATCTTATTTTTATTGCGATAATAATCAGCATTACATAGACGATTTGTTGAGAATTAGGAACATAATAAAATAATGACTATGCTAAAAAGGAATATATATTCATTGATTTGTGAAGTTTTTCACTTTATAATGAATTTATCAATTATTTCGGTATGGAAAGGAAAATAGCGATGAAAAATTTTAAGAAGAAGATGTTGCAGATTTTCATGAGTGCGATTTTTATTGGTGGTTTGGCAACCAGTGGCGTGACAATAAATGCACAGGATAGTGGCACTTTTCAAGGTGAGGGAGCAGGAGCCCATGGTCCTATTAAAGTAGAGATAACAGTCACAGATGGTCAATTAGAAAAAATTGAAGTATTAGAACAGGAAGAGAATGAATTGTTAGCAGCTCCAGCATTTGAAAGTCTTCCTGATAAGATGATTGCGGATAACTCAACGGATGTTGATGTCGTTAGTGGATCAACGGAAACGAGTGAAGGACTTATTGAGGCAGTTAATGATGCGTTGAAAGCCGCAGGTATTTCATTGGTTGCTAAATCAAATTCTGAAGATGCAGAAGATGACAATGGAGAAGTTACTGAAGAAACTTATGATGTTGTTATTATCGGAGCGGGTGGTGCAGGTCTAAGTGCAGGAATTGAAGCAGCAGATGCTGGTAAATCTGTCGTTCTTCTAGAAAAAATGCCGGTGATAGGTGGAAATACTTTGATCAGTGGTGGCGAGATGAATGCACCAAATAACTGGGTTCAAGAGAATTTAGGAATTTCCAAAAAAGACAGTGTAGAACTGTACTATGAGGACACAATGAAGGGTGGGAACAATGTTGCTGACCCAGAAATCGTCCAAATTCTCGCAGAAAATGCACTCGCATCGGCAGAATGGCTTCGTGATGAAGTCGGGGTTGAATTCTATGATGATCAATTATTCTATTTTGGAGGGCATACAGTAGAACGTGCTTTAATTCCTAAGGGGCACACTGGACAAGAACTGATCATTAAGTTGAAAGAAAAAGCTGATAGCTTAGATGTCGTCACATTAGTAAATACAAAAGCAGAACATATTCTTCAAGATGATAGTGGTACCGTAAATGGAGTCCAAGCAGTAGATAAAGATGGAAATGAATTAATTTTCCATGCAAATGATGGGGTTATTATTACATCAGGTGGATTTGGATCAAACGTAGAAATGCGTAAAGAAGCTAATCCAGAATATGATGAAGCCTATCTAAGTACGGTAACAGTCGGCTCTACTGGAGACGGTTTAGTAATGGCTGAAGAGGTAGGTGCAACATTAACAAATATGGAAAGTATCCAAACTTATCCAGTATCTAATCCTGAAACAGGACGTATTTCTCTTCTTGCTGACACACGCTTCGATGGGGCGATTTTGGTGAATCAAGAAGGTGAACGTTTTGTTGAAGAGCTTGAACGAAGAGATGTTATTTCTAAAGCAATTTTAGAACAAACGGGTGAATATGCGTATCAATTATGGAATGACGAGCTGGATCAAATTTCAAATTCCAAAGAGCTCCATGAAGGAGAGTATAATGAATTACTAGAGTCGGGTTTTTTAGCAGTGGGGGATTCACTTGAAGAAGTGGCGAACCATTTTGATATTGATCCAGAAGCGCTCGAAGAAACGGTCGAGAAAGTGAATGAATATGCTGAAAAGGGAGAAGATAAAGACTTTAATCACCGTGGCGGCTTACATTCACTTGAAAATGGGAAGTATTATTTAATGAAATGTAAACCATCTGTTCACCATACAATGGGTGGTGTGGTTATCAACAAATCAACAGAAATCTTAGATGAAGAGGGGAATCCGATTGAAAACCTTTATGGTGCTGGTGAAGTAACGGGTGTCATTCATGGGGAAAATCGTTTAGGTGGGAATGCTATTTCGGATGCTATTACCTTCGGACGGATTGCAGGCCAAGAAATAGCAAAATAATAGCCTCATTATAATAAATAGAGTATTTATTTCTTAAAAATAAACGGATGATTTTAAAGCATTAGGCGACTGAGTATTCGGTCGTCTTTTTTGTCACCTTATTTTTACTTTGGCAAGAAGACATAAGTTTCTTTCTTCATTGATAAAACAAATATTTTATAGAGTTTTATTAAGTATCGAATTTTTGGTTTCAACATTTAATAATATTTTACTAAAATATTGCTTAATTGTGATTATTAAGACAATGTTTATTTAAAAGCGCTAACCATTCGTATAAAGAATAACAGCTATTCCTGACATCAATAATTTTGGCATAATTTCTTGTTATACTTAACTTATAAATGAAAGCGCTTTTATTATAAAAAGAGGAGGTTTTGTTGAATACAGAATAGGGTCATTATTTTAGGAGGATTTTAAATATATGGGAAAAAGATCTGAAAATATAAAAGTTGAAACAATTGAAACGAATACACAGTTTAATTTGCGGGAAGCTACGTTATACGGAATTAATGTAGTTTTAGGGACAGGAATACTTTTATTACCAAAAAATATATATACGAATTTGGGACCTTCATCAATTTTAGCTATGATTTTCAGTGCTTTATTGGTATTTCTATTAGCGCTTTGTTTTGCAGAAGTAGCAGGTTATGTATCAGAAAATGGTGGTGCTTATACATATGCCAAAGTAGCATATGGTGAAAAAACAGCTTTTGTCATCGGAATTCTATCTTGGTTTACAGTAACAGCTGTTTGGGCAGCTTCCGCTAGCGGTTTAGGCCAAATACTTGGGGCAACTTTCTCAGTTTTTTCAGGATATGAAACAATAATTTCGGGTTTTGTTGTTCTATTCTTTATGTTTTTAAATTTAAGAGGTCTTAAAGTTGTAAAAGGCTTTTCAAATATAGTTACCATTTCAAAATTATTACCTTTCGTAGCAGTTGGACTCATAGGTCTTTTCTTTATAAAAGGAGGGATAGATGCCGGTAACTGGACTCCATTTATCCAAGTATCTGAGGATACGACTTTTTCATCTGCATTAGCTTCAACAGCAATGATTGTCTTCTATGCTTTCGTTGGGTTTGAATCATTGCCAATTATTGGTGGCGAGGTCCAAGATTCTAAGCATAATATGCCAAAAGCTATTTTAGTATCTCTTGCCATTGTCACTGTATTATATGTTTTATTAATTTCAACGACAATAACCATGCTTGGAGAGGATATTTTAACAACGAATACCCCTATTCAGGATGCATTTGCCGAAATGGTTGGATCTTGGGGGTTTTGGTTAGTTAGTATTGCGGCAATTATTTCTTTAGTTGGTTTAAATGTCGGTGATTCTACTCATAGTCCTCGATTATTAGAATCAATTGCTGATGACGGCTTACTGCCAAATGCAGTCTCTAAGAAAAATAAGAACGGCACACCAGTTGCTTCAATCGTTATCACATCTTTAATCGCTTTTGGTCTCGTTATGTCAGGTTCATTTGAATCGTTAGTTGACATTAGTGTTGTGTTCTACTTCTTCCAGTATATTCCTACGGCCTTAGCGGTAATTACTTTAAGAAGAAAAAATAAAAATTGCGAATTAGGTTCAGAATATTCGAACGAGGGAGAATTCAAAGTACCTGGCGGTATGTTAATACCTCTTTTAGCAGTTGGTGTTAGTTTATGGATGATTTTATCAGATAGTTTGATGCATCTGGTAACAGGCGTAGGCGGTATTATAGTAGCTTTAATTCTTTACTTTATGTTCAATCGAAATAAAGTATAATTTATAATTTTATAGAGGAAATTTATTTTTAAAAATGTAAGCGTTAACTAGAGTTCAATTAAAGGAGAGTATCAGATGTCAAAACGAAATATGGGACGATTAGGACTTGTCATCATGGCTCTCCTTTGGGGATCAAGCTTTGCAATGAATCAAGTTGCCATGATGGCTTATACTCCTTTTCAACTACTCGCTTTAAGATATGTCATAGCAGCTGAAATTTTGATTGTGTTAAATTTTAAACAATTATTCAGAACAGCAAAAAATACTTGGTTAAAAGGAACAATTCTCGGTATTGTTCTTTATGCTGCTTATGCTTTTCAAACGAAAGGTTTGTCACTTACAACAGCAACTAATAATGCGTTTTTAACTTCATTGAATGTTATTTTAGTTCCATTTATTAGTTCGGTATTTATGAAAAGAAAAATTGCATCCAGTGAATATTTAGGAGCGATAATGGCTATGGCAGGGATTACCGTAATGTCACTAACAGAAAGATTTGGAACAATTAACTTAGGGGATATGTTGACATTAATTAGTGCGATATTCTTTGCTTTACACATCCTTTTTACAGATAAATTTGCTAAAGAGGAAAACGTGATGGTTTTGACCACCATTCAATTAACTGTAACAGGTCTTTGTGCTGTTCTAATAGCTTTAATAGAAAAAGCACCATTAGTAACAAATAATCATATAGCTAATGTATCAGTATTATATTTAACTCTATTTTGTACTATGATCGCATTTCTTCTACAAACTTATTCACAACAGTACACTTCAGAAACTGAAACGGTTCTCATTATGTCTACAGAATCAATTTTTGCTTTACTCTTTGCTGTTGTGATTATGAATGAAATGCCTAGTGGGCAAACCTTATTAGGAGCTGGATTAATACTTACAGGCGTTTTGGTAACAGAATTAAAACCTAAATCACTGTTATCAGGTTAAAATATGCAGTCTTAGAAAGGGGCGTTTTAATGAAGAATCCACAAGTTATCGTGGATATGTCCAAATTAAAACATAATTTGACATTTTTAAGCGAAAAATTACAAGCGAGAGGCATAACAGTCGCTGCAGTCACAAAAGTATTTAGTGCACATCCGGAATTAGTTGTACTGTATGACTCCATTAATAGCATAAATTATCTAGCGGACTCACGTTTGGATAATTTTAAAAATTATCCAAAAAATACAACAAAAGAAAAATTGCTACTAAGAATCCCCATGTTAACTGAAGTAAAAGAATTAGTTGAAACCGTCGATATCAGTCTAAATTCAGAGATTGAAACAATTCGCGCGATTAATCAAGCAGCAAAGGATGTAAATAGGACGCATCAAATTATTTTGATGATTGATTTAGGTGATTTACGTGAGGGGGTATTTGATACAGCTGAGATAGATTGTTATGTAGCAGAAATTATTCAAATGGAAGCAGTTCAGCTCATCGGTATTGGGGTAAATTTAACGTGTTATGGAGCTATCATTCCAGAATATAGTATTTTAGAACAATTAACTCAACACAAACAACGACTTACAAAAAAACATGGTGTGGATTTAGAAATTATTTCAGGAGGAAATTCTAGTACTCTTTATCTGCTAGATGAAGAAAATGAAGGGATTCCTGATGGGATTAATATGCTAAGAATAGGTGAAGCTTTTGTTTTAGGTGTAGAAACCGCATATGGGAAAAATATAGTAGATATGTATCAAGATGTCTTCACATTAAAGGCAGAAATCATTGAATATCGTGACAAACCTTCTTTGCCAATCGGTAAAGTTGGACAAGACGCTTTTGGTCAAAGACCAACATTTATTGATAAGGGGATGATGAAGCGGGGTATCGTTGCAATTGGTAAACAAGATGTCGATGTCTCAAATATTACACCCAAAGATTCGCGGTTAGAAGTTATTGGTGCTAGTTCTGATCATTTGATTTTAGACTTTACTCAAGCGAGTGATGATTATCAGTTAGGTGATGAAATTTTATTTGATTTGTCCTATGGATCATTACTTAGCGTCTTCACTAGTCAATATGTAAAAAAAGTATTCATTTAAAAGGAGGAAATAATATGGAAAACGTAAAAGTTATTATTTGGGGTCTTGGAGCAATGGGTGGCGGTGTTGCCAAAACCTTATTACAGAAAAAAGGTGTTGATATCGTAGGAGCCATTGATATTGGCGCAAAAGTAGGGAAGGGTCTTTTTGAAGTATTAGGACAAGAATTTCCTGATAAAGAAGACATTAAAGTTGGATCAACAGATGATTACATTAAACCTGAGTATGCCGATGTTGTAATTTTATGTACGGATTCTTATGTTAAAGGAAATTTCGAAAAAATAAAATTAATTGTAGAAAATAAAATGAATGTCATTTCGAGTGCTGAGGAAATGGCATATCCAAAAGCTCAGAATCCAGAATTAGCTGAAGAAATAGATCAATTAGCTACAGAAAATGGCGTTTCGGTTCTAGGAACTGGAATAAATCCAGGTCATATTATGGATTTGTTGGTCTTGGTAATGACTGGTGCCTTAATTGATATTAAACATATTACTTCAAAACGTATCAATTCACTTTCACCATTTGGCGAAGCAGTCATGGAAGAACAAGGAATCGGATTGGAATTGAATGAATTTAATAGACGGAAAGAAGCCGGCGAGATGGCAGGACATGTTGGATTCGAAGAATCCATTCACATGATGGCCGATGCATTAGGTGTCGAATTAAGTGAGATGTCTACTGATATGGAAGCAATTGTTACTGATGTTGATCGTAAGTCGCCTTATGGATTCGCCAAAGCAGGTCAAGTAGCTGGTGTATTTATGACAGCGAAAGGGATGGTTGACGGACAAGAATTCTTCAATTTAGAACATCCTCAACAAATTGAACCAGAACAGGTAGGAGTAGATACTGGAGATTATGTGATTATTGATGGTTCGCCAAAAGTTAATTTAATCAATACACCAGAAATCGAAGGTGGTTTAGGTACGATTGCAATGCTTGTTAACATGATTCCTAAAATAATTAATGCTGATCCAGGATTAAAAACAATGATTGATCTACCAATACCACATGCAATTATCGGTGATTTTCGTGATCAAATTAAAGAATATAAAAAAATAGTTAAATAAAAAAGGAGGAGTAACATTGGCAAATAAAGGCGAATGGGTGCAAATTTCATCGAGAGTATTATCAGCAGATCAAAGAGCACCTCAAGTACCAGAAGATACAAGTAGAACTCCTTTAGTTATGTGGGTAAAAGGATATTTATTAGAAGAAGCTGAAATTGGGGATGAAGTGACAATTGAAACAGTAACAGGTCGTCAAACTTCTGGCAAATTAGTTGAAATCCAACCGAAATTTACACACTCTTTTGGAGATTATATACCAGAAATAACAGAAATACATAAAATGCTCGCATCAGAATTGAAAGGAGAATGAGGGAATGATTGACAATAGTTATGAAGCAGTAATGGGTAGAAATTCCCAAATTATGAATGACTCTCTTCGAATCAATTATGATGACTTTGAAGGTCAGGGTGTGACCTTTGATTATGAACATATGATGGAGTCCGCTGCATACAGTATTGATGAAATGGTAGAAATTCAAAGAGAATTAGGTGTCGGAAATACTCCTATTATTGAGTTAAAGAATCTCACCAAATTAGCACGAAAATATGCACCAGAAGGAAAAGGAGCTCGGATTTTTGTTAAAGATGAAGCGGCTAACGCTTCAGGAAGTTTTAAAGACAGAAGAGCTTCAATTTCTTGTTATCATGCAAAAAAATTAGGCTATAAAGGAGTCGTTACTGCAACGAGTGGAAATTATGGAGCAGCAGTTGCCGCTCACGCTGCAAAACTAGGCTTAAATTGTATCGTTGTCCAAGAATGTTTTGATTCGAATGAAGTTGGGCAACCAGAAATAGTTGAAAAAGCACGTAAATGTGAGGCACTTGGTGCAGAAGTGGTTCAATTAACTGTTGGCCCAGAATTATTTTATCAATTCTTAAAAATTATTGAAGAAACAGGTTACTTTAATGCGTCATTGTATACTCCGTTTGGAATTGCAGGCGTCGAAACGTTAGGTTATGAAATTAAAAACCAATTTGATGAACAAGTTGGTCAACAGCCTGATGTGGTAGTGGTTACAAATGCTGGTGGAGGAAACTTGACCGGGACAGCTCGAGGATTAAAAAAGGCTGGAAACACAGAAACAAAAATTGTAGCAGCAAGTGTTGACTTATCAGGTTTACATATGGCTTCTGATAAAGACTTCAACCGTAAGTCATTCACAACGGGACACACTGGTTTCGGCATTCCGTTCTCGACTAATCCAGATCGCTCTGATGTACCACGTTCAGCAGCCAGACCATTGCGTTATATGGATCAATATGTATTAGTTAAACAAGGCGAAGTCTTCTTTATTACGGAAGCAATGTCATGGGTTGAAGGACTTGAAAAAGGTCCAGCGGGGAATACTTCATTAGCAGCAGCATTCGCATTAGCGCAAGAAATGGACGAAGATCAAATTATCTTAGTTCAAGAAACTGAATATACCGGTGCTGGAAAAAATGTTCAGTCCCAATTAAGTTTTGCACTTGATAATGGCATTAAAATATATTTTGGGGATCCGGATGATGAAGTACCTGGAGAATCAATTGTGCTTCCAGAGCATCCATCATTAATAAAAGCTCGTGAATTGGATTTAAGACGGCCAAAACGTTCGCGGATAAAAGTAGCGTTAGCTCAATCAACACAGAACTTTACTGATGAAGAATTACAATTTTTAGCTGAAGAAATTAATGACAGTGTAAAAACAGTAAAACAATTTATTGAAGAATTAACAAATGAAAAGGAGAGTTAAAATGGATCAAACGAAAAATTTTGAAGAAGCAAGAGCACATCTTGTGGATTTATCAAATGAAGAATTAAAAGATAAATTCTGGGAATTAATTGACGAAATTATCGAGCCATTATTGAAGATGGGACATGAATATACATCACCTTCGATTGAGCGGTCTGTTATTATGCGGATGGGCTTTTCGTCTACAGAGGCGACAGCTATTGTAGATCAAGTAATGAAATATGAATTGATGTCAAAGGGTGCAGGTCATATCGTTTATCGTATTGCAAAAGAAAATAATGCTTCCATCCGTGAAACAGGCTTAGCATTAGCTGAAGGTAAATATTGGGATCAAGTTGAAAGTCTATTTGGAGGGGTAGAAAAAGATGACTGATTATAAATTAGAAAAAGATAAAAAAATAGATATAAATAAAATCCTAGAAAACTTAGAAGATTATCGCCCCAAACGGAGGGGCTGGGTTTGGCGTACACCGGTACCAAACTATCAAATGCATAAGTTTGAGTACAAGGATATGGCAGAACCATTAAAGAACTATGTTCCGCTTCCGTCAGCAAAATATTTTAACAATATTGATCCACAAGGTATTCCATCTATTACTACAGAGATAGCATCTGGTCGTTTTGAAGATGATATTCGACGTATGCGGATGACAGCTTGGCATGGTGCAGATCATATTATGGTTATTCGTACCGCTGGACAGTCTCACTTCGAAGGGTTAATTGAAGGAACACCCCAAGGGGTGGGTGGTGTTCCAATTACTCGCAAACAAGTCCGAGCTCAAAGAAAAGCCTTAGATTTAATTGAAGAAGAAGTTGGACGTCCAATAAATTATCATAGTTATATCTCGGGAATTGCTGGTCCAGAAATTGCAGTTATGTTTGCTGAAGAAGGAGTCAACGGGGCTCATCAGGACCCACAATATAATGTTTTATACCGTAACATTAATATGGTTCGTTCATTCGTTGATGCGTGTGAAGCGAAAAATGTTATGGCTTGGGCTGGAATTGCCCAAATTGATGGGGCGCATAATGCCAATGCGACAGCTCGTGAAGCTTGGAAAGTCATGCCTGAGCTGATGGTACAGCATGCAATTAACACCGGAGTATCAAGTAAAGTCGGAATTAGCGATTCGAATATATGCTTGTCAACAGTGCCACCAACAGCACCGCCTGCACCTTCTATGGCGATTGATTTACCATACGCTGTGGCATTGCGTGAGTTCTTTGATAAATACAGAATGCGTGCACAGCAAAATACGAAATATATGGAATCATCCACGCGTGAAGCAACAGTCACTCATACCTTAAACTTATTAATCTCAAAATTAACGAGTGCAGATATTCAATCAACAATTACACCAGATGAAGGTCGTAATGTTCCATGGCATATTTATAACGTAGAAGCGGTAGACACTGCCAAACAAGTCTTCCAAGGTCTAGACGGATTAAATGATTTATTAGAATTAAAAGATGACGGTCCTCTTAGAGAAAAAGCACGTGAAATTCAAGAACGTTCTGTTCTTTTCTTAGAAGCAATTATTGAACAAGGCGGTTATTTCCAAGCAGTAGAAAATGGAATGTTTGTTGATTCAGGTGAATTCCCAGAACGTAATGAAGATGGGATCAGCCGTGAAATCAATGGTGGAATAGGAGCAGGCTCAGTTTATAAAAGAGACGAAGATTATTTAGCGCCAGTTACAGCTCACTATGGATATAACAATGTGGCTCAATATGATGAAGAAGCAGTTGATGATCCGTCCTCTCTTATCGGAGGGTCAACACTAGAAGATCCAGATAAAATTGTATATATAGATGAATTAGATGAAACAGATAATGTAAATATTCGTCTCGAAGAATCAAAACCATATCGTGAAGATGGACAAATTAAACCTGAAGCTGAATGGGCAGGTGATGGTGTTGTTCTTATGACGTTTATGTTACCTGAATCAAAACGTGTAGCTCAATTTACAGCACTTGAGATAGGTAAGAAAATGGGGTTAGAAGAATGTGAAGTTATCAACACTGAAGTCTTACAAAACGCTGAAGGAACACGAATTGAGATGAAAGGTATCGTACCATTTGCGATTGACAAAGAGACATTAGTAATTCCAGAAGAACCGAAGATGTTATCTGAGGATGAAATTCGTGCTGATGTGAAACGTAAGCCAATGTTATTAGTTGCTGGTACAGTTGGAGAAGATGAGCACTCGGTAGGACTCCGTGAAATTATCGATATTAAGCATGGCGGTATTGAAAAATATGGAATGAAAGTTGAATATTTAGGAACGAGTGTTCCAGTTGAAAAAATTGTCGATGCTGCAATTGAATTGAATGCAGATGGTATTATGGCTTCTACAATTATTTCACATGATGATATTCACTATAAAAACATGCGTCGTATTAATGATTTATGTGTGGAAAAAGGTGTTCGTGACAAATTAGTATTAGTAGCAGGTGGAACGCAAGTAATCCCTGAAATCGCTGTGAAAAATGGAATGGATGCAGGATTTGGACGAGGAAGTAATGGCGACCAAGTAGCGACTGCGTTAGTTGAGGCTAGATGGGAAATTGAAAAAAGAAAGGACTAATTATTATGAGGATTGATATATTAGTAGCCGAAATAGGTTCGACTACTACAGTGGTGAGTGCCTTTAATGGACTCTATGGACAGTCCTCTGAGCCGGTCTTTATTGGTCAAGGTCAAGCAACTACGTCTGTAGAGGCTGGCGATGTGCGAATAGGTATTGAAGAAAGTATTCAGGATTTAAAACAGAAATTAGGAATTGAAAAACTTGAATATAGTGAATTATTCGCAAGTTCGAGTGCAGCTGGTGGTTTAAAAATGACGGTACACGGCTTAGTCTTCGATATGACTGCTCGTGCCGCTAAAGAAGCAGCTCTAGGTGCCGGTGCAGTGATCCGTATGGTCACTGCCGGCAAGCTGCGTCGTACAGATTTACATAAAATACAAGAAGAAAATCCGAATATCATTTTAATTGCCGGTGGTGTTGATTATGGAGAGCGGGATACCGGCCTGGATAACAGTGAAAAAATCCGAGAACTTAATTTATCAATTCCAGTAATTTATGCAGGGAATATTGAGAATCAAGAAGAAGTTCAGTTAATTTTTGAAGATTCGCAACAGGATTTATTTATTGTTGAAAATGTTTATCCAAGAATTGATGATTTGAATATTGAACCGACTAGAGCAGTAATCCAAGATGCTTTTGAAAAACATATCATTCATGCACCAGGAATGGAACATATTTATGAGATGGTTAATGGAAATGTAACTCCGACTCCAGGATCAGTGATGAATATTGCTCAATTATTTGAAAAATACATTGGAGATGTCGTTGTTGTGGATGTGGGAGGTGCAACAACAGATATCCATTCAGTCACAGAAGGATCGGCTATGTTTGATCAAATTTCAGTTGCCCCCGAACCGAAGGCTAAGCGCACTGTTGAAGGTGATATCGGTTTGTATGTCAACTTAGAAAGAGTGATTGAGCTTTACGGTGAGGAGAAATTGGTTGAGGAAGGCTTTGATTTAGAAGCTATTCGAACAGATTATAATGGAATTCCTAAAAACGATTATGAAAAAGCATTTGTAGAAAAATTAGCTGAAGTAGCTACGAAAACTGCAATCAATCGACATGTTGGATCAATTCGATACGTTTATGGACCTTCAGGAAGAGGCACACTTGCTCAAGGTAAAGATTTAAGTAATGTCCAATATGTTATAGGAACTGGCGGTGCATTAACTCAATTAGAAAATGGTAGAGATATCTTATCGTCTATTAAGGCTAGTAAAGATTCCTTACAGATGTTACCTAAAAGTGAGCCGGTAATTCTTCTTGATCATGATTATATTATGTCTTCTTTAGGTGTATTGTCATTGAAACACGAACGTTTTGCAATGAAACTCTTAGCAAAGTCTTTAAGATATCAACCATTGTCAGATGCTTTAGATGAAGAGATTGATAATTTTCCTTTAGAGGATGAGGAAGGGAAAGATTAATTTAATATTATTCCCTCTAGTTACTCAAGTGGTCAATTCACTATGAGAAAAGGAGAATTAACAATGAATCAGAAACGTAAACCCTATCTACATGAGGCAATCATTACGTTTTCTCTCTTGATTATTATAATGGCAACAGCAATCATATTATTTGATGCTGATCCACATATTCCTATGTTAATAGGAACTGCCTTTGCTTCTTTAATGGCTATACGTTTAGGTTATCAATGGTTCGAAATTGAAGGTGCAATGGTAAATGGCATTACCAAAGCCCTTCAATCGATCATTATCTTAGCTGTGATTGGTGTCTTAATAGGTACATGGGTCTTATCAGGAGTTGTACCAGCTATGATATATTACGGTTTACAGGTGATTAGCCCAACATATTTCTTAGTAACGACAGTGATAATAGCCTCGATAACTTCGTTAGCTACAGGCTCCTCTTGGGGGACAGCTGGAACAATTGGAATCGCTCTAATGGGAGTGGCAAGAGGCTTAGGAATTCCAGCGCCAGTGGCTGCTGGGGCAATAATATCTGGAGCTTATTTCGGTGACAAAATGTCACCTTTAAGTGATACGACTAATTTAGCACCAGCGATGTCTGGAACGGATGTATTTACTCATGCTAAACATATGTTAGCATCTAACAGTATTTCATATGTTTTCAGTATCATTTTTTTCTTAGTTCTTGGCTTTCGATATGGGGACGGTAATGCTGATTTAAGTAGTATCGATATACTTATTGAGGGGATTGAGTCAAATTTTTATATTACCCCATGGTTATTATTACCACCTATTATCGTCATTATTTTAGTTTCAAAAAAAATGCCAGCAATTCCAGGAATATTCTTGGGGGCCGTGCTTGGAATGTTTTTTGCTCCGATTTTTCAGGGAGCAAACTTAGGTGATGTTCTTAATGCAAGTATGTATGGTTATGTCAGTGAAACTGGTGTAGAAGCAATTGATAGTTTACTCACCGCTGGGGGTCTTGAAGGAATGATGTATTCGATTTCCTTAACAATCATTGCAATGATGTTTGGCGGTATTATGGAAGAAACAGGCCAGTTAGATGTCATAGTTCATAGATTATTAAGAAATGTTCAGTCAATGACTGGTTTAGTTGTCTTAACTTTAGGGACTGGCATTTTTAGTAATCTAACAATGCCAGAACAATATATTTCAGTCGTCATTCCCGGTCGTATGTTCGCAAAAACCTATCAAAATAGAGGATTGCATCCAAAGACTCTATCACTTGTTCTTGAAACAGGAGGAACATTGACATCACCATTAGTTCCTTGGAACACTTGTGGAGCCTTTATGTTTAGTGTTCTAGGAGTTTCCGCTTTTGATTATGGGCAATGGGCAGTACTGAATTATTCTACCCTCATTGTGGTAATTATTTTGACGGCGATAGGGAGCAAGTATGCCATTGCGAGAGTGGAAGATGATCCAGAAACAATCACTGACTATGATACAAGCACTACTAATAGTTTTTAAATTACTCATCAAAAATTAACCACAATTTTATGTAAGTGCTTCCATAAGTTAGTATAATAGATTTATAATCACATAGTAGAGTAGGTGTTTTTTGATGGATATAAAGAAACTCCAAACATTTTTAGTAGTTGCGGAGGAGCTAAATTATTCTAGAGCAGCAATCAAGTTAAATTACTCACAGCCTACCGTCTCAAAGCATATTCAAAGTTTAGAAGAAGATTTAAATGTGATGTTATTGAATCGTAAAGAAGGACAGTATCAATTAACAGAGGCAGGAGTAAAGTTATATAATCATAGCCTGAATATAAAAAAAGAAGTTAATGAAATTTCAAAGATTTCTTTCCTAAGTAAAGATTCTTATCAATTGACTCTTCAAGGGCATGATTATTATTGCTATAAATATTTTATTCCAGCGATCTCTAAAATGAGATGGACTTACCCTGGGATCTCCTTTAAATTAAATGCGTCTAATAATCAGGAGACTGTTAATAAATTATTGAAAAATAGCATAGATATAGGAATAATATCGGGAAGTGTGTTACCAAAATCGTTTAAATCAGTTCAGATTGGACATGAAGCGATTGGGATTTGTGTTGGTAAAGATATTTATCAATCAGATTTGACGACTGAGGATTATATCCAGAAGTACCCATTACTTATTGATGAAAGTGATTTTTATCAAAGTGCCAATACATTTCCTTATCTAAGTCATTCTATTAATGTCATTGATACTAATAGTGATGAAGTGGTACATGAAGCAGTATTAAATAGGCAATGCGTAGGTGTTTTACGTTTAGGCCGCTTAGAGAAAGAAATAGAAAATGGAGATATCATAGTAATTGAAACAGTAGTTAGTAAAGACCCTGTTTACCTTGTTACTAATCAAGAAAATATGAATCAAGCCCCAATCAATACTTTATATGACATTCTAGTGAGTCTTAATGTTCCAAGAAATCAATATAAGTTTTATTCGTATTAGTTATGAAAGATATTTCTTCTTTTATTAATTTAATGAGCATTATATTTTTGAATAATTTGATAAATTACTCAATTAAATAATAAAGAAAAATTGTTTTATCTTCATCTAATTTGTAAAGAGGAGACATTTAAACATGAGCGAACAAGTATTAGTAATTAATGATTTACCAGGTGCAGCTAAAGTAGCGGGAATGTCCAATTTACCGCTATTGGCCGCAGCACAATACGAAGTAGTGATGTTACCAACTTTATTATTATCAACCCATACTTTGGGCTATTCGGGTTTAGTGAAACACTATTTAGAAGATTCTTTTGATAAATTATTAAATCATTGGAAGGAACTCGATATTCAATTCAAAGGTTGTTTAACTGGGTATTATGCTACTAGTGAACAAATCACGACAACGATTAAATATCTTGAATCGATAAACTACGAATTACCGGTAATAATTGATCCAATCATGGCTGACTTTGGTGAATTATATGCTGGATTTAGTGAAGATTTTCCGAGTCAATTTCGTCGTTTAGTAAAATATGCAGACGTCATTGTTCCTAACTTGACCGAAGCTTGTTTAATCACAGGGTATTCTTATTCAGAAGAGCTTGGACCAAGTGATTATCCAATAATTTGTCAGCAATTAATCGATTTAGGCGCTAAAAATGTTGTATTAACTGGTGTGACTAAGAATATTGAAAAAAAAGATGATGAGATTGGATACTATGTCTATAGTCAAGAAATACCAGGTTATTATCACATGCATGCGAAAGAAGAAACTTGGTTCAAAGGTGTAGGAGATGTTACAGTTAGCTTACTTGCTGCATATTATCTATTGAATCTGAATATAAAAGAAGCGGTAATTCGTAGTTCAGGTTATGTAGAAAAAGCGATTCAACATAGCTTGACAGTGAAACGTGATCAAAAATTAGGTATTTATTTTGAGCCAATTATTCCTCAGTTTTCAAATGAAATTGACGAAATAAGACAAAATATGAAATAAAGAACAGTATTGGAGGATGACTGAATGAAAATATATACACGTGTTGGTGATAAAGGACAAACGAAAATTATTGGTAATCTCACTGTCGCGAAAGATTCTGAGCGTGTAGATGCTTACGGTACGATTGATGAATTAAATAGTGTGGTGGGATTAGCTGCTAGTTCTCAAGAAGCTTGGCCAGAACTGATTGAAGAATTGCAACTTATTCAACAATATTTATTTGATTGTGGTAATGACTTGGCAACGTCTAATTCTGAAAAAGCACCATATCGTATGTCACAGGAACCTGTGGATTGGTTGGAAGGCTTAATAGATGAATATGCGGTAGAACCAAAGCCATTGGAGTCATTTATATTACCGGGTGGAACTCGTTTAGCTTCTGAACTTCATTTTTGTCGAACAGTAACTAGACGAGCAGAGCGTGTGATTGTTAAATTTAATCGCTATTTAAAAGAAAGTGAAGAAAATCAGTCATATGAAACGAACCGAGTAGAATCCATAGAAAATCCGCATGTACAAAAGTTTATCAATCGTTTATCGGACTACTTTTTTGCAACTGCACGAGTAGCGAATCATCGAGCTAATCGTGAGGATGTTCTTTATGAGAGAAGCGGAAAAGTATTTCGTTAATATATAAGAAAGGAGGCAGAGATTTAGAAAATCAATATAAATGATTTTGTTTAGAATAACTGATGTTTTATTTGATAAATCAACATGTAATTGAGAACTCAATATACAAGGTTTTATGAAATATAGGATAAATTACCATTCAAAGACAGCTAAAGTATGGAAGTTTGGTTAAATTCCAACGCGGACCCGCCACTGTAAACATACGATCAATATGGAGCCAGAGCTTTACTTTAGTTTGCTGATATCGCACATGGACTGTTTCGTGGTAAAAACAGCGACATGAAGAAGTCTATGTTTGGAGCATAGGCTATTTATTTACTCTATTTGCTCCGAGTGACAGCTTGAAAGGCAATCTATCACACACTATTTTAGGGAGTCTAAAAAGTGAAAAACGAAAGCAAAAGGAGACATTAACAATGAAAAACAAAATGAATTTGAAATCTATCCGCCACTGGGTATTATTACTGGCATCAACTACTTTATTAGCAGCTTGTACGAATGATGCAAATGAC
Source organism: Aerococcaceae bacterium DSM 111020 (assembly GCA_015863185.1). Lineage (GTDB taxonomy): Bacteria > Bacillota > Bacilli > Lactobacillales > Aerococcaceae > DSM-111022. The sequence goes on from JACBXP010000004.1 coordinate 45,962, forward strand.
ACAGAAACGACCAGTGAAGAGGTGGTCACAGAATCCGTCACTGAAGAATCTATTTCCACACTAGAAGAACCCCAAGAAACAGAATCTGTCGCGGAGGAATCTGAAGAATCGGCCATTTCAGCAGAAGATGGTGAGGAAGTAACGGCGACCATCTCTATTATTATTGATGGGGAAGAACAATCAGAACTTAGCCAAGAAGTAATTGTTCAAGAAGGAACGACCTTAATGGAAGCCATGGAAGAATATTTTGACATCGAATATTCTGATGGGATGATTACTTCTATCGATTCCCATGAACAAGACGTTGATGCAGGACGGTATTGGTTATATGATGTCAATGGTGAGATGGCAACGGTGGGGGCAGGAGACTATGAGTTGGCTGAAGGTGATTTAGTAGAGTGGAAACTGGAAGATAGTGACTTCTAAGAAAAGTTACTTTACAGTGAAACGCATCGCCTTATTATCCGTCTTAACAGCGTTTGTGACGGTTGGACGATTGGGTTTTGCCTTACCTTTCTTGCCAAATATTCAACCCGTCACCACTATGTTAATCATCATAACTTTAACCATCGGAACCTTAGACGGACTTGTGGTAGCCGTCTTATCTTTAATCTTATCCAATGTGTTCCTTGGTATGGGGCCTTGGGTAATCATGCAAATCGTATCCTTTGCAGTGATTGTTTTATTAACGGCATTAATGAAGCCACTTTATCGCTATGGATCAATCCCTCATCGGACCGCTTTTGCTTTGTGGGCCGGGATAACAGGGATTATCTATGGCTTGGTGATTTCTTATCTCAATTATCTCTTTTATGATATGAGTAGTTTCCTCGCCTATTATTTGAATGGTTTATATTTTGATTTGTTACACGGTATCGGCAATGCGGTCTTTTTCTTTATATTGGAACCGATCATTGTCCCGATTATCCGCAAACAATTAAAGACTAACCGGTTTTAGATGAAATTTTTGTGTGGAAATATATTATTGTTATTGAAAAGTAATCGACACTATGACGGCTAAAATTAGCCGTCATTTTTATATTGGATATTTTAATTACTAAAAATTAGATAGACAAATAAAATAGTGTTATTTCTATACTGATATTTCGAAAAAGTAATGATTATAGAAGAATAGAAAAACTAGCTAGTTTAGTATTCAACTCTAGATTGAAATAATAATTCAAAAATATAAATAAATATTGAATTTTACTTTCAAAAACAAAATTAATTTGCTACAATTATATAAGAAAGCGTTATCAAAAAAGGAGGGATAAAATGGAGGAGATAATTTTTCAAATTATAGCAAAGAGTGGTAATGGGAAAGCATTAGCGTATGAAGCAATCAATGAATCATTCGTAGGTAATTTTGAACAAGCTAAGAAGTTATTAAAAGAGGCTGATGAATCATTGAAGGAAGCACACAATACACAAACTCAATTAATTACAGATGAAGTGAATGGAAAGCAAATTGAAATCACTATGTTGTTCGTGCATGCTCAAGATCACTTAATGTCAGCTGTAGAAGTTAGAGATTTAGCAAATCTGTTTATCAAGCAAAACATTAGAATCCAAGAATTGGAATACAAAGTCAATGAAAAGAACGAATAAAAATCAATTTAATATGCTTAATGCGATCTATCTTATTGGTTTTATTTTTATTGCGCTACCAGTATCTATGATTATTATTGAATCTGTGCCTACTGAATTAACGTTCATTTTTATATTAATATTGAGCTTAGGAATTGGCTATTTCATTAGCAAGATTATTCTAGTCAAACAATTAGACCGACCTCATGATAAGTGGTTTTATATTCTTGTTCTTTTTATTTTTTTATTTACGTTATTTATGTTTATCAGTTATTATTTAGGGATTATTATTTAGGAGGTTATTATGAAAATATTACTAGCATGTGCAGGCGGAATGTCCTCGGCAATCGCAGCAAAATCTCTACAAAAAGCAGCACAAGAGCATGGAGTCACACTTGAGGTTCACGAAACAAGTTCTAGTGCTTTTGAGGATGAAATAAAAAAAGATTATTCACTTGCTTTGGTTGCGCCTCAGATTAGGCATCGTTTTGATGATTTAAAAAAAATTGGCGATACAGTCGGTGTTAAAACACTACTAATTTCACCAAGAGGCTATTCGCCGATTGGAGGAGAATTTTTGTACAAACAAATACTAGAAGAAGCACCAGAACTTTTTAACTAGGAGGAATAAAAATGTTTGATAAATTTGCAAATTTTATAGATAAACATTTCTCTACACCAATGGCCCGTCTTGGCGAACAGCGACATCTAAAGGCCATTCGTGATGGTATTGTAGCAACCTTACCAATTATAATTGTAGCTTCCATGTTCATGGTTATTGCTTTTTTACCTAATTCACTCCCCGAGAATTGGGGATTCACTCAATGGATTATGGAACATCAATTTAAAATATTACTACCATATCGTATGTCGATGTATATTATGACTTTATACGCTGTGTTCGGAATAGGGGATTCTCTTTCTCGTTCATATGACTTAGATCCGTTATCTGGTGCTATTTTATCAGAATTGGCATATTTATTAACAATCATACCTCGTTTGGTTCCTGAAGTATCGGAAGGAATTCAAGCATTGGCAACAAACAACGAAGAGTTAGCAACCTACTTAGAACAAATACCTACAGGTTTCGTCATGCCTATGCCTAATTTAGGATCTGGAGGTATGTTTATTGGTATTATTTCAGCATTTATTGCAGTAGAAATTTATCGATTTACTCAAACAAGTGGATTTAAAATTTCGATGCCTGAACAAGTGCCTCAATCCGTTGCAAGATCATTCGAAGCATTGACTCCTACAGCGATTATATTATTATTAGTTTCGACAATTACTATGTGGCTTGAAATTGATGTTCATAATATTATTAATACGCTAATTCAACCATTAATTTCTGCTTCAGATTCATTATGGTCTGTTTTATTGCTTACTTTTCTTACAAACTTTTTCTGGGTATTTGGTATTCATGGTGCTTCTATTGTTGGCTCATTAGCACGTCCATTATGGTTAGTATTACTTGAACAAAATACAACAGCGTTAGTTTCTGGTGAAACAGTTCAAAATATCGCTGCAGAACCTTTTTATCAATGGTTTATTTATATTGGTGGAGCAGGTGCAACAATCGGTTTAGCGATTTGTTTGTTGTTAACAAAATCAGCTTATGCTAAAACTTTAGGAAAAACAACTTTAATACCAGCAATATTCAATATCAATGAACCTTTAGTATTTGGTGCACCGATTGTTATGAATCCCACATTAATGATTCCTTTTATAATCGCACCGATGATTAATGCTACAATTGCCTGGTTTGCAACACAATGGGGCTGGGTTAATAAAGTGGTTGCTAGTTCTCCATGGACACTACCAGGACCAATTGGTGCTTTTTTAGCCACCAATAATGATTGGCGTGCAGCTGTTTTAAATATTATATTAACAATTTTAGCAGTTTTAATGTACTATCCATTTGTGAGAACATATGATAAACAATTATTAGAAGAAGAAAAAGTTTAATACAAGCGCCCGTTAATGGGCGCTTATTTGAAAGAGGGATATTATGAGAAGATTAGGTATATCTATTTACCCAGAGAAAACAACCCAAGAAGAAATTTTTAGATATTTGGAAATTGCTTCAAAAAACGGTTTTTCTCGTGTGTTTTCATGCTTACTCTCAGTGAATGAAAGCAAGAAGAAAATAAAGCAAGACTTTACGAAAATCAATAAATTTGCTCAGAATTTAGGTTTTGAAGTTATTATGGATATAGCTCCACGAGTATTTGACCAGTTGGGAATTAGTTATAATGATTTGCGATTTTTTAAAGAGATTCATGCTGATGGTGTAAGATTGGATATTGGATTTACTGGATTAGAAGAGTCCCTAATGACTTATAATGAACAAGACTTAAAAATAGAAATAAATATGAGCAATAATGTTCATATGATTGATACCATAATGGATTACCAACCAAATAAATATAATTTAATAGGGTGTCACAATTTTTATCCGCATCAATATTCAGGATTAACAGAGGAACATTTTTTTGAATGTACTAATCGTTTCAATAAATATGGTATTAGCACTGCGGCTTTTATTACAAGCCAAAATAAAAATACATTTGGTCCTTGGCCTGTAACAGATGGTTTACCAACATTAGAAATCCATCGGGAATTACCTTTAGAAGTACAAATGAAATATTATTTAGCTATTGATCTGATTGATGATGTTATTATATCAAATTGTTATCCTACTGATACCGAAGTTGAGGCACTTGGTGAGTTAGATTTAAGATATGTTACGTTCAACTTGGATGTTTTGACAGAAATTTCCGATGTAGAATCTAAAATATTATTTGAAACACTTCATTTTAATCGTGGTGATATTAGTCCTAATTTAATTCGTTCAACCCAAAGTCGAGTCAAATTTAAAGAACATTACTTCCCTGCTCATAATGTACCGGAAGACATTAAACGTGGCGACATAATTATTGAAAGCAGTGAATATGGTCATTATGCTGGAGAGTTACAAGTAGCGCTGAGTGACATGAGGAATAGTGGAAAAAGTAATGTTGTAGGAAGAATAGCTGACAGTGAAATCTTTTTATTAGATTATATTAAACCATGGCAAAAATTTAAGTTTCAGAAAGTATAATATAATGAATAATAATATGAATATTTTACATGTATTAAAAAATTTAAAGCCGAATGGAACAAAGAGCGAAGAAAAAATTATTGAAACAATACTTGAAAATCCACAAAAAATTTTGAATATGACCGCTATGGAATTAGGAGAAGTATCACTTACAAGCGCTGCTTCAGTTATTCGATTAAGTAAAAAAGTAGGGTTAACAGGTTTTCCACAGTTAAAACTTTTAATATCAAAGAGTTCAAATGCTATACAACCGGATAAGTATAGTGATATTAAGCAAGATGCGAATGTAGAAACCGTTAAGAAAGTACTTTTTAATAATATTCAGCAAACGTTAAATGAGACAATGGAATTAGTAGATGAGGAAAAAATACAAAAGGTTGTGCAAGAGATACATGAAACGCATGTTATATACATTTTTGGAATTGGTTCTTCTTATTTGTCCGCTCTTAATTTTAGTCAAAAATTTAATCGAATTGGAAAATTAGTAATAACTCAACATGATTGTCATTCACTAATTGCTAGCATGGCATCTCAAAATGATGAGAGTCTTTTTATTGGTGTTTCTAATACTGGTGAAACCAATGAAGTAATTGAATTATTAACGCTTGCTAATGATTTACAAATGAAAACAACTGCTTTGACACAGTTTGGTAGCAATACTTTAGCAAAAATTAGTGATATTGCTATTCAGCATGCTTATCCAGAAGAGCCAATTGTCAGAAGTTCTGCTTCATCATCTCTGCACGCTCAATTTTATATAATTGATCTTTTGTTCCATTCATACGCTTCTAAATACTATGATGAGATTGTTAAACCTTTAGATCAAACATATAAGTATATAAAAAAGTATAAAGAGGGTGAATAAATGAAAAAAGAACAATCAATAAATCATCTTTCAACTGAAAAAAATAATACTCGTACAGCTGAAATTGATTCTGAATCAACCCTAGGTATTTTAGAACTCATTAATAATGAAGATAAATTAGTAGCTGTCCAAGTTGAAAAAGAGTTACAAGCGATTGAAAAAGTTGTAAATGTTGTCGTACAAATCATTCAAAATGGTGGACGAGTTTTTTATGTTGGCGCCGGAACATCTGGTAGACTAGGAGTTCTTGATGCATCAGAATGTCCCCCAACCTATGGGGTTCCTTCAGAATTATTTCAAGCCATCATTGCTGGAGGAACAGAGGCAATATTCCGTGCTAAAGAAGGAGTAGAGGATAATCCTGATAGAGGAGCTCATGATTTAAAAAAACATCATGTGAGTACTGAGGATATAGTTATTGGTATAGCGGCAAGTGGTCGCACACCCTATGTTATTGGGGCTCTTAATTATGCTAATTCAATTGGAGCCAGTACCGCAAGCATCGCTTGTGTGAAATATAGTGAAATAGGCAATGTAGCTGATTGTCCTATCGAAGTTGAAACGGGTCCTGAAGTAATTGCTGGATCCACAAGAATGAAGGCCGGGACAGCTCAAAAAATGGTATTAAATATGATTTCGACAGCCTCTATGATCAAATTAGGAAAAGTTTATAAAAATTATATGGTAGATGTAAAATCTTCAAATGAAAAACTATATTTGCGTAGCATCAATATGATACAAGATATCACTAATATCACAATTGAACAAGCAGAAAATTTATTTGAAGAATCAAATCACAGTGTAAAACATGCCATTCTAATGAAAGCTTCTAACCTAAATTTTGATGAAGTTGATAATTTATTAAAAAAATCAAATGGTCACGTCTTAAGAGCATTAAAAATATTCAAAGGTGAAGAATAATGGAATATTACATTGGAATAGATGCTGGAGGGACCTCCACTTCTTTTAGTTTGATTGAGTATAATGGAATTAATGACTATAGGATAATAAAAAATATCAAGATGCCTAGTATACATTTATTACATGTGCCCCTAAAAGATGCGCGTAATATATTAAATCAGGGAATAGGTAAATTAGAAAAATGTTTGCCTGAACATAATATAATTGACGGTGTTTCCGTCGGTATGGCCGGCTATGGTAATGATAGTAGTATGAGGTTGAAAATAGAGGCTTTTTTTAGCCAAGAACTTGTCTATAAGTATAAATTGTTTAGCGATGCCGAGGTGGCTTTGGAAGGTGCACTTAGTGGGAAAGATGGAATTTTATTGATATCTGGTACCGGGGCAATTTGTTTATCAAAAGTGAATGACCATATTTATCGTAGTGGTGGTTGGGGTTATATGATTGGAGATGAAGGAAGTGGTTATTGGTTAGGAAAAAGAATATTACAGTTGTATTCTATGCAAGTCGATGGAAGACGTCCAAAAACCAAATTGTATTCTCTAGTAAAATCAAACTGTAATTTAGTAAATGATTATGACATTATTACGTTTGTCGCCAAAGAACTAAACAATAATAGAACAAAGATTGCTAGTTTAAGTTATATTTTTACAGAATTAGTAAATAATGATGATTACGAAGCTAACTTTATCATAGAAGAAATGAGTAATGATCTTTCAGATTTAATCAATGTTCATTTGCAATTACATCCTCATATAAAATTATTAACTTACACAGGAGGTTTAATTAGTAATTATGAAAGATTAAGAGAGTCAATAGAAACTAAATTAATAAAAAAATTAAAGTTTCACAAGTCACTTTATGGACCTGAAATTGGTGCTGTTAAAATATTTATAAAAAGCGAAAATTAGGAATCGAGCTGCATATATTCATTGAAGATTAATAATAGTTATATTTATAGCTTTCGAAAAGTTACCCCCTAAAATTGGTTTTTTAAGTCCAACTTTAGGGGGTCAGTTTATATTTTCTGAGATTATTTTTATGATGTGTCTATATCATCCCGCCGACTCATGAGCAGGTCGGCGGATTATTTTCCCGGCAAATAAAAGGGATAAGAAGCCACATTAAATTCGTACTCATAAGGTAATTTGACTAAAGGCTCCCCGTCCACTTGACCACGAACAGGATCATGTATGGTCAGATGCAAATTCTGCCCTTTAAGCTGCGTTATATAAGGAGATTCGTCATGCGTATGGGAATGTAAGACTCGAGGGATAATATCTCGGACCGAGCGGAAGGTGATGTCATGATAGACTACCAAGGCAATCTCTTTGGCTGCAGGATTGACGGTATTATCAATTAACAGACCGCCACCCAAATACGCGTGATTCATCACGGTCAGCAAACTCGCATTATCAAAATGATACACCGATTCATCCATCTTCAATGATACTTGAAAATGCGGAATCTCAGGCAGGGTCAATGCCAGAGCGATGCGGTATTGCAGAGAACCGCTAACATATCGATTGATGGATGGATTCGCGCTGAGTTTATGGCGATTATAATTAACGGCAGCATCGAAACCAAAGCCATGATTATTGACAAAGACTGATTCTGAACCATCTATGCGATTGCGCTCATGAATGAGGGGCACTTCAATCGGTTCCCGGGCATAAATCATATGCTCAATCATTTCTCGTGGACTAGCGCCCGGTGACCAGACACGGTGGAAGTCATTTCCGCCACCAGCTGCGATATATGTAATGGGTGGGCGTTCGCCCATCAACATTAAGGCGGTCACCACTTCATGTAATGTCCCATCTCCACCAATCACGATTAATTGATTGAGAGGGGGTGTATGATTTCGATTCATAATTTGTTGGACAATCAGTTCAGCGGTATTGTTCGTATCCGTAAAATAACTGACAACATTCATTTGAAAATCAGACAGAATATCGCTGACTTCCTGCCAGACTTTCTGTCCTTTGCCACCTCCGGATGCGGGATGGCAAATAAGATGTACGCGATTCATTGAGCTCCTCCTCTTCATCTGTATATTATACTAAATTTTTACAAGAATGGTACTGGTAACCTTGTCTTTCAATCGAATTTCCTAAGTCAATCGTCTATAAATCAAGGGTACTTTATGCTAGAATGGGGATACTATACACTTTGAGGGGAATCAGAACAGTGAAAATAATTGATGGTAGAAAACGTTCCAATGAACGCATGACACAATATAAAAAAGCAATCGAATTATTACGGACCAAAGATGTGCATCCAAAATTAGTGGTGGTGACGGTTGGGGATGACCCAGCGAGTAAAGTTTATGTGGGACAAAAACAGAAGCGTGCCCAACAATTAGAAATGTCTTTTGAATGGGTGGTGCTGGAAGGTGATGTCTCCCAAGAGGAGTTAATCGCTGAGATTGATAAACGCAATGCGGATCCTGAAGTCTCAGGACTGATCGTGCAATTGCCATTGCCGGATCATCTCGATGAACAAGCAATTATTCAAGCCATTGCGCCCGAGAAAGATGTAGACGGCTTCCATCCTTATAATATAGGGCAATTAGTTAAGAATGAAGCTAAATTAGTGCCTTGTACACCAAAAGGGATTATGGACTTACTTGAGGCCAATGCCATTCAAATAGCCGGTCGAAATGTGGTTATTATTGGACGCAGTCAAATCGTCGGCTTACCCTTAGCGTTGATGATGACGCACGCCAATGCGACGGTATCGGTTATTCATAGTCAGACAGCGAATCCCAACGCCTTAATTGCCCACGCTGATATTATTGTAACAGCGGCTGGGAATCCTGATGCTATCGATGAATCAGCTATTCCGGAAGAGGCAGTTATTATCGATGTGTCGATTCTGCGTGGTGAAGACGGGAAATTACACGGCGATGTGGACGCTGAGAAAGTTCAAGATAAAGTTGCGGCGATGACGCCTGTTCCTGGAGGAGTGGGGCCGATGACGGTTGCGATGTTGATGGAACAAACGATTCTTTGTGCTTGTCACCAAAATGATATCGATCCGGATACGATTCTTGGTGAGATATAATGGCAACACGAGACCATGATAAATATCTAACGGTCAAGGCTTTATCACAATATATTCGGGCCAAATTCGACCGCGACCCTTATCTGCAACAAGTCTTTGTGGTCGGGGAAATCTCGAATTACCGGAAACGTCCGAATACCCATCAATATTTTAATTTGAAAGATGACAATGTCCAAATTAATGCGGTTATGTTCAAGTCAGCCTTCAATAAAGTGCCCTTCGAACTCGAAGAAGGGATGAAAGTCTATGTACGGGGCCGTGTGCAGACATATCCTGCTCGAGGGACCTATCAAATCATTATTGATCATCTGGAACCCGATGGCTTAGGAGCCTTTTATTTAGCATTTGAACAATTAAAGAAGAAATTACAACAAGCGGGCTGGTTCGATCGTCCCAAACGAGAGATTCCAACCTTTCCAAAGAAAATCGCGGTGGTGACGAGTCCTACTGGGGCGGTCATTCGTGATATTATCACCACCGTCCAACGGCGTTATCCGATTGTGGAGTTAGTAGTCTATCCGACACGCGTGCAAGGAGAAGAAGCAGTTGGTGAGATTCAAACGGCCTTTGAAGCAATTCAAGCGCGTCATGACGAATATGATACGGTGATTGTTGCTCGAGGTGGGGGTTCGATTGAGGACTTGTGGTGCTTTAATGATGAGAAGGTGGCCGAGGCGATACATAATTGTTCGGTCCCTGTCATATCTTCCATCGGACATGAAACAGATACCACAATTGCGGATTTGGTGGCTGATTTACGGGCGCCAACACCGACAGCAGCTGCCGAAATGGCGGTTCCTGTCTTAGTGGATGTCTTAACAACCGTCAATCAATGGCAAGAACGGCTCATCTATGCGATGACCCAACGCATTGGTCAGTCGCGTAAACAATTAGAACGTTACAGCCAGTCTTATGTCTTAAAACAACCAGACCGACTCTATCAGCCATTTTTGCAGTCATTGGATCAATGGCAAGAACGCCTACATCGGAGTCAGAGACAGTTTCTACAAAATACCCGTTACACTTATCAACAAGTGGACCAACGTTTGGCTGGGCAAACACCCAAGCCACGGATTGAATTCCACCAACATCAATTAGCGACCCAGCAAGAACGCTTGCACCAACGTTTCGGACAACGTTTGTTAGATTGGAAGAAGCAGCGTCAGTCATTTGAACAATTATTAGAAGCCCATAGTCCCATCAGTATCGTCCAACGTGGTTATGCGATTACCGAACAAGCAGACCAGATTGTCCATTCTGTCGAAGCGATTAACGCCAATCAACCACTGACAGTGCGCTTTATTGATGGGCATGTGGAGACGACGATTACCGAGATTATTACAGATCACAAGGAGATGCAAGATGAGTAAACAAGACACACCGACTTTTGAAGAAGCGATGTTAGCATTAGAAAATATCGTTAAGCGTTTAGAACAAGGCGATCTCCCTTTAGAAGAAGCATTATCAGCTTATAAGGAAGGGATAAAACTCAGTCAATATTGTCAAAAAACGCTCACCGATGCCGAAGAAACCGTCACGAAAATGATGACTGAAGAAGGCGAAGTCCCATTAGATGGAGGCAATAATGACAGCTAACCATTTAAAGAAATTACGCAAACATTTTGAAGAACATTTAAATGAACAATTATTTGAAAGCAATGCGGATATTGAACTCTTGAAACCGATGATGTATTCGCTTCAAAATGGCGGCAAGCGTCTACGGCCGACTTTATTATTGGCTATTCTGTATATTTATGGCTCCAAAAAAATCAAATTAGGACTGAATACCGCAACCGCGTTGGAATTTATTCACACTTATTCACTGATCCATGATGATTTACCAGCGATGGATAATGATGATTTGCGCCGGGGCCAACCAACGAATCATAAGCAATTCGATGAAGCGACTGCTATTCTTGCTGGAGATGCGCTCTTGACCGATGCCTTTGGTTTGATTGTTGCAGATAGCCAACTCAAACCGAAACAACGCAATCAATTGGTGGGAATGTTAGTGTCGGCAGCGGGGTCACATGGGATGGTGGCTGGTCAGATTAAAGATTTACAGTCGGAATCACGGACCATAGAGTTAGACGAGCTCAAAGAAATTCATCATAAGAAAACCGGCGAATTATTCCTCTTTTCGGTGGAAGCGGCCAGTGTCATCTTAGATTTGGATGTAGCAGTCCGCGAACGCATTACGCAATTCGGGCAACATTTCGGTCTTGCGTATCAAATCCACAATGATTTGAAAGATTTGTCAGGAGACGAGTTATTAACGGGTAAATCGGGTGTTTCAGACTTGGAAAATGAGAAGAATACTTATCCCTATTTACTCACAACCCAAGGGGCCTTGGATGCTTTACAAGCAGAAATTGACCAAATCCAAATCATTATTCAAGAATTGGAAGACTTAACGTCGAAGCCATTCAGCTTTTTAACTGCGTTTGTGGATTATATTGCGATTGACACGCTCGGAGAAGGTTTGGTGCCATGAAAAAGGAACGCGTCGATAAATTAGTGTATCAAGCGGGATTGACGCCTTCGAGAGAACAAGCTCAGCGTTTGATTATGGCGGGACAAATCTATGACGATAAGGAACAACGTTATGATAAGGCCGGTGAGAAGATTCCAGTGGATACGGTGCTCTATATTAAGGGAGACAAGCCGAAATATGTCTCGCGCGGTGGCTTAAAATTGGAAAAGGCCCTTGCTGCTTTTCATATCGATATGAGTGATCAAATACTATTGGATATTGGGGCATCGACTGGTGGCTTTACCGATGCAGCATTGCAAGCGGGAGCTCAATTAAGTTATGCACTCGATGTTGGTTACAATCAATTAGCCTATCAATTGCGCCAAGATCCGCGGGTGGTCGTGATGGAAAGACAGAATTTCCGTTATTCTAAGCCGGATGATTTTACCCAAGGTCAGCCGACTATTGCCTCTATCGATGTCTCATTTATTTCATTGGCCTTAATCTTACCGCCCCTGGCGGATATTTTGGAACCTGGAGGTAGTGTCATGGTCTTGATTAAACCGCAATTTGAAGCGGGACCAGAACGCATTGGTAAGAACGGCATTGTGCGGGACCCAGCCGTTCATGAAGCGGTTCTTAGTGAAGTGCTGCAATTTATTAGTGAAATTGGCTTTCGAATTGAAGACTTGACGTATTCACCGATTAAAGGCGGCGAAGGAAATATTGAATTTCTCGCGCATTTAATTAATCAACAGGAACCGAATAATGATTCCCATCAGCATATAAATATTGCGCAGGTCGTACAAGAAGCTCATGAAATGAAATAAGTCGTGTCTCACAAGGGACAAATGGATTGGAATCTCGGTTTGCAGGACAGAATGGAACGAAAAAGAAGGAGTGTGCCATGTTAGTCACTTTATCAATTGAAAACTTTGCGATTATTGATGCAGTTCAAATTGACTTCAACGATCAAATGACCGTTTTATCCGGTGAAACCGGAGCAGGGAAATCGATTATTATCGATGCCTTAGGCATCTTATGTGGTGGCCGTGGCTCAACCCGTCTCATTCGGGAAGGGTCTGATCGTTTAGTCGTGGAAGGACTCTTTCGACTGAAAGAAATAGCACCCGTTCAAGCAACTCTCGAGGAAGTGGGAGTGGAGACCGATCTGACCCAAGAACCCTTAATTATTCGCCGGGAGATTCAACGTTCAGGGACAAATATTATTCGTATTAATGGGCAACTAGCCAATGTCTCAACCTTGAAACAAATTGGCCATCATCTCAGTGATATTCATGGGCAAAATGAACATCAAGCCTTATTAAATCCTGGGGAACATTTGCATTTATTGGATGCCTTCGGCAATACGGAACATCGCCAATTACTAGAAACTTATCAAACCGCGTATCAACAATACCGAACACTTCGTCAAGATTGGTTAACCAGTCATCAAGATGAAGCGGTTCAGAGTCAACGTTTGAGCTTTATTGAATTTCAAGCTCAAGAAATTGAAGCCTTGGAGTTAGTTGAAGGGGAAGATGAGGAGTTGGAGGCACAAAGTCGCCGACTGCAAAATCAACAAGCCTTGGTGCAACATTTAAGTGAATTAAATCAATTATTATCTGAAAGTGATCACAGTGTCTTAACGCAAATGGAGAAAGCCCAAAGTGTCTTAACAATCTTGGCTGATTTGGATGAGACTTATCAACCATTAATAGAGCGTCTGGATGATCTAGTATATGAAACGCAAGACTTGGCAGCGACCTTAGCGACCACGACAACCCTAGATTCCCTAGAGGGGCAATCGTTTGATGACATTGAAGAGCGTTTGATGACTTTGAGTCAAGCGAAACGCAAATATCATCGGACTATTCCAGAGATTCTGGCTTATTATGAAGAGATTTCTGAAGAAATTTATCAAATCACGCATCGTGAACAATATTTAGACCGACTAGCTAAAGAGATGTTAGCGAGTTACGACCAGGCAGAACAAGCTGCACAGGCATTGCATCAGTCCCGTCAACATTTAGCGATCGGCTTACAAGAAGCTATCTTAACTGAGTTGAGCGATTTATACATGGAAAATAGTCGCTTTGAAGTACGTTTCAAAGAACTTCGTGAAGATGATGCGTTAATGGAAACATTAGACGCCTATCGTCCTGAAGCACCTTTAATCCAACTACAAGCGCAAGGTTATGATCAGGTGGAATTCTATGTGGCGACGAATATCGGTGAAACAATGAAACCTTTAATCAAGGTGGCCAGTGGCGGGGAATTATCCCGCTTTATGTTGGCCTTGAAGACGGTTTTCAGTCGGAATGCGGCACCCAAGACGATGGTCTTTGATGAAATTGATACGGGAGTGTCCGGTCGCGTGGCCCAGGCGATTGCTGAGAAGATGGTTTCGATTGCAAAGCGTCATCAAGTTTTGGCCATTACGCATCTGCCTCAAGTCGCAGCGATTGCTCAAACACAATTATATATCACCAAAGCAGTGGTCGATGGCCGGACCATTTCAGCTGTTGAGACACTCGACCCCGCAGGACGTCAACAAGTGGTGGCGCATATGATTTCTGGGGAAGAAACGACTCCAGCGTCCTTGGAATTGGCAGACGAATTATTGGTACCACATCAAGTTGAAGGGCGTGACAAAGCATGACGGATTCACACATTCCACTCATTGTCATCGCAGGTCCCACAGGAGTCGGTAAGACCGATCTCAGTATTTATTTAGCGCAGCGCTTTAATGGCGAAGTGATCAATGGTGATAGCTTACAAGTGTATCAAGGTTTAGATATCGGAACCGGCAAGATTACCCGCGAGGAGATGGACGGAGTTCCGCACCATTTACTGGATATTCTTCCACCCGACGCGACCTATAATGCCAGTTTGTTTAGAGAGCAAGCCAGTGAACAAGTCCGTGAAATTCATAAACGAGGCAAACTTCCCATTGTTGTTGGGGGGACAGGATTGTATTTGGAAGGGTTATTATATGATTTATCTTTTGGTAAAGTCGAAGATCCAGCCAAACGCGCGCAATTAGAAGCTGAAGCCGAAACTATCGGTGCCAAAGCGTTATGGGAAAGGCTTGCAGATATTGATCCAGAGGCGTGTGCGAAGATTCCCTATCAGAATATCCGGCGGACAATTCGGGCCTTGGAAGTGATTCATGCTAGTGGCGAATTATTCTCCAAACAAACGGAGCATCAAGCGAAACAATCTGTCTTTGATGAATTATTGGTTGTCTTGGACCGCCCCCGCGAATTGCTTTATGACCGGATTAATCGTCGGGTGGTAGGAATGGTCGAGGCTGGATTAGAAGCAGAAGTTCATGGCTTATATCAAGCAGTAGGGGCCGAAGAATGGCAAAGCCTTCAAGGCATTGGCTATAAAGAATGGTTCCCATATTTTGAAGACAAACAAACACTAGACCAAGTCATCGCCCAAATTCAACAACATTCACGGCGTTATGCTAAAAGACAATTGACTTGGTTTCGCAATCGCATGAAGGCTCCTCATTGGCTCGATATGGAAGCAGCCGATGCGCACACACAAGCGGAGAACTGGATTGCGGAACATTTAGAGAAAGGAGGAATAGAATGATTGAAACAGGAACACAACCCGAACGAATCTTATTAATCGGTGTCCAAACACAACTAGTCACTGATGAACAATTTGCGAATTTATTGAATGAATTAGCCGCACTGACGAAGACAGCCGGTGGTATAGTCGTGGATTATGTCACACAAAAACGTTCCACAATCCATAATCGGTCACTCGTCGGAACAGGAAAACTCGAAGAGATTCAATCGCTCGTCGAAGCCAGAGATATCGATCTAGTAATCAGTCAAAATGAACTCACACCTTCGACTAATAATTATTTAGAAGAAGCGATTGGTGTTCGCGTGATTGACCGTACGCAATTAATTTTGGATATTTTTGCGATGCGGGCGAAGAGTCGGGAAGGGAAATTACAAGTCGAAATGGCCCAATATGACTATTTATTGTCACGCATTGTCGGGAAAGGTCTCGAACTGTCGCGTCAAGGAGGCGGGATTGGAACCCGTGGACCGGGGGAGACCCAATTGGAGAGCGACCGACGCTATATTCGTTCTCGCATGCTAGCCATTAATAAAGAACTGCAACAAGTCGAAAAACACCGTGAACGAACGCGTCAACGTCGTCTCAATGGACGTGAATTTAATATTGGTTTAATCGGCTACACCAATGCTGGAAAATCGACATTACTGACCGAGTTAACCAAACAAGACACGTATATTAAAGATCAATTGTTTGCAACGCTTGACCCGTTAACGCGGAAATTTAAAATCAATGGCCATGATGCGTTCACGATAACTGATACGGTTGGTTTTATTGAAGACTTGCCGACTGAATTAGTGAATGCCTTTGAATCCACTTTAGAAGAGATTCGTTATATGGATTTATTGCTTCATGTCGTGGATGCGAGTCATTCAGCCCATATGATGCACGAGGAGACTGTGCTTTCTTTATTGAATGACTTGGAAATTTACGATGTGCCGATACTGACGGTCTATAATAAAGTGGATCAATTGACTGGGGCGTTTGAAGCGACCAAATTTCCCAACATATTGATGTCGGCCAAGAATCCAAAAGATATTGAACGCCTGAAAGCGGAAATCTGGGACCTCTGCATCGCGCACGCAGAACCCTATCAAATGCGCGTCCTACCCGAAGAAGCTGATTTATTGGCACTTTATCAACAAAATACATTGGTCACAGCCATTGAATTTAATGAAGAACAAGAATATTATGAATTAACGGGTTATCGTAACCCTATTAAGAATGACAAGGAGGCAGATAACGAGTGATAACAATGAAAGACTTTATCGCGGAAGTCGATCCGCGCTTACGTGAAGCGTCCCAAGAAGTGACATTTCCTTTAAATGACGAAGAAAAAACATTAATTGAAGAAATGCGGACCTTTCTCATTAATAGTCAAACACCAGAAATCGCCGAAGAATATGGACTTCGTGCGGGGGTCGGTGTTGCAGCGCCTCAATTAGGCATTAATAAACAAATTTTTGCAGTTTATTTGACAGAATTAGATGAAGACGGTGAAGTGGTCGATGTCATCATCGATGAAATTTTTATCAATCCAAAGATTACCCGTCATTCTGTCAAGCAAGCGGCACTACCTGAAGGAGAAGGATGTCTGTCCGTTCGTCGTGCTGTACCTGGATTAGTCCCGCGTCCGCGCCGAGTAACTTTAACTTATCAAGATCCCGAAGGGGACGAATATGAGGTCAAATTACGTGATTATGAAGCCATTGTCGTCCAACATGAGCTGGATCATTTAAAAGGGATTTTATTTTATGATCACATCAATGACGAAAATCCATGGCAAGCGGATGATAATACGGTCGTCTTATAATTAAATACCCCTAAAGAAGAATCCAAACGAGATGTATGTACTCGGATGGATTTTTTATTTTACTGATAAAGAATAAAAATCATAAAAATTGAAAAAAATCTGACTTTTGCTCGATTTTGGCGTCTCACGATACGATACTTGACTTGCTAATAAACGCGATAAAAGTTTGTGAAATATTAAACGTATAGTAAGCGTTTTCATATATGAATGTTGATTATAAGCGGTTGTGTTGTAAAAATAAATGTGAAAAAGTTCACTAATTCTATTTACTTTTAGAAAAAAACCATGTATGATGTATTTGTAAATAAGAGGAGGAAGAAAAAATGACTGAGAAAGTTCAAGAAGTGAATGTTCCCGAGATGATTAATGGATTAGTGGAAAAAGGACTCAAAGCCCTCGAAGATTATAAACGATATACACAAGAAGAGATTGATTATATTGTAGCGAAAGCTTCTGTCGCAGCCTTAGATGCCCATGGTATTCTAGCAAAAGAAGCAACCGAAGAAACCCAGCGTGGAGTCTTCGAGGATAAAGCGACGAAAAACTTGTTCAGTTGTGAGCATGTTGTCAACTCGCTAAGAGGGATGAAGACGGTTGGGATTGTGGATGAAGATGACGTCAAAGGATTGACTTATATCGCAGAACCACTTGGTGTGTTGGCTGGATTAACTCCAACAACGAATCCGACATCGACTACGATTTTTAAAGCATTAATCGCCTTGAAAACAAGAAACCCGATTATCTTCTCATTCCATCCGAATGCTTTTGAAAGTTCCAAGCATGCTGCTGACATCGTCTATGAAGCAGCAATCAAAGCTGGGGCGCCAGAAAATTGTATTCAATACGTCCCACATGTGTCATTGGAAGCAACCGACCAATTAATGAATCATGATGGTGTGGCTAGTATTCTTGCAACTGGCGGGAATGCGATGGTTAAAGCAGCTTATTCTTGTGGAAAACCAGCACTTGGAGTTGGGGCAGGGAATGTACCCGCTTATATTGAGAAGACTGCTGACATCAAACAGGCCGTTCACGATATTGTTCTCAGTCGTACCTTTGATAATGGGATGATCTGTGCGTCAGAAGAATCGATTATTATCGATGCAGAAATCTATGACGAAGTGCTAAAAGAATTTGAAAGTTATCATACTTTCATGATGAATAAGAAACAAAAAGGTCTCCTCGAAGAATATGCCTTCGGTGTGAAAGCTCATTCTGAAAACTGTGCCGGAGCGAAATTGAATTCAGAAATGGTCGGAATGCCAGCACCATGGATCGCAGAACAAGCTGGGTTCAGCGTTCCTGAAGAAACAGGTTTACTCTTAGTGGAATTAGATGAGATTGGCGACGTGGAACCATTAACACGTGAAAAATTGGCACCAATCCTACCGATTATTAAAGTTCATTCAACCGAAGAAGGAATCGATAAGAGTCGCCAAGTCGTCGAATATGATGGTCTAGGCCATTCAGCAGCGGTTCATACAGCCGACAAAGACATTGCCGATGAATTCGGTAAAGTGGTTAAAGTGATGCGGATTATTTGGAATTCACCATCAACATTTGGGGGAATCGGGGACGTATATAATGCCTTTGAACCTTCCTTGACACTTGGTTGTGGATCTTACGGACGCAACTCTGTGGGAGAGAATGTCACCGCAAAACACTTACTCAACATTAAGAAAATCGGTAGAAGGAGAAATAATATGCAATGGTTTAAAGTTCCACGTAAGATTTACTTTGAACGCGATTCTATCCAATATTTACAAGAATCGTATAATGTCAACAAAGTAATGATCGTCACAGATAAAGAAATGGTTCGTCTAGGATTTGTTAAGAAAATAACGGATCAATTACACTTACGTCCAAACCATGTGCAAATTGAAATCTTCGATCAAGTCACACCAGATCCAGATATTGAACTCGTTCAAAAAGGTGCCGACGTCATGCGTAACTTCGAACCAGATACGATTATCGCCTTAGGTGGAGGATCACCAATGGATGCGGCCAAAGTAATGTGGCTCTTCTATGAACGACCAGAAGCGGACTTTAGAGACTTAGTTCAGAAATTCATGGATATCCGTAAACGTGCCTTCAAATTCCCAACACTCGGTGAGAAAGCAAAATTCATCGCGATTCCAACCACATCAGGTACGGGTGCAGAAGTAACACCATTTGCGGTTATCTCTGACAAGAAAAATAATATGAAATATCCATTAGCTGACTATGCTTTGCTACCAAGTATCGCGATTATCGACCCATCATTCGTCATGGGAGTGCCCAAACATATCGCAGCTGATACCGGTATGGACGTCTTAACGCATGCGTTAGAAGCCTATGTATCAATCATGGCGAACCCATATACAGATGGATTAGCATTAGAAGCTATTCAAATGGTGTTCGAAAACTTAGAAGCATCTGTTAATGACTTTGATGAGATTGCGCGTGAGAATATGCACCATGCCTCAACGATTGCTGGTATGGCATTCGGGAATGCTTTCCTCGGAATTTCTCACTCGATGGCACACAAAATTGGTGGACAATTCGGTACCGTTCACGGTCGTACCAATGCGATTCTCTTACCATATGTAGTTCGCTATAATGGGACAAAACCAGCCAAAGTATCGAACTGGCCAAAATACAATTACTATACAGCCGACGAACGCTATCAAAAAGTCGCTCAATTATTAGGCTTACCAGCATCAACACCAGAAGAAGGGGTCGAATCACTTGCTAAAGCCATCTATGAATTGGGTGAAAAAGTAGGTATTCAAATGAACTTCAAGGATCAAGGTGTTGACAAGGAAGAATGGGATGCGAAAGCACGCGACCTTGCTTACTTAGCTTATGAAGATCAATGTACACCAGTGAACCCTCGCTTAGCCTTGGTATCAGACATGGAAGAAATCATCCGTGACGCATACTATGGCTACAAAGAGCAGCCAGGTCGTATTAAATATTAATCCAAGCTTCAACGGCAACCCTCAAAAGATATACACAAGGTACCTCAGCCTTAACTGCACCAGCAGTTGGGGTTGAGGTTTTTTGAGGGAATTGTATTAATAGGGAAAATGTTGGAGAGAGTGAAGTGATAGCGCATTTGACTGTCATTTGAACTTAAATAAATTGAGAGGTGTTGAATGTTTGAAGATTCATGAATGAAGGGAATGCCTGAGCGTAATGATTCTAGATATTTTTCTTTGGATTGCATAAGTCATAGGAGTTTTGTAAATACACGAATAAAATTACGTCAAAGATGTAACATAATGACGCTTCGGGATTAAAAAGTATCGCCGTAATATAATCAACAATTTGGTTCAAGTCTTGTTCAAATAACGGTGATATTTGTTATCGGGACTATTATTCTTTTTCAATTCGGTTTCGCACACTCTGCACTACTTCATCTAAAGTATATCGTTCAGCCATCAATTCAGCGAGTCTATCGGCTTCATCTAATTTACTTTCGACTTGATCCGTTATTTTATCATATTGATCTAGCGGCATTAATATCATGGAACCGTAGCCATTTTTTGTCAAAAATACTGGGTCATTAGACTCTTTGATTTGTGACTCAATATCTGAAAAATGATTTCTTAAATCTGAAACAGGACGAATAATCATATGATACCTCTTAACTCTTATTATCGTTATTTCATCATAAGAATGATATATGAAAGATGTATTTAATTGTCAGTTCAATTTAATTTATTAAAATTCACTCTATTTAGTTGTTTTCTAGTAACGTTTAATTGTATATACGAACACTTGTTCGCATTGGTTGAACGTGGTATAATTTTGATGAAAAGTTAACTAGTAAAATGATACAATGGGAGGGAATATAATGATAGGAGATGAAGCAATGACAAGTTCTGTAAGTTCTACATCAGATAAGAAGTATACGATGGCATCATTTTTTGCTGGTGTTGGTGGAATTGAGCTAGGTTTTGAACAAACTGGCGAGTTCAGAGTTGTATATGCGAATGAGTTTGATAAAAATGCTCAAAAAACTTATAAAGCAAATTTCCCCGATGTTCATCTTGATGAAAGAGATATTCATGATATTGATGATAAAGAGCTTCCTGATAATATTGATGTTATAACGGGGGGCTTTCCTTGCCAAGCATTCAGTATTGCAGGATATCAAAAAGGTTTTGAAGATGAACGTGGAGATTTATTTTTTGAGTTACTAAGAATGATTACGCATAAACAGCCACGGGCAATTTTTATCGAAAATGTCAAAAATATGGTTTCCCATGATCATGGAAATACCTTTAAGGTGATTCGTGAAGCACTTGTGACCAATGGGTATTATTTAAAATGGAAAGTTCTCAATACGAAAGACTATGGAAATGTCCCTCAGAATAGAGAACGTATTTATATAGTTGGTTTTAAGAGTGAGACTGCTTATCAAGCATTTGCCTTTCCTGAGTCTATTCCATTAACCACTAGCCCTAAAGATGTGATTGATTTTATTGGTCAAAAAGATGAAACCTATTATTATCAAGAAGGTAAGCAGCCATTTTATGAAACCTTAGAGGAAGGCATGACCGATCCTGATGCGATTTATCAATGGAGACGTCAATATGTACGTAAAAATAAATCAGGTGTTGTCCCAACATTAACAGCGAATATGGGAACGGGAGGACATAATGTTCCCATCATTTTAAGTGATACGGGAATTCGCAAGTTAACGCCTCGTGAAACCTTTAATGTTCAAGGATTTCCAGAAGATTTCATTTTACCGAATGATACTGCTCGTGGTCAATTATACAAACAGGCTGGCAATAGTGTTTCCATACCTGTTGTTAACCGTATCGCAGAAAAAATAGCTGAAGCGTTAAAATTTGAAGATGAAGCCGATACAAAGAAAACAACCCCAGAAGCACAATATAGTATTGTGTATACAGATTTGTGGAGTAGATACATGGGAAAATCAGAACTTATTGATACGGTGGATAGTATCGATGATATCAAATCATTTGAGCGCAAAAAGAATAATATGATTCATTTTATTGATGATGAGATTTATACAAAAATAATTAAAAAGGGAATGCGGGCAGATTTTTACTCTGTGGTTAATTTAATACCTGAAGAAGCCAATAGAAAGGTTCATACAAATGAGTAATAGATTTTGGTATACGCAACAACCTGAGCAACAACAGCGATATATCGAGTTACTACAGGTTATTGGATCATTGTCCCATTTATTTTCAGATAGTAAAAATCCTTATTTATATTACCGGGCCCATGAGAATCTTTTTTGTGAAGTGTTTAATGCGAAAAATTTGTCACGAGGTGACGTTTCTTATGATGCGATAAAGAATGGCATTGGCATCGGACTAAAAACTTTTTTGCAAAGTAATGGGAATACTTTCCAAAAAGTGGCAGAATTTAATGCAGATTCGCATCTCATTCGGGAATTAAGTAATGATGAAGAAGTCGTCCATAAAGTCGCAGAACTTCGCAATAAGCGGTTAACGGTAACCAAAAATGCGACGGAAGCTGAGAACGCTATCTATCATTTGATTACACGGGACGAGGGGGTCATGAATATCGTAGAAACCCCAATGGATCAAATAGATATTAATTCCATCAAAATTTCAAAGAAGCAAGGAACGAATACGATACACTTCACAGATAAATATCATGATTATTCTTTTTCTAAATCAAAAAACACACTTCTTAAGCGATTTAATACGAAACAAGAAATGATTATTCAAAAGTTTAATGTTGAAATTTTGGAAGATCCTTTTGCGATTTTGAGTCGCTTGATTCAAGGAGATTCAGTTGATGGTTTAAGTAAGGTTGAGTCAGAAGAGAAGTTGGAACATATTATCTTACCCCTCTATTCAACTAGAGATGGTGAAGTACCATTAAAGTCAGGTTTAAATCAATGGAATGCCTCTGGAAGAGTGCGTCATCCAGATGAAGTTTATATTCCGATACCAAGTTGGATTCATACCACTTTTCCGGATTTTTTTGTTTATAGCAAAACTTATACATCTAGTAAATCAGCGAAAGATTCCCCTATATTCGATGTTGAATTACCGAATCAAAAAAAAATGCAGTGTAAAGTAGCTCAACAAGGCGGGAAAGCTTTAATGTCCAATCCTAATAAAGAGTTAGGGCATTGGATTTTAAGAGAAGTCCTTCAGGTGAGACAAGGAACATTGGTGACGATGGATATGTTACATGAAATTGGTATCGATAGTGTCAAGTTAAGTAAAAGAGATGATGATCATTATGTCTTAGACTTTATGGAAACTGGCAGCTTTGAAGAATTTGAAATGAATAACAAATTCTAGTTTAATAAGAAACATGTTAAAAAGGTTTATTAGTAAATAAAGTAATAATTTAATAATATCTGTTTGACGACTGAAATTTCAGTCGTTTTTTTATTTTTGTGAGATAATTTGTCTAAGAAGTTTCTATGCTTCAATTCAATGTCTCTTGAATTGAAAGAATAAAATTAAGGTTATGTGATGAGTATTAGTATAATTTTTGCTAATCTATAAAATTAGATTCTTTTCTGTATGAAATCATATATAATAGTATTTAAATAAAAATAAATAGCATTAATTTTTTAAAAAGGTGGTCAATATGACAAAGTTTAGGGATATAAAGTATAGCAAATTAATAAGACATGCAGAAGAATTATATGAACAATCAAGCAATTGGGATGAGGTTCGAAATTTAACATTACATAAAGAAAATATGGGGTCTGAGCTCTCTGAAGATACAATACTCGAAAGAATACTTGGTTGGAGTGTCGATTCTGAACTACTCACTGGAGAAATTTGGCATGAATTAATAGATTATCTGGAAGACTTAACAGCAGAAAAGAAAGTTTCGAAAATTGATGATGGGGCTTTAAATGATGCAAAGATTCCCCAAGATAGCAGTTCTTCATGGATGACATATAAGAGAAAACTTGAAAATGATGGATGGACGGATTCTTCAATTAATGCTATTCAAACATCTGCCTTTGAAATATTAAAGCATTTTGCTATGGATCATGATAATAGTCCAGAAAAGGGCTTAGCGATCGGAAATGTTCAATCTGGAAAAACAGCGAACATGATTGGATTGATGACTTTAGCGGCAGACAATGGATTTAATTTCTTTATCGTTTTATCGGGAATGATTGATTCTTTAAGAATTCAGACTGCAAATAGAATGGCCTCTGATCTTAATTCTAAAAGTCATAAAAATTCTTGGTATTCTATAGAAAATCCCTCCCTTGGATCAAATTTACCTGAACATAATATGTCAAGATTTGATTTGTCAGAAAATAGTAGACATAAATACTACTCTGTTCTTTTAAAAAACAAGAGTAGATTACAGAATTTTTTAGATTGGATTAAAAAGTCTGATCAAGCAAAAGCAAGACAATTAAAAATTGTCATCATTGATGATGAGGCTGATCAAGCTAGTATTAACACTAAAGAAATTGAAAAAGAAATGAGTGCGATTAATCATTTAATTACAGAGTTAGTGTATTTAGACCATGTGAAAGCAGTTAATTATGTAGCATATACTGCGACCCCATACGCTAATATATTAAATGATTCAGGTGAAAGATCACTTTATCCTAAAAATTTTATTTTTATGTTGCCAGAAAATAGTGATTATATTGGCCCAGAGCAAATATTCCAATTACAAGAACCGGAAGCACAACCTAATATTGATATTGTTATGCCTATTCGTGAGTCAGATCGTGAAAGAATTCTTGAAATCCAAGAAGGAGAGACCCATCTTAGTATTCCACGAAGTTTAAAAGATTCCATTAACTGGTTTTTGATTTGCGTCGCCGCCATGCGTAGCCAGAATTTTAGAAAGCCAATTTCTATGCTCGTTCATACGTCATTTAAGAAAGATGAACATGAGTATATCGCGCAAGTGATTAAGAATTATTTACTTGAATTAAATGCTCTTTTTGAAGATTATATTGAACGGTTCGAACATCAATATAATGACTTCAAAAACTTTTTTTCTCGAAATCATTTTGTTGAAGGTATGCCAAATTATTCAGCAACTGAGAACGTACCGAACTACCCATCCTGGGGTCAAGTGCGCAGTCATCTATCAACTATTATGAGATTAGAGGATGAAGAATATTTATCCCATATTCAAATTGCGGATACTGGTGAATTGAAGTATCATTCTGGTATTCACTTGAGCATAGATAATTCGACGAAAAGAACTGGTGACGAACAAGTTAGACTTGTATACCCAGATAAAAATAAAATGCCTAAATTAGCTCCCGCTTTTATTGTTGTAGGAGGAAATACGCTTTCAAGAGGATTGACGATAGAAGGACTAGTATCCACTTATTTCCTCAGAACCACGAAGCAGGCAGATACCCTGATGCAAATGGGGAGATGGTTTGGTTATCGTAAAAGATATGAGATCTATCCACGAATCTGGCTGGATCAACTAGCTTATGAGCGATTTGAATTTATTACACAACTTAACTATGAGTTAAGACAAGAAGTTGAAGATCACGCAGCAAAAGGCTTTTCGCCCAATGAATATGCTATTGCTGTTAAAAATTCGCCAAATCGTAGTTTTTTAGCGATTACCTCACAAAATAAAATGCAAAGTGCCATCCCAGCATCATATGATTTTTCTGGTTATGTTGCACAGACGATTTATTTTGAACGGGATGT
The DNA here is from genome assembly GCA_015863185.1 of Aerococcaceae bacterium DSM 111020. Lineage (GTDB taxonomy): Bacteria > Bacillota > Bacilli > Lactobacillales > Aerococcaceae > DSM-111022. The sequence continues at coordinate 72,056 of JACBXP010000004.1, forward strand.
CAAAAAGTTACAGCATAATTATGATTTAACGAAGAATTTTTTAAATGCATTACCTAATTTAGATCAAGACTCTCTTAACTCACATATGATTTGGCGCGATATTGATCATGTAGCTGTTCGAGAGTATCTTGAAAACTATATCGTATATGAAAAAGATATCAAGATGTCGAATTTAAGCAGTGTCTTGGACTGGATTGAAGATAATTATAAAAATAGTGATCAACCATTTACCAATTGGAATGTCGTTCTCTCATCGTTAAGTGGTGTGGAAAGTACGAAAGACAATGATTCTGATTGGAATATTCAAGGATATCACCCTCAAGCAATTGTGCGTAGCTTGAAGCCGGAACGTAGTACGGATAACGTTGCAAATATTGGTGTGTTACGTTCAGTTGCGGATCAAGTGATTGATACGGGATTAAAACTAGAGAGTAATGATCTTTCTAGTGTCTATGCAACAAGAAAAGAAGCAAATCTTGATCGAACACCTTTATTAGTTATCTATCGCATTGATAAAGTAAGTCAACCGAAACAGGGCACTAAACGTAAACCACTGGGTTTTCCTGTTGATCCAATTGGGATTTATATTCAAATGCCAGGTTTTTCTAGGGCGAACACGGCTGTTGATCGAGTACAATTAGTTCCACCAAAGGTAGGAATCAATGAGGATGATTATGACGAGTTATTAGCAAAGGAAGAAAATAATAATGCTGAAGATTAAATATGCACTGAATGATCCACAAAGTATGGCCCAAGATGGCGATTCGATATTAAAGTCGCTACAAAATGTAAAAATACCAATTATCGATTTAATTGTCAGAGAATCCATTCAAAACAGTCTGGATGCTGCTCTTGGTAATAAAGAACATGTGGAATTTGATTTTTATCACGGTAAATTTCAAAATAAAGATTTAGCTTCTCAATTAGAGGAAGCCGAAGAGTCTTTGTTGAACAATTTTTCTAAGGAAGAGAAATTTTTAGCTTTCAGTGATAAAAATACGAGTGGATTAACAGGATCTTATGTAGGAAAAACAAAAGAAGAAATAAAACAAAGTAATTTTCATAAGCTCATTTTTAGTCTTGGGAAAAATCAAGAGCAAGAAGGAGCAGGTGGAAGCTGGGGACTTGGGAAAACGAGTTTCTTTCGAATAGGTAATGGTATCGTTATTTATTACACCAGAATAAAAACCAGATCTGGTTATGAAGAGCGTCTGATTGTTTCATTAATTGAGAATCCAAAAAATAAAAAAAGAATTTTACCAAAAAATGAACGGGGAATTGCTTGGTGGGGGGAATATCAGGATAGCGTTCATATTCTCCCGATTACGAATCCGATGTTTATTAAAAAGTTTTTAAATATTTTTGGCTTAGAATCATACAAGGATGATGAAACGGGGACCATGATTATCATCCCGTACTTAAATTCAAGTTACAAGAAAAAGTCTGTTGACGAAAAAAAATATTATTGGGATGAGGATCTTGATGAGCAATTAAAGTTAGCTATTCAAAGATGGTATATGCCTAGAATTATGAATAATCGCTATGCTAAAACACTTAACCAAGCTTACTTAATTGCTCGGGTTAACGGTGATGTTATTATGCCTGGTATAAATACTGAGGAAGTATTCAATGTATTTAGAGCACTTTACGATAGTGCATTAACAGGAAAAATCGCAGAAAATAACTTTTATAATATACAACTATCAGAAGTGAAATTTCCTCGGTTGATTACTCAGAAATCAAATGCAATTGCCGGTCGGGTGGCTTTTTGTCAGGTAAGTAAGGAACAATTAAAAATGCAACCTCCTTATAATCAGGAAAATCCTTTGGCGTTGATTGGAGCAGAAGATCCATCTCTTGGAGAAAAATTTAATAGTAAAATAATGGCATATTCACGTCAACCAGGCATGGTTGTTCGTTACGCAATCGATGATGATTGGATGCCTAAAGGCAGTATTCAAGAAGAAAATAAATTGCTTTTAGGATTTTATGTTCCCGTTTCAAAGAGAGAGTTACATGATAAATTAAAAAAACAAGGCTTTGATACAATGGAGTCTTATTTAAGATCAATTGAAACAGCGGATCATGCAATATGGGAAGATCAAGATGGCATTAATATTGTAATTCGAACAAAAAAAGCTACAGCAAAATTAGTTCAAGATGCATTAAATAAAGAAGAAAACACTAAACAAGGCGACGCAACCTCACGATTATCACGCAAATATGGTGCGATGTTGATTCCTTTCAGACAAGGTAGTAGAGGTGTGAGACCAAGAAATAAACCTGTGACTAATAATAGTTCTAAAAAATCGCAACGTGGTAGATCAAGTTTTTCAATTTTAAAGACGAATCCATTGGAAAAAAATGCGATTGTCCTTAATCTGAAATTTTTATTGCCAGGCTCATCAAAGTCCACATTAAGTCTTCGAGTGAAAAGTTCAGATAGACAAATTTCATATGACGAATGGCAACGAACGATGGGTGATTCACTTGATTTCCCACTGACTATCTCTGACTTTAAGTTGACCGATGACATTCAAAATGAGTTTGAATCCGACAAGGTTGTTCTGGAAAATAATTCTCCAGATTCGCTAGAAATAGAAGGTGTATTGAGGTTGCAAGTTAACTCAAATGAATATAGCCCCATTTTAATGATAGGATCTCAACTAAAATAGAGAAGGGGGGAATAAAATGGTAAAAAATGTTATTTCATTATATAAGAAAATAGACGGTCCATTGTTAGAACAAATAAATTTGTCAGATTTTCAAATTCAAATTTCTTATACTGATAAATTAGAAAGTATTACGCTCAGGACAGACGAAACAAGGAATGATTCTTTCTATATCAATGAACATGATCCTGAATGGAATCCAAATCTTGATAATATGGTGCTTTCAGTTTCTTTTACAATCAATAATCCTTCTGCTTTGTTTGGAACCACTGGTGTGACAAGTTTAAAAAATAAAATAGGTATTGCCTCGAAAATTCATTCCAAGCAATCGAATTTTCAAGAAATAAAAACGCATCAAATAATAAGCTCAGATATATCAGAACTATCGGTAAAAATTGATTTAACATTATTAAAAGGAATGTTAAAGGGAGAATTTAACCTTGATCTTTTTTTCTATATCGCAGAAATAAATGAACGTCTTCCTTGGCAAGCTGATCAATTGGGGATGATTGTCAGTCAGGGACCCATTATTAGTTTTAGCTTCTTAGTAGATGGTGATGGTTCTGATTTTCCTATTACAGAGTTTCAAGAACCAAAAGGAGCTTTGTGGCGATTTGAGAAAGATTGGGTAGCAGCTGACGAAGACATCTTTGAAGCGTCAAATGTTCGACTCGCATTGAATACAAGTCACCCACTGTTTGAACAAATCAAAAATGGAAAGACTCGTGTTAGTATAAAATTAATGAATGATATTATTACTCAATTTATTTCTCTAATCGTGCAACAAGTCATTTTAATTGAAGGTTTTTCAATTGAAGATGCAGAAAATGCCACAGATAATAGTATTTTACGAATGGTTCAGTATTGGGTAACAACTTATAATATTGATACTTCAACCATTTACTCAATCACAAATAGCATTAATAAAAATATGCAAATATCCATGACAACAGGTGAGGTAAAATGATAAAATGGAACAATCTTGATTACAGTTACACTAGTGCAGAGAATGATTTCAAACTCTTGAATATCACATCCAAAAGCGTAACACCTATTGATCAAACGCCAGAATTTCAAGCATTAAGGATGAAATTAATCCAAGCAAGAGATGAAGTTTTTGAAAACTTTGGATTAGATACTGCCGATAAGTTAGATTATCAGTTTGATCTTAGCTTTGGCTTGAAATTATATAAAATTTTTCAGGAAGATAAAGATTTTAATAATCGTTTTGCTTCAAGTGATGATATTTGGCGTTTCATTTCAATAAAAATTATTCCTGATATTGTGCACTCTAGGCACGATTTAAAAGCAGATTATTTTTATAAAAATCCACGTCGGATATGGTTGAAACGTATTTTTTGGTATATTCATTTGTCCTGGGCTGGGGATGAAATTAGCACGTTTAATCGATTAAAAAACAATAGCACAGATACCATACAAAATTTAGTTGAAAGACCAGGGCTAGGGTATCATGTTGATTTGTATAGAGAAATTATGAAGCAGTATCGTGCGAATGGTCATAATGTTGACTTGTTTAGACGCCTGATGAAACTAAATACCGCACGAGAAGTGGTATTTATGCCTGAATTTTATCAGGGAGGCCTGGTGGGGTATGTACGTGATTTATTTGAGCTTGCTAGGGGTTAGTTGAGATGATTGTTAATCAGTTATATGAAAAAATTTTTGTCGATAATGCTCGAAAATATAGCCATTTAAGAATTATATCTGGTTATGCTTCAGCTAACTTTTTAGAGAAAGTGATGACTGATTTTCCGCATTTAAATATAAAACTTTATTTAGGTATGACGCATCAACCTATCTCTCAATTTGACCACGATCGTTACCTTATTCAAAGTAGTAAACAAAATCTTCGAATTTACTACCAAGTTGTTAATAATGCAGAACTTAGGCCTACACATATGAAAATTTATCAATTTTATAATGAAACAGATTACATAGGATATGTAGGGTCTGCTAATTTTTCGGAGAATGGTTTTTTCTTTAACCGAGAAATACTAACTCCGACGAGTGTATCATTGGATGAGTTATTTTCAATTCAACACTCAATTTCAAGACCGTGTTCCGCTCCTGATATTCAAGAATATATTAATTTTATCAACGAAGAAAATCAATCTTTTATCATACATCAGGATGCCGAAAAATATGAAAGCATACCATCCTTAGAAGAAATATCAACTAACCAAATAGATTCACAAAATAAAAAACGCTCATTATCAGTCAAATCACCAATCTTTTGGGCTAAAAGACCCAGAGATCCTAAATATTTGAAATCATTTGATTTACAAATTGCACAAAATGCATCAACCAATGTTCGATGGGATAAAATAGGAATCAATGGTTCTTTACATAATGGAAAATCCGTTCTGATAACTTCACCTCAAGGAAAGTTAAATAGTTTGTTTGATGAGGTAACCAGTTTTAAGATTTATTCAGATGATGGATATATTTTTGAAAGCAAACTCACTGGGAAATGGAAAGATTCGTTACTTTTACTTAATGATACTTGGTATGACTACATCACTCGAAGATTTGATATTTCAACAGGTCTACCTTTATCTAATGAATTTATGAAGACATTAGGTTATGAGTATCTTCAATTCACTCGAATAGGTAAAAATGAGTATGGCTTTATAATAAAAAATAATCAAAAGTTTTAGAAAGGAGATTTGATTGTTTAATTTGATAGAAACTTTCAGTGGGTTGGGTTCACAAGCAATGGCTTTAAAAAATATTGGTGTAAATATTAATCTTCAAGCCACCGTGGAATGGGAGATTTCGGCAATTTATGCCTATGATATTCTTCATAATGGTCCGCAAAATTTGATTAGTTATCGTCATCATACAAAAAAATCATTGCTATCTGAACTGTCTAAATACAATATTTCAGCAGATGGGAAATCAGTTTCCGATACGCTTAGTCATCTTAATACGCATTCGTTAAAAGCTATCTTAGCGGCGATTGAACGTACTAAAAATTTTGTTGACATTACGCAAGTTCATGCCGATGCGCTTCCTGAAGATACAGACCTGTTAACTTATTCCTTTCCATGTCAAGACTTATCAATCGCTGGACGTTTTCATTTTAATCAAGGTGGAATTAATCGCGATGCTAATAATCGTTCCACATTATTGTGGGAAGTAGAACGATTATTGTTCGAATATCAAGCAAGTAAAAAAAACATGCCAAAGTTCTTATTAATGGAAAATGTTAACGCTATTCTTTCCGAAGAACACCGAGATAATTTTGAACAATGGAAAGAATGCTTGAATGGTTTTGGTTATATTAATCAGGTTTGGACCCTAGATGCTAGAAAATTTGGAATTCCTCAATCAAGAGTTAGGACCTATATGTTAAGTGTAAAAGCAGATCATAAAGAAGCGAAAATTATTTCTAATCTTTTCGAAAATTATAACCTCGAGGCTTACTTAGCAAATGATAAAAAAATGAAAGCTCTATCAAATTTTCTAAGAGTTGATTACAATAATGAGGAATATAGACAAGAGGCTATTGATAACACCCCCAAATTCACGCCTTCCCGTCAAAAAATAAGAGATATGAATACGGTTTTAGCTACTGGGGAAACGGTACATAATCACGAATTCGCCAGAACTTTAACTACAAAACAAGATCGCAATCCCAATTCTGGTATTATTAAGTATGATTCTTCAACTAAAATATGTAACACGAATAAATATTATCGTAATCTAACTCCAAGAGAATGCCTTTTATTAATGGGATTTTCAGAAAATGACTTTAATCAACTTAAGCAAAATAATATTGAATATTCTAGTAATCGTAAATTATTATCAGATTCTAAATTAATAAAAATGGCTGGAAATAGCATTGTAGTAGATGTTTTGGAAGTGATTTTTAAATATATGTTAAATATTGAAAGTTATGTTAAAAGTCATAACTTTGTCTATCCAATTAGGGAAATAAATATGGTAAATTAAACTTTATTTATTTGGATTGATGAAAAAATATCCATTAATTCCACCTTTTAACATTGTAAATTATGGATATAGTAACAACAACGTACGATGGACATTTGTCCATCGTGCGTATTTTTGTGTTGATATGGTTATTTTCTCGCTTCACTGTCTTCCAATATCGCTTGGATCGTACTGTCAGGAACCGACTGATTTCCCTGCAGACCACCAATCATCAAATCGAAGTGTGTTGGTAAAGCAAGGTCGTCAATATTGTCAGCCACATCCAATTCGATTTTTTCTGGATGGCCGTCGATGATTTTTTGTTGGAATTCTGGATCGACAATGGCTGCACTCCCTAAGGCTAAAAGGTCCACATAATTGAGAGCGTCTATGGCTTTATCATAGTTGGTGATATCGCCGACGCCGATATGTGTGGCACGCTCACCGATTAATTCGCCAATGACAGTGTTGATCACTTGGCCTTCATATTTTCCAGCACGGGCTTTGGCTTTATAGGCTTTGGGACCGAAGAGAGAGACATGAATATAATCCACGCCTAATTCAACAACACGGTCAATTAAATAAGTAGATTCATCGAGCGTATAACCGATATTCTCGCCATGGATTTCTTCGGGGCTGATGCGGTAACCTAAGATAAAGTCGTCTCGCTTGTGTTGCGCAATCATTTCTTTGACCGCGGTGACTACCGCAAGGGGAAAGGCAGATCGCTTCTCTAGTGAACCACCCCATTGGTCGTCGCGGTCGTTGGATAGACTCGAGAAGAATTGTTGGATGAGATAATGATTGGCGCCGTGAATTTCCACCCCGTCAAATCCTGCTTCAATTGCGCGACGCGTCGCATCCGCAAAGGCTTGAATGAAATCGGTGACTTCGTCGGCAGTCAGTCCAGTGACCGGATAATCGAGAAAGTCCAATGATTTGTTGGAAGGACCGTAGACTTTTCCGTGATCTTGGTAGGAATATTTTGCTTGGCGACCGGGATGGAATAATTGTAAGAGTGCTTTATTGCCTTTGGCCTTCATGGCCTTTGCTAGTTGGCGTAAGCCATCAATTTGACGGTCGTCATAAGCACCCAGCCCATAACCGAATGCATTACCGAGTGGCGCAACGGCTGCTGCTCCAGAGATTAAGAGAGAGGCTGTGTTGGCACGGCGCTGGAAATAATGCACGTCTTCCTCTGTCACATCGCCTTCATAAGTCGAAGCGTTTGCTACCATCGGGGCCATCACGAAGCGTGTCGGTAATTCGATGCCGTCTTTGAGTGGATAGGGTGATACAGGATTGTGAGTCATAGGCCTGTCCTTTCTGTATTGGCTGGGTTTCTCCCAAAGTTTCCATAAATTTCTTGTTGAGAGCATTTTACCACTCGTCTGTTGTTTGTCAAAAGATGCGAAAGGAATTGACTGGTGATGCTTTATCGGTATTTGCGATATTCGTTAACGTAAACAGTCCCTTGAATGACAAAATGTCTGCGGCCTCCCAACATCAAATATTATAGAAACAAAAAAACGACTGTCTCCAGTCGTTCAATTCACTCAACTTTGCGTTGGTTTATAAATGCGGTCTTCAAAATAATAAATATTGCTGGAATTGCCAGTCGGGTCCAGATGACTGAAGCGATTATGACGAGCGACCAACCAATCATAGGAAGCTTTCAAACGGACATGATCATCCGTTCGTTGTAAGATTTGTTGGGCCAAATAATCACTCGCGGCGACGATATCCAGGGGAGCTGTGTAATCCCCATGCTGGGTTAAGACGGTGTCAACTTGCTGAATATATGGATATAATTTGGGAAGATTTTCGGCCAATTCCTCTACCGACAAACTCGATTGATTGTTGAGAGAAATGGGATTAAAGCAGGCATCGCCAGTCATCAGAATCCGGTCATCAGGTAAATAGACAGCCATAATACCGGGGGTATGTCCGGCTACTTCAATGAGTTCAACATGGTAATCGCCTAAATCGAAGGAATCTCCATCATTAATCGATGTAAATTCTCCGTGGTAATCTTCTAATAGGAGTGAGTCATCGAAGGTCCATCCTTGGCGGATAAAGTATTTCTTCAAGAAACGTCTCCGCGCCACTCGCATACTCGAATGAGAGAACAAGGTGTGGTCTTTGGGATTCATGAACAACGTCTTGTCCGTAAATTGAATCACGCCACCGGCATGGTCCGGATGGGCATGGGTTAATAAGACATCGTAGGGTTTCGTACTCAACTCGTCCACGACTTGCCGTAAATCACCATATCCCCAGCCTGTATCTAAGAGGAGGCCACGCTCTGCTCCTTCAATATAGTAACAGCACACATACGGTGTGATGATGCGCGTGATGTTTGGTGTTACTGTTTCATATTTTAGAATATTCATCCTAACCTCCTAAACAAATAACATTAAGATAGGACTCGTAATAACGGACAACACAATCGAGACGAAGGTGATCTTCGCAGCGAATGGTACATTCAAGCCATAATTCGCCACCAGAATGGGTGTCGGGGTTCCCGCTGGCATACCAGCCATAATCGTCACCACACCAGTAAGCACAGGATCCATGCCTAGTCCTTTCATCACTGCTAGAACCGCCAATGGGATGACTAGTAAGCGAATCACACAATAGGTTAAGACGCCTGGTTCAAAGAGTGAGCGATAATCGACTTTTGCAATCACCGAACCAATCACAATCATCGCCAAAGGTTGGACGGCACCTGCAATCGAAGTGACACCACGATCCACAAAGCCTGGCAAAGGAATTTCAAACAGGCCGAAGATTAAGCCAACAAATACCGCGATGATGGACGGGTTTTTTGCTAATTTAATCAGGGTTTCCTTGATATCCGTAGCCTTGGCTCGTTCGAATATTTGTAAGCCCACTGTCCAAGTGAAGATGCGGTGGGGCACGAGATAGACGGACCCAATAATCGCACCGGCATCGCCAAACATTGAGGTGACCAGTGGTAATCCCGCGAATCCGGCATTGTTAACCAAAGTCGCATATTCTAAAACTGGGCGTTTGTCCGCAGGGTATTTTCGAGATAATAAAGGGCCCACGAAAGCTAAGATCGTATAAAGGACCGTTCCAACAACCAAAGCTAAGAAACTTAATGCTAAGAGTTCCATGGTGATTTTCTTAAAGGAATTGAATACCATAACCGGAAGAAAGACATTCAATAATAGAGACATAAAACTCGGCCTTGATTCATCGGTAATCATCCCCGCATAATAACTGAAGATTCCGATTCCTAAAAAGAGGACGAGCGTCAATTGAATATCTAACATTTGTAGAAAATTTGATAAAGCCAAAACATTGCTCCTTACAATTATAATACAACGATTTTATCACAAAGAAATGGAATTAGCTATGTCAGAATCCGTTTGAGCATCTTACTGGAATCGGGTTATACTCTTTGGTAATATAAGAATGTAGTCAAAAGGAGGAATTGAAATGAAACAAATTCATATTGACGAATTATACAGTTTAGTAGAAAACAAAGAGGACTTAAATGTCATCGATGTTCGCCCAGAAGAATATTACAAAGATGGCCACGTCCCAGGGGCAGTACATATGCCACTTTCTACGTTAGAAGATAATTTAGATAAATTAGATAAATCAAAAACATATCACTTAATCTGTAATGATGGGGTTGGCTCTAAAAAAGCGACTGAATTATTAACAGAAAAAGGCTTCGATGCCGTGAATGTTGAACAAGGAACACCAGAGTATCCTGGTCAACTTGAAAAATAATCGCTATCTAACCAAACCACCGCTTCGGCGGTGGTTTTTTGTCTGCAGTGAAAAATCGTCATTGGTAGAGTGCAGGCGCTATGATAAAATAAAGCGCGAAGCGTGTAAAATCTTAAAAAAAGGAGCAATAAATATGAAACAAATACAACCGGATGAATTATACCGTTTAGTAGAAAACAATGAAGATTTAAATATCATCGATGTTCGCTCAGAAGCGCATTATAAAGAAGGCCATGTTCCAGGCGCAGTGAATATACCACTCTCATCATTAGAGGATAATTTAAACAAGTTAGATAACACAAAAACTTATCACTTGATCTGTCAAAGGGGACTCAGCTCAAAAGAGGCCACGGAATTATTAACCGACAAAGGGTTCAATGCTGTGAATGTCGCCGAAGGTACACCAAGCTATCCTGGCCCACTTGAAAAATAATCGCTATCGAACCAAACCAACGCTTCGACGGTGGTTTTTTTGTTTGCAGGGGGAAATCGTCATTGGTAGTGAGCTAGCACTGTGGTAAAATAAAGGTAGAACGATACGAAGAATTAGGGATAAGGAGGTCCAAATGATTACATGGAATGTTTTATTGTTTCTCATTGGCATGTTTCTCATTGTCACGGCGGTCTTTAATCGTCTGTCTGTGCTCTATTTAGGCTTATCAGTGCTGACGTTCGGCATCTATTTCTGGACCATCAGCTTTAATTTATTATTATTTCTCGTCTTTATGTTAGGGATTTTATTGATTATCGTCGAGCTTTATGTGCCTGACTTTGGCGTGATTGGCATCTTAGGTCTAGGAGCCATTCTATATGCCTTATGGATGATTTATCAGGATGTTTCAGCAATATTAATTATCTTGTTACTGGCTTTATTCGTCATTGTCTTCTTAAGCAGTCTGTATTTGCGGGCAGGGTGTGAATTAGTTTTAAGTCCCGGTTTTGTCTTAGATGAAGCGATTGAATCCCATCATCATGATGCAACCAAAGCTGACACGATATCCTTAGTAGGAACGCAAGGCACGGCACTCACCACTCTCCGTCCGGTAGGCAAAGCACGTCTTAAAGATGAACATTGTGAAGTGATATCTGATGAGGAGTTTATTAGTGCGGGACAACCAATTCAAGTAACAAAAGTTCGAGGCAATCAAATTTATGTCCGAAAGGTGGAACAATAAATGAACACAACAACCAATCCAACAAATTTTATTACATTAGGTATCATTGCCTTTATCATTCTGATTTTATTGATTATCTTTTTCCGCTTTGTACCCGTTGGTTTATGGGTCACAGCCTATTTCTCCGGGGCAAAAGTTTCGATTGGAAATTTAATTGGAATGCGCCTGCGCCGAGTGCGACCGGCGGACATCGTTCAACCTCTTATTAAAGCGACCAAGGCGGGGTTGACACTGACCACAGATCAATTAGAAGCACACCACTTAGCCGGAGGAAATATTAATCTGGTTATCGATGCTCTTATCGCAGCGCAACGTGCCAATATCGATTTGGAATTCGAACAAGCCGCGGCGATTGACCTAGCGGGCCGTGATGTGTTCGAAGCGGTCCAAGTATCCGTTAACCCGAAAGTTATCGAGACTCCCGTTATTGCCGGTGTAGCGATGAATGGGATTGAAGTTCAAGCCAAAGCCAAAGTAACCGTCCGTGCCAACATCGAGCGTCTCGTCGGGGGTGCCGGTGAAGAGACCATTATCGCCCGTGTTGGGGAGGGGATTGTTACCACCGTCGGTTCATCTGCCACCCATTCCGTCGTCTTAGAGAATCCGGATGCCATCTCCCAAACAATTCTACGAAAAGGTTTAGATTCTGGGACAGCATTTGAAATCTTATCGATTGATATTGCGGATGTGGATGTTGGTCGAAACATTGGAGCCAAACTCCAAGCAGATCAAGCGATTGCGGACAAAAATGTCGCGCAAGCCAAAGCTGAAGAGCGCCGTGCCTTTGCGGTAGCTGAAGAACAAGAGATGTTAGCTGAAGTACAACGCATGAAAGCTAAAGTGGTTGAATCCGAAGCGGAAGTACCACTCGCTATGGCTCAAGCATTAAAAGAAGGGCATTTAGGTGTGATGGACTATTACCGCATGCGTAATATTGAATCTGACTCCCAAATGCGCAATGCGATTGCTCAAGATGGCAAAGAAACAACTAATGAAACAGATTAACCACGGCCGACCTAAAGGAGGTGGAAGGCACGTATGGATCTCATCGTTTTTTTGATTATTATTTTTATGGGGAATGGGTTGTTGAAACGATTCCAACAAGAAAAGGATCAAGCAGAGTTGGAAAAGAATGAAACCAAACCGGCAGAAACTAACAAAACAACCCGTACCCAAAAGACAGCGACTAATCCAACCCTTGAATCCATTAAGGAACAGACACGGCGCCTAGCCGATCAGCATGCACCGATGGGAAGTGGTGAAGATAAGCAAGTCACCAATCATCCCCAATCTGATAAGCAGCAACCAACAAAGCCGATGCAAGACAATCATACACCTGAACCATTGCCGGGACAACGCAATCGACGCCCCAAACGCAATCAAGGCAAGCAAACAACCAAAAGGCAACCGCCAGCATCACCTATTGTTAAACCAGAACCTTCCTTTGATGAAATCGTTGCTTCCAAGAAACAATCCTTGCGTCAACGCGAACAACGACAAACATTAAGTGAAGACCACGACGACCGTCCCTTCAAGCGCGATACCTTTTATGATGAATTGATGAGTCAAAGTTTCGACGATGTATTAGAAGTCGAACGCACCCAACCGACAAGTTCATCAGGACAAAAGATTGATGCGCGTGGATTAAGACAAGCAATAATTATGAAGGAAATCTTGGACAAACCGGTTAGTTTGCGGGAAGAATGAATGTGACCACGTCTCTCAATGAGAGGCGTGGTATTGATTATTGATATGAGTCATAATTAAGCGGTAATCTATGAAAAGAGTCATTAGAATTTTCTAATAATCCTTTACAAACTACAACGATAAGCGTATAATGTAAATTATCGTGTTAAGCACCAGTAGCTCAGCTGGATAGAGCATTCGCCTTCTAAGCGAACGGTCGTAGGTTCGAATCCTACCTGGTGTGTAGCGTAATCCCTAAGCAGAAATGCCTGGGGATTTTTTTATGCGGATAATTATTGGGGCTTATCAAATCGTCAGTTTATGCTAATTTGAGGAAATTAAATTTTGAATAATTGCTGACGAAGATGATGTGATAATCTTTAATAAATAAAGGAGAACTAACAATGCTTGAAATCATTCTTATTATCATCGGTATTTTTATTCTTCTATTTTTTATCACAGGTAGAATTTTGTCGGAGTTACAGCATTATCGCTATAACCAAGAGAAGCAATTGTTAATGGATCAGAATCGCGCAAAGATGGAAGAGAAGTGGAAAAGGGAGGAATGAAAAGTCATAAAACTTTTTTTGACTCTTTGATAAGATGTAAAAAACCGTTCACATTTTTTGTGAACGGTTTGAAATATTAGTATAAGACTTAAAATAAATCTTTTATAAATTTTTATTGAATATCAGCTCGGTCAATTTTAAAAATTGCTTTTTCTTTTCCAAAGTAGGAGAGTGGGGACCAATCAATCTCAACTTCTCCATCTCCTTCTAGGACATGATGAGCTACACCGTCGAGTGAACGCCCTGCGGATAATGCACCCACACTATTGTCATTAGGATAGATGCTGGTTTCTTTGCCGTCGACATAAACTTTAAAGTCATTTCCTGAATAAGAAACATCCTCATCGGCATTGTTTTTAATTGTATAATCAATGCGAATGACATTGTCAGGGTCGCTGTCGTCGAAGTTATTTCGTTCATCCGTAAACGAAACCTCATTGATTGTAATTTCATATGCATCCACAGTTTGTGTCTCACCTAAACCAGGCGCATCATTTCCATCTTCTGAGTTTTCGTCGCCTTTTAACTCTTTTAATTCACTCTGTAAGACTTTAATTTGTGACTCAATTTCATCAATGCGTTTCTGATTGGGATTTTCCTCTGCGTTAATGGGTGTAAATGACATTAACAAAGTAATCGCAAAAGCATATTATAGACTTTTTTTCATAAAATTTCCTCCTAATAAATAGAATGTTGAAAACAATCTTCTTTTCATTAGATTATACCATCATAAAAAATATATTAATATCTAAAGTTTATACTATTATTCTATAAAAATGTTTTTAGTAGTTTTACACAAAATTGAATCATTAGTTTTTTTCACAAAAAAACACGCTCATCATTAAGATCAGCGTGGCTTAATCAATATTCCATCCCTCTACCCATTAATCTCTTCCCGATTCTGGACAACCAGATTACCTAAGAAACGGTAAAGCTGTAGGATGTCCGTCGACTTCGGAAATTCAAAGGTCGTGTGGATATGTTCTTCGTGTCGGCTTTGGCGATTGACATTTTTAAGGTAAGTAATCGTGATTTCACTATCATCAAAACTGCGTCCTGCGGTCTCCATCTCTACATCAATAATGTGTGACAGAAAAATTGACTTGAACGATGTTTTCTTACCCGTCGCACCTTGTTTATCGACAAAGATAATTCGTATATCAGTAAATAAAATGACATCGCGGATGAGTTTATAGCCCATTTGAATGGTTTCATTGTCAAAGAGATAGGGGCTGAATTCCGTCGCCAATTCTTCCGCTGATTGTTCACTCATATTACCTAAGATCCCTTGCATCATATGATTAAAATTAAAGTTTGCCATTATTTTCTCCTACTTTTCTACGACTTACTCACAGCCAACACCATCATTATCCCCGTCAAACTTAGGATCCCATCCCGGGTCGCCGGGGCGAATCGGGGCGGCTCCCGCTGCTCTGACTGCTTTACAATTTTCATAATAAACGGAACCGTCGGGATTTTGGATGACGGGAGCGGGTGCCGGTTCAGTTGCGGATAGGGCATCTCTCGGGAGGCCTTCTGCTTTGGCGAGATAATTGCTGTCGCCATCACGCCAGACATTGTGTCGATTCAAACGGGCATAGTCTTGAGATTCATAGATTGTTTGGGCATATTTGCTGTTGGGAATATAGTCTTCAATATATCTGGCAATCGCATAGCCTTCACTGACAAGTATTTCCGAGAGTAAGATATCGTCCACCCAGACATGTACGAGATCGCGTTGGTAGCGGTCCTTTTCAGGCCCTTCGTATTCCACATAGACATGATTGGCTTGCGTTAATAATTCATTGACCCGTCGCTTGGCACTTTGGCTATAAGGAGCCGATTTATTGATTTCTGGGGCATCGATCAGCAAGAAACGTGCTTTAATACTCGATTCTTGTTGCCGGTTAAGAATAAAGTCTGCCGTATCTCCATCGACCACGCGCCAATCTTTCACGCGAAATGTTTTTTCTGATTCACGCTGACTAGCTTTGGCCAGTAGATTGAAGGAAAAGTCCGCGGATGTAACCTTGGCTTCCACCACTGGGCTGGGAAGTAAGAATAGAATGGTCAGCAAGATGATCAATTTCTTCATGAAATGTCCTTTCTATTAATGATACAAAATAGTTCAATCATTGCATTGATGATTTATTGTATCATATTTTCAAGGTTTCGAAGTATATTATTGACCAGGCAATCAAATGCTTATATCAGAATTATAAAAAAACCTAACCGTTTATTACGCAATTTTTTGAAAGGGACGAATGATGGTGGTATGATAGCAATAATTTATTTGACAGTTTAGAAAGAGGTTCACCATGCAACAATTCCAGATTCCATCATCTGCGGACTCAGAACGTCCGCACATTCCTGTATATCATTGGTCAACAGAGACGACACCCTCACAAGGGGTCATCCATCTCGTTCATGGCGTCTCTGAATCGCCCGTGGCTTATGAACAATTGGTGACCTTCTTCAATGGTAAGGGCTGGGATGTGGTAGCCCATGACCATATCGGACATGGTGGTATGGCGCAGGAAGCGAATCGTCTGGGGTATTTCGGCGTGGAGCGACCTTACCAAGTGATGGTTGCGGATACGGAAGCAGTGATTCGTTGGGCACAGGAGAAATGGTGTCCTGCAACGTATGTGCTGATCGGTCATTCGATGGGGTCGCTTGTGGTACGTTGTTTACTGGCGGAACAAAGGGTCTCCATTGACCGTGTAGTGTTGACGGGAACTTTGCCAGCATTCCCCGGGATGCATTTATTGTATCCGGTGTCGCAATGGTATTTCTATCCCGAAGCAGCGCAATATAATTATTCACTGCATCGACGTATTTTTGGTGGTCAAGACCAAGAAAAAGCACGGGAAAAATGGTCTCCCAATCCTGATGGAAGTACGCCGCAATGGGATGTCGAAGCATTTCCTCTGACAAATGATGCCTTTGCGGGGATGATGCAACTGATTTTTGTCGCGACGCGTCTCAGTACTATCCGGAAGGTGGACCCCAATCTGCCATTATTTATTTTAAATGGGTCAAAGGATCCGTTTCTAATGGGAGAACGGGGCTTCAATCAACTAGCAAACCGTTTCCGCCGAGTTGGTCACAAACAAGTTGAGTTTGGGCTGTTGTTTGATAAAGGGCACGCCATTCTCAATTATGAAGCCCCCGAATTGGCCCTGAATATGATCTGGCAATGGTTAGTACGCCATACCAGTAAATAAAAAAATCACGCACCTGGCGTGATTTTTTATTGTCTTCGATTAAACTACCCCTTGAATTTGTACCAATTCAGCAATGCGTTTGAAAGCATAAATATTAGCTGCTTTGGCATAATCGTGGTCTAAATCATATTCTTCGCAAGTATCGAGGAGATGTTGGAAGATGTCTTTCATAATGCTTTGCAATTGCTGGTCCACTTCTTCGAATGTCCATTGAAGACGCTGGGCATTTTGTGACATTTCTAAGCCAGAAACAGCGACGCCTCCAGCATTGGCCGCTTTGGCTGGGGCAAAAATAATGTCATTATCTCTAAAACATTGGACTGCCTCGGCTGTTGAAGGCATATTCGCTCCTTCGATAACATAGCGGATGCCTCGTTCAATAATTTCTTGAGCTTGTTCCGCATTGATTTCATTTTGTATGGCACAAGGAATCGCAATATCTGCTTCAATATCACAAGACCAAATCGCTTCTTTATAATGGGAGGCGGTATCATGTGCTTCTAAATAAGTCACAAGATCACTGTTGGGGTCGACGATTACCGTAAGCAAGGTATCTAAATCTAATCCATCGGGGTCAGCGAGCGTGCCGGATGTGTTAGACACTGCTACTACTTTAGCGCCAAGTTGAATGGCTTTGACGATGGCGTGTAGGCCAACAGCCCCGGTCCCAGAAATGAGAACCCGTTTATCTTGTAGTGAGTCATCGTGTGATTTTATTAATTCTTCAGTGAAATACATCACACCATATCCGGTCGCTTCAGAGCGACCAAGAGAACCATGAGCGATGACGGGTTTACCGGTTAAGACGCCTAATTGGACACCTTGAAGTCGTTTATATTGACCGTATAAATAGCCAATTTCCCGGTGACCGACACCAATATCACCCGCGGGAATGTCTTGGTCAGCACTAATATATTTGGCGAGTTCGGTCATATAGGCTTGACAGAAGCGCATGATTTCGGCGTCAGAACGTCCTATGGGATTGAAATCCGCACCACCTTTTCCGCCACCTAAGGCAAGTCCGGTCAAGCTATTCTTAAAAGTCTGTTCAAAGGCCAGAAACTTTAAGATGGAAGGATTAACGGATGAATCGAAACGCGTTCCCCCTTTATAGGGACCATTGACAGAAGAATGTTGCACACGGTAGCCATTATTGACATGAACCTGCCCCTCATCGTCTTGCCAAGTGACTCGGAAGCTGATGAGTCGTTCGGGGGTCGCAATTCGTTCCAAGATGGCTTGTTCCTGATATTCAGGATGGGCCTCGAGGACGGGTTGGATGGATTCATAGACTTCATGGACTGCTTGTAAGTATTCGGATTGACCGGGGTAACGATCTTCTAAATCATGCATCACTTGTTCAATATATTCGCTGGAAGACATGCTGACAACTCCTATTCTCATATTTCTCACATTATAGCATAATTCCCTTCATAGGAGAATGTTTCCATTGAAAGGATGAGATTAAGATCCCGTTATGAGGAGACACTATTGAATTTGCCTTATAAATTATGGTAAGATATTTGGGCTTAAAAGGAGAGGAGAAGAAGATGACTGATAATTTTTGGGAGGATTTACCGCGTCCCTTTTATATATTAGCGCCGATGGAAGATGTCACAGATGTCGCTTTTCGTCATGTGATTCAACGGGCGGCGCGTCCGGATGTTTTCTTTACAGAGTTCACAAATTCACAGTCTTATGTTCATCCAGAAGGTTTTAATAGTCTCCAAGGACGTTTGACTTTTACAGAAGATGAACAGCCAATGGTGGCGCATATCTGGGGTGATGTACCGGATCATTTCCGTCAAATGGCGATTGGCATGAAGGAGATAGGCTTCAAGGGAGTCGATCTTAATATGGGGTGTCCGGCTCCCAATGTCTTCAAACATGGTCGGGGAGCGGGGTTAATTCTCAGGCCCGACCGAGCGGCTGAATTGATTGCGGCAGCCAAAGAGGGCGGTTTGCCGGTATCCGTTAAGACGCGTCTAGGACATGCGAATGTCAATGAATACAAGGATTGGTTGGCCCATTTATTGCGTCAAGACATTGCGAATCTAACCATTCATTTACGAACCAAGACCGAAATGTCCAAAGTCGATGCGCATTGGGAATTAATTCCTGAAATCAAAGCCCTCCGCGATGCGATTGCACCCCAAACCTTGTTGACGATTAATGGCGATATCCCGAACAGGCAAGTCGGCGAACAACTCGTTGAACAATATGGCGTGGAGGGGGTCATGATAGGCCGAGGCGTCTTTACGAATCCCTTTGCCTTTGAAGAAGAACCGCGCGACCATGATGCGGTGGAACTCATCGATTTATTCCGTTATCATTTAGTTCAATTCGATAAATATTCGCCCAAACCATTCAAGGCACTGCGCCGCTCTTTCAAGATATATATTCGCGGTTTTAAAGGCGCTAATGATTTGCGTATTGCCTTAATGGAAACAGAAACAAGCGACGAAGCGCGTGTTTTATTGGATGCTTTTCAACGAGACTATTTAGAATAAACATACTATCTCTATCTTAGGATAGAGATTTTTTGATTATTTTAGGTAAAGGGCAAGAGATTCACCCGAAAAATAATTCCCCACAAATCGCATTCCTATCCCATTATCCGATGCAGTGTCAACTTTCAGTAGTCAGATTAATTTTAAATCACGGTATCTGGTTGACTTTTAAATGCTGAAAATTTATACTTTGAACATCAAATAGTTTGATATTCAAACAATAAATGAAGGAGCGCCAGAATGGATAATGAACAATTAGATGCTTTTGTTATTGATGTGATGGATCTATTTAATAAGAAACAAGATTTAGAAGAAAAAGCACTCAAAAAATCAAAGTTTTCGGATTTAACCGTTAAAGAATTGCATACAATTGTTCAAGTTGGACTGAATGAGTCACGTAAGCAAACCGATATTGCTAAGGAATTGGGTGTGACGATGGGAACTTTATCCGTTTCCATCAAGCGGTTAGTGGATAAAGGGTATATTCAGCGCGACCGCGATCCCAATGATCGACGGAAGGTTTACCTGTTTTTGACGAAACGGGGCCGGGTTATGTATCGGTTGAATTTATTGTTCTACCGCAATCTCGTCAAGACGATGGCGAAGGACCGTTCCGAAGAAGAATTGGCGACATTGATGCAGACGATGCGTGAAGTTCACCAATTCATTTTGGATACCTATCATTTATTGGATGAAGATTAAGGATATTTGACAACATCATATTAGGAGGAATCATTATGGTATTTGATAAAGTAAAAGAAATTATTGCAGAAGAATTAGGAATTGACGAAGGAACAATCACTTTAGAAACCAATTTCCAAGAAGACTTAGAAGCGGATTCATTAGACTTATTCCAAGTTATCAGTGAATTAGAAGATGAATTCGATATTACTATCGACACTGAAGAAGGCTTAGAGACAGTTTCTGATTTAGTGAAATTCATCGAAGCAGAACAAGCAAACTAATCAAGTTTCACCCAAAGAAAGAAGGGCATTATGCAAACACAAATCACTGAAATTTTAGGCATTGACTATCCCATCTTCCAAGGGGCGATGGCATGGATTTCTGACGAAGATTTAGCGAGTGCCGTATCGAATGCTGGTGGATTAGGCATTATCGGTACCGGAAATGATACCGCTGACCAAGTCAAAGAAAAAGTTGAGCGAATGTTTACCTTGACGGACAAACCGTTTGCGGTCAATGTCATGTTACTTAATCCCCATGCGGACGCGGTGATGGAGTATTTAGTCACTTCCGGCGTCAAAATCATCACAACCGGCGCAGGAAATCCGGGTAAATACATGGACCAGATTCAAGAAGCTGGTATTCATTTGATTCCCGTTGTTTCGTCTGTGGCTCTAGCTAAACGAATGGAGCGCATCGGCGCGACAGCGATTGTGGTCGAAGGAATGGAAGCTGGCGGACATATCGGTAAGCAAACAACCTTGCCATTGGTTCCACAAGTGGTGGATGCAGTCTCAATTCCAGTGATTGCAGCAGGGGGAATCGCTGATGGCCGAGGCGTTGCGGCCGTTTTGATGCTTGGAGCGCAAGGGGTTCAATTAGGAACGCTCTTCTCCGTTGCCAAAGAGTCCAATGCCCATCCTGACTTCAAACAAGCGGTCATCAAAGCCAATGATATTGCGACCGTCGTCACGGGATCGATTAGCGGACATCCAGTGCGGGTGTTGCGGAATCAATTGACGAAGGAATTCTTGCGCGTTGAAAAGGAAATTACGAGCCAAGATCAACCAGACTTAGCCCGTTTGGACGCCTTAGGCAAAGATTCATTGCGCCGTGCGGTTGTTGAAGGAGATGTCAAGCAAGGATCTGTAATGGCGGGTCAAATCGCAGGACTGGTGAATGAGGAACAGTCTTGTGAAGCTATTATTCAACAACTGATGCATGAAGCCAAAGAAACTTATCAAGCAAAAGCGAAGCTATTTCAATAAGAAAGGAACATTAGCCAATGACACTCGCGATTCTATTTAATGGTCAAGGAGCCCAATATGAAGAGATGGGATTAGATTTTGACCGTGAATTTACTGTTGCCAGGGACGTGTTTGATTTGTTTGAAGCGGAGACAAATTATCCGATTCGCCAATGGATTGAAGAGGACATCGAACCGCTTCAAGAAACCAGACATAGTCAGCCAGCCATTGCCGCCGTGTCATTGGCCATGTTCTATACCTTACAAGATCAGTACCCACAACTTATTCACCCAGCCTATATGGCTGGTTTAAGTTTAGGTGAATATTCCAGCCTAATGGCCAGTGGGATGCTTTCATTAGCGGAAGGTGCCAAGCTCTTAAAGGAACGTGGCGCACTGATGTCACAACAAAGTCAACAATTAGCTACTCAGCATTCTGTGCAGATGGCAGCAGTTATGGGGATGCCGTTAGAATCGATTGTTGACTTGGTTGAGTCGTTTCATACGGAAGAAACACCTCTATATATCGCCAATCTTAATTCCAGCCAACAAACAATTATTGCAGGATATCAAGAAGCGATTAAATCATTTCGCAAACAAGCAAAAGCACTAGGCTATAAGAAAGTCATTCCGCTTAAAGTTGAAGGACCTTTCCATAGCCCGTTAATGCAAGCAGTGTGTGATCCATTACGGGATGCACTGGCTGATATATCATTTACCACAGGCGACGTTCCTGTGATTAGTAATACGACGTTAGACATTCACCAGCCTGATCAAGTCCGGGACTTATTAGTCCGCCACTTAGTTGAACCGGTGAGATTTCAAGAAACGATGGCCTTATTAGTGGACCAAGGTGTGACGCATGTCATTCAGATAGGACCGGGAGCGACTATTGCCAATCTCTTGAAACGGGAAAGCAATGCCCCCGAATGTCTAGTAATCGATACCGTTCAAGATCTGGAGAATGTTCCGGCATTTTTAGCAGATTGTCATCTTAATAAGGAGTAATCATATGTCAAAAGTTTGTTTTATTTCAGGAAGTTCGCGCGGGATTGGCCTCGCCATTGCTGAATATCTGGCAAAGGAAGGCCACACTGTGATTTTAAATAGTCGCAAGCCTATTGAAGACGAGGTGCTGTCACGCTTTGACGAGATGGCGGAGCCGGTCGGTCAAGTGATTGGCGATATCAGTGACTTTGATGAAGCCCAAAGAATGATGCAAGAAATATTAGATGAATATGGTCGCCTGGATGTGCTTGTCAATAATGCCGGAATCACCCGCGATGGTTTAGCGATGCGGATGAAGGAAGAAGACTTCGATGCGGTCATCGAGACGAATCTTAAGGGACCGTTCAATTTAATCCGTCATGCGATTAAAGCGATGGTCAAACAACGCACAGGGACGATCATTAATATTTCGAGTGTGTCTGGTTTGATGGGGAATCCTGGTCAATTGAATTACAGTGCTGCTAAGGCAGGCTTGATTGGAATGACCAAATCACTCGCTCGAGAAGTTGGGAGTCGGGGAATTACAGTCAATGCGATTGCGCCAGGATTCATTGAAAGTGACATGACCGACGCTCTCGCGGATAAATACCATGATCAAATTAAAAAACAAATTCCGGCGGGACGTTTTGGTAAGCCGGAAGAGATTGCGCAGACGGTTCAATTTCTAATCGAAAATCGCTATATCACAGGCCAAACCATCCAAGTCGATGGCGGCCTCGGCATGTAAAAGAGAAAGAAGGATTATTATGAAACGTGTAGTTATTACAGGAATTGGTGCGGTGTCACCGATTGGCAATAATGTCGCAGATTTCTGGCAAGCACTGAAAGAAGGACGTCACGGCATTGCGCCGATTACGAATTTTGATGCGACCGACTTTAATATTAGCCTTGCCGCAGAAGTCAAAGACTTCCAGCCTGAAGACATTATCCCCAAAAGAGAACTCAAACGTCTAGATAAATTCTCTCAATATGCCATGGTGGCAGCTCATGAAGCCTTGCAAGATTCAGGCTTTGAGATTACCGAAGCGAATGCGAAACGCATTGGCACGATTATGGCTTCGGGAATTGGTGGCTTTGAGACGATTGAATCAGGCTTCGATCGGTTGAAGTCAAAAGGACCGAAACGAATGCATCCATTATTTATTCCAATGATTATATCCAATATGAATGCGGGAAATATAGCGATCAAGACCGGTGCTAGAGGGGCTTCAATGACCTTGAATACCGCCTGCGCCGGTGGGACCAATGCGGTAGGTGAAGGCTTCTTGAAAGTCGCGACCGGTTTACTCGATGGTGCCTTTGTTGGTGGTTCAGAAGCGTCTATCACGTCACTCGCTTTGTCGTCCTTTGATGCCTTAACGGCCATGTCACGTTCTGAAGATCCGGACCATGCTTCCCGTCCATTTGATAAAGACCGTGACGGTTTTGTGCCTGGTGAAGGAGCTGGAATTCTCTTTATTGAATCCCTCGACTCTGCCTTAGCACGCGGTGCCGATATTTATGCTGAGATTGTTGGGTATGGAACCAATAGTGATGCCTATCATATCACCGCTCCACTTCCTGATGGGGAAGGTGCGGCTGATGCGATGGCTGATGCGATGGCGATGGCAGATGTCAAGCCGGAAGAGATTGACTATATTAATGCCCACGGAACCAGCACGCCAACCAATGATAGTGCCGAGACCCAATCCATTAAGACGGTCTTAGGCGATCATGCTTATCAAGTCCCCGTATCGAGTGTTAAAGGAAATATCGGCCATCTTCTAGGTGCTGCCGGGGGAATTGAAGCAGTTCTCTTAACTAAAGCGATTCAAGAAGGTTATGTGCCACCGACTTTAGGATTAGAAAATCCGGATGAGGCATGTGATTTAGATTATGTCCCAGGCGAAGGTCGTGACCATGCGATTCGCTATGCTTTATCCAATTCACTCGGATTTGGTGGACATAATGCATCGATTTTATTCAAGAAATGGGAAGGGGCGTAATATGGAATATCAGGAACTCTTAGATTTAATTGACAAATTAGACCAATCCAGTTTGGCCTATGTTGACTTTAAACAAGCGGACAGCCATGTTGTTTTGAGTAAAGACGTCCCTCAAGCTGTCCAACCACCCATTCATTCTGATGGGCCAGTGTTCGTCGAACAGCCAGAGGATGTTAACACGGTAGCGAATCAGTCGGGGCCAAGGGTGGAGGAAGGAGACCTCACCTCTGAAGACGAAGCGATTGTCGCACCGATGATTGGGGTCGTTTATCTTCAAGAATCACCCGATGCCAAACCCTATGTGCAAGTTGGCGATTATGTGAATCAAGGGGATGTCGTTTGTATTATTGAAGCAATGAAATTAATGAATGAAATTCATTCCCCGGTATCAGGGATTGTGACGGACGTATTAGTATCGAATGAATCAGTGGTGGAGTATAATCAACCACTAATCCGTGTGAAGTAGAAAGAGGGAGCTTATGACACAATTAACCGCCAGAGAATTAATGGACTATTTACCGCACCGCTATCCTTTCTTCTTCATCGATCAAATTATTGAAGTCGAAGCAGGAAAGCGTGCTGTTGCGATTAAAAATGTTACTATCAATGAGCCTTACTTTCAAGGACATTTTCCAGACTATCCGGTGATGCCTGGCGTCTTACAAATTGAAGCCATGGCCCAAGCGGCAGTGGCACCTCTCATTGCGCAAAGCAAAGAAGAGGGCACTGAATCAGCCCTAGAAGGAAAATTAGGTTTCCTTGGAACTGTTAATAAGGCGAAATTCCGTCGTCAAGTGGAACCGGGAGATCAATTGCGTATTGAAGTAGAATATATCAAACAACGCAAACAAATAGCGATTGTTAAAGCTATCTGTTATGTAGATGATGCGGTCGCTTCCCAAGCGGAATTAACTATCGTCTTCGCTGACGAAGAGGCCTTATAATGATGAAGAAAGTATTAGTCGCTAATCGAGGTGAAATTGCGGTACGCATCATTCGTGCACTGCGAGAATTAGGCGTCAAATCTGTCGCCGTGTTCAGTGAAGTGGACCGACATGCCACGCATGCGGAATTAGCGGATGAAGCCATTTGTATTGGTCCGGCCAAGACACTCGATTCTTATGCTAATCCTGTCGCGATTCTGTCTGCTGCCCTCGTGACCGGCGCGGATGCGATTCATCCGGGGTATGGGTTCTTATCAGAGCGTGCGGATTTCGTTCGTTTATGTGAAGAAGTCGGCGTGACATTTATTGGGCCTTCCAGCGACATTATCGAAACCATGGGCAACAAAAACCATGCGCGTCAGACGATGAAAGAAGCGGGCGTTCCGATCATTCCCGGAAGTGACGGCTTAATTCAAGACTTGAATCAAGCCCAAAGCATCGCCGAAACGATTGGCTATCCCCTGATGATTAAAGCATCTGACGGTGGCGGTGGCAAAGGCATGCGCCGAGTGAATTCGGCTGATGAATTAGCGGACAAATTCAAACAAGCCCAAATGGAAACCCAGTCGATTTATGGGAATAAAGACCTCTATATTGAGAAGGTGATTCAACCTGCCCGTCATATTGAAGTGCAAATTCTGGGAGACCATCACGGCAATGTGATTCATTTGGGAGAGCGGGATTGTTCGATTCAACGCAATCAACAGAAATTGATTGAAATTGCGCCAGCCATTGGTTTGCAAGAGGCAACCCGTCAAGCCATCTGCCAAACCGCCGTCAAGGCGTGTCAAGCGATTGGCTATACCAATGCAGGAACGATTGAATTCTT
The DNA here is from genome assembly GCA_015863185.1 of Aerococcaceae bacterium DSM 111020. Lineage (GTDB taxonomy): Bacteria > Bacillota > Bacilli > Lactobacillales > Aerococcaceae > DSM-111022. The sequence continues at coordinate 98,310 of JACBXP010000004.1, forward strand.
GGTTGATGAGCAGGATCAATTTTATTTTATGGAGATGAATACGCGCTTACAAGTCGAACATCCGATTTCTGAGATGATCACGGGCGTCGATATTGTGCGAGAACAAATACGCATTGCGAGTGGCGACCCTTTATCGGTTACTCAAGATGATATCCACTTTAATGGCGTATCGATTGAATGCCGAGTCAATGCCGAAGATCCGCGCAATGGGTTCTTACCACAAGCTGGCTTTATTGAACGCTTATTGCTTCCGTCAGGAGGCATGGGGGTGCGTGTGGAAACGGCGCTGTATCCGCACTATACAATACCTAGCTTTTATGATTCGATGATTGCGAAGATTATCGTGCATGAAGCGACACCAGAGATGGCTTTCAAAGTAATGGAACGGGCATTGTATGAATTCAATATTAAAGGCGTCGTCTCCAATATCGAATTATTAGAAGCCTTGATTCTCAATAAATATGTTCAAAGTGGCCAGACCCATACAAATTGGTTCGAACAGTCTTTTTATAGGGATTGGTTACGTATTCGTCAAATGATTGATCAAGCAACACAATCAGGAGGGATAGGATGAGCAAATTATTTCGACGTTATCGATCAGTGACGCTTCCTAGCGGACGAGAAATAAATCAACGGATTGACAATATTCCAGATAATATCGTCGAACGCTGCCCTTCTTGTCATCGTTATGTCTTACAATCACAAATTCCGGAGACTTATGTGTGTGGTCATTGTGGTTATCATGGGGTCTTTCCGTCTAAGGAACGAGCGAACTGGATTACCCAAGGGAATTTTGAAGAGATGGATGCAGATTTACTACCTGACTTCGAACAGGAATTCCCAGGGTATGAAGAAAAGCATCAAGCGTTGCGTGAGGACACCGGTCTCAATGAAGCCATCATCACTGGATTTGGGAAGATTGGTCAACAATCTGTTGGATTAGGGGTGATGGCGAATGCCTTTATGATGGGGAGTATGGGTACAGTTGTTGGCGAGAAATTGACACGTTTGTTTGATCAAGCGACCGAACATCAGCTTCCGGTTGTCTTGTATATTGCCTCCGGGGGCGCCCGTATGCAGGAGAGTATTCTCTCCTTAATGCAAATGGCCAAAGTCAGCCAAGCTGTCGAACGCCATCATCAAGCCGGACTCTTTTATTGTTCAATCTTAACAAACCCGACAACCGGCGGGGTCACAGCCAGCTTTGCGATGCAAGGCGATGTGATTCTAGCAGAACCGGGGGCGACGATTGGCTTTGCGGGGAAACGTGTCATTGAACAAACCATCAATCGACAATTGCCCGACCAGTTCCAACAAGCGGAGACGGTCTTGGAACATGGTTTTCTCGACGCCATCATTGCAAGGGATAAACAATTTGCCACTTTGCAATTTTTACTCGCGACCCATCAAGGAAAGAGGTAACCTATGCAAAAATATGATATCGTCAAACAAGCCCGAGATCTCTCCCGGCTTACAGCAGCTGATGTCATTGAAGCCTTGTGTAGTGCCACCATGGAAATGCATGGAGACCGAGTGAGTGGCGATGACCAAGCCATTATTGGCGGGATCGGACTGATAGACGATCAGCCCTTGACCTTTATCGGGATTCAAAAAGGCCAGACGACTCGTGAGAATATTCAACGGAATTTTGGTTCGGTCCGTCCACAAGGCTACCGTAAAGCGATGCGACTCATGGAACAAGCCAACAAATTCCAGCGTCCGGTATTAACACTAATCAATACCGCTGGGGCCGATGCTTCGCCTGAATCAGAAAAGGCGGGGATTGGGACGGTTATCGCGGAATGTTTACAGACGATGAGTCGTTTGACCGTGCCTACCTTAGCCATTATTCTCGGTGAAGGAGGCAGTGGGGGAGCGATTGCCTTAGCACTAGCGGATCAAGTCTGGATGTTAGAAAAGAGTACCTATTCGATTCTCTCTCCCGAAGGCTTCGCTTCTATCTTATGGAAAGATGCTAAACTTGCTCCCCAGGCGGCAGATTATATGGATCTGACTAGTGAGGATTTGTACCGTCTCAATGTAATTGAGAAGATTATACCTGAGACGCGAGATGGTGAATTCTTAACGAGCCAAGCGATCTTAGACACACTTGTCACAGAAATCAAAGCCACTTTCGCTGAATTAGCACAACAATCAGTGGCAGACCGACTCGCTCAGCGAGAAGCACGGTTTAAGCAATTTTAAACTTTTAATAAAAATAATACACCGTTCAAGGCTTATGCTAAGCGGTGTTTTTTGTGTTCGAAATGCTAGAGCGTGAGGCAGAAAATTTAGTTCAATAAGTTGTTTTATTCGCATTCTTTTTAAAGAGGACTACAATAATAAAGTTTTCATTTAAACAAAGTATTTATTATGAATAGAAAGAATGTTATGATGACTAAATTATTTACTTGGACCAAAGAAAATGTATTATTAAGTGTGGCTGGCATCCTTGCAGTCTTCGCTATATTATTGGGGCAATTTGATCTCAGTTTTATCAATTTCAATGTCTTGGCTACTCTGGGCGGCTTAATGTTAGTCTTGGGATTGTTCGCAGAATCTGGCTTGCTGAGACGATTGACCGTCTTGCTGATTAATCATTCTGACAATACCCGCCAATTAGGAGGACATTTGATTGTTTTATACTTCTTCGCTTCTTTCTTCTTATCGAATGATATTGCGATATTGACGCTGTTACCGATTTATCTTAAATTATTACGCCGTCTACCATCCTTTCGCGGGCAAATTTTACTCGCTGGACTGATCGCGGTCGCGGCAAATCTAGGGGGCGTCTTCTTTCCCTTTTCCAATCCGCAAAATTTGATTATTCACCGAACCTTTGCGGTCCCTTTTACGTCATTTGTCTTATGGATGTTACCGTTAGCTGTGACAGGTTTCCTCTTATTATTAGTGTCGTGTTTCTTAATTGAGAGACAAGCAATTAATGAAACAGTGGCTGAAGAGCCATTGGATCAATCCTTGTTGCCTTGGGCTTTAATAGGAATGGTCATTATGTTAGCGGCGGTCTTCTCATTATTGAATGTGTATCTTGCCTTTGGCATTATTGTGATAGGAATTATGTTGCTTCGTCCTGCTTTGTTCCGCTATTTGGATGTGAAATTATTGCTGACATTTGCTTGTTTCTTCATTATAGTAGGCAATGTCACCAATATTGAGGCCGTATCAAATTGGGTACAAACTCATGTACAAGATTCCACAGTGACTTATCTTTTATCGATTCTAACGAGCCAATTCGTTTCTAAGGTGCCGACCACGATGTTAATGACACCCTTAACCAATCAAGTGCAAGCATTATTATGGGGCGTTAATATCGGTGGGCTAGGCACTTTCATCGCTTCGTTGGCCAATATTCTCGCCATTAACTGTGTCAAACAATCCGATACTATGACCACCCGTTCATTTATGAAGAGCTTTCTCGTAACGAATGGTGTGTATCTGCTTGTGTTGACGGGAATCTTTTATCTCGCTTTATAATAGAAGTTGTCTGGAATAAATAGGAGACTGACATCTCTCTATTTGGTCCAGGCTTATTTATTTAAATTCGAAGTGGTGTCACCGTCACTTAAGAACGGAGAGTTTCTTTTTATCCTCTACAAAATAATCACTATCAGATAACGTTTGCCGATGTGTTAGTATGATAAGTTCGATATTCATTCCAAATAATGAATAATCAATTTAGACTTATTTACAGCTACATTTATGTTCAAATTATCTTGGAATATTTATTTTTTGAAACAGTTTTCAATAGTTATTTCGTCAAAATGTAGTCAACCTTAAAATAAAACTCCTTTAAATGAAACACCTCAGACAAGTATAAAAAAGGGAATATATAAGCATTTGTTATGGATAGAACACCTTTCCTTAGAAAGAAAAAAATATAAATTTAACTAAATACAGAAAAATAAAGACGAATTTTATAACAGTTTTTTGTTGTGTTTTAAAACTGTACCAATTTCAACTTAAAAAAATGTAACCATTCTCAATTGTCGTTAGAGTCACTTTCTCAAAAGTTTAAGGCTTGCATATACTGGCAAATGATGTTAAATTAGAGTTAGAAAATAATACAGTTATAAGCCTTGTGTATTATTTAACAAATAGGAGAGAGGATTGTGTTAGAATGGCAAAGCAAAAATTTGCGACATTGGAAGAATTGTTAGATCCAAACAATTTTAATTTCGAAACTGTTGCGGTTATTGACGATAAAGGAAACGTCGTTAACCCTGACTTAATGCCTGACTTATCAGATGAAGAACTAGTAGAATTTATGGAGAAGATGGTCTTCTATCGTGAGTGGAACGAGCGTATGCGTGCGTTCAGTCGTCAAGGGCGTTTAGGTTTCGTTGCGCCAACAGCTGGTCAAGAAGCTTCCCAATTAGGGACAGTTGCTGCGACAACAGCGGATGACGTATTATTCCCAGGATACCGTGACATTCCTCAATTGATGGAACATGGTTTACCACGTGACAAAGCATTCTTATGGTCTAAAGGACATGTTGATGGATCAACTTATCCAGAAGACTTCCATGCTTATGTACCACAAATTATTATCGGTGCACAATACATTCAAGCAGCGGGTGCTGCCTTAGGTATTAAGAAATCAGGACGCGAAGCTATCGCGATGACTTGGACAGGTGACGGTGGTTCATCACAAGGTGATGTATACGAAGGAGTAAACTTCGCTGGAGCATACCAAGCACCTGCAGTCTTTGTTATCCAAAATAATGGCTGGGCAATCTCAACACCCCGTGACCTCCAAACAGCTGCACCAACACTTGCTCAAAAAGCAGTAGCAGCAGGAGTACCTGGAATTCAAGTAGACGGTATGGATATCTTAGCAGTTTACGCTGTAACAAAAGCAGCGCGTGAATATGCGATTGCTGGAAATGGTCCAGTATTAATCGAGACATTATGTTACCGTTATGACCCGCACTCATTATCAGGAGACGATCCAAAACGTTACCAACCAGAAGGTGCACAAGACCACTGGCGTGCATTGGATCCATTAGAGCGTTACCGTATCTTCTTAAACGAAAAAGGCCTATGGTCAGAAGAAAAAGAAGAAGCAGTCGTTGAACAAGCTAAAGAAGAAGCTCGTGAAGCGATTAAGAAAGCGGAAAGCGCACTAACTCAGAAAGTCTCTGACTTCTTACGTAATATGTATGAAACACCAGACTATATTACTCAAGAACAAATTGAAGAATATGAAGCAAAGGAGAATAAGTAATTATGGCACAAATGACTATGATCCAAGCGATTACACAAGCCTTGGACCTTGAATTAGGAAAAGATGACCGTACATTAATCTTCGGTGAAGACGTCGGTAAAAACGGTGGGGTATTCCGTGCGACTGAAGGTCTTCAAGACAAATACGGTGAAGACCGTGTGTTCAACACTCCTTTAGCGGAATCTGGTATCGGTGGTTTAGCCATTGGTTTAAGTTTAGAAGGATACCGTCCAATCATGGAAATCCAATTCTTCGGATTCGTTTTTGAAGTAATGGACTCTATCGTTGGTCAAATGGCACGTACTCGTTACCGTATGGGTGGTTCACGCAATATGCCTGTGACAATCCGTTCACCATTCGGTGGTGGGGTTGCGACACCAGAAATGCACGCGGACTCATTAGAAGGGTTAATCGCTCAATCACCAGGTGTGAAAGTCGTTATTCCTTCGAATCCATACGACGCAAAAGGATTATTAATCTCAGCAATTCGTGATAATGACCCTGTTCTCTTCTTAGAGCATATGAAACTTTACCGTTCATTCCGTGAAGAAGTACCTGAAGAAGAATATACACTTCCATTAGGTAAAGCTAATGTTGCTAAAGAAGGTACAGATGTATCAATTATTGCTTATGGTGCAATGGTTCGGGAAGCCTTAGCAGCCGCAGAAACCCTTGAAAAAGAAGGTATCTCTGCTGAAGTAGTGGACTTACGTACAGTTTATCCACTTGATGTTGAGACATTAGTTGAAACTGCTGAGAAAACAGGTCGTGTCGTAATGGTTCAAGAAGCACAACGCCAAGCAGGTGTTGGAGAGAAAGTAATCTCTGAAATTTCACAACGTGCGATTCTTTCACTTAAAGCACCAATCAAATATGTTTCTTCACCAAATACCATCTATCCATTTGGTATGGCTGAGAAATCTTGGTTACCAAACGCAGAAGATATTGTGGAAGCAGTTAAAGAAACAACCGATTTTTAATCTAATCAGTGAGGACTTTTGTCCTCTCTGTTTTCAGTAACAATAAGAAAGGATTGAACACTTAATGGCATTTAAATTTAAATTACCTGAATTAGGTGAGGGAATTGTCGAAGGAGAAGTAGTATCCCTACTTGTTTCTGAAGGCCAAGACGTCAAAGAAGACGATATTCTGGTTGAAATTCAAAACGACAAAGCTGTTGAAGAATTACCATCACCTGTGGACGGAAAAGTATTGAAAGTTCATGCAGCAGAAGGAGACGTGCTAACAGTTGGCGATGTAATCATCGAAATCGACGCACCAGGCTTCAATGATGAAGATGATACAGAGAACTCAAATGAAGATCAAACACCAGCATCTCCAGCAGCAGAGTCAGAAGCAGCAGACCCAGCAGGTGGAACAGCTGACAGCGGATCATCAAATGGAGGTGGCGGATTATTCCAATTCTTATTCCCAGAATTAGGAGAAGGAATTGTCGAGGGTGAAATCGTCTCTTGGTTAGTCGCTGAAGGCGATACAGTAGAAGAAGACCAAGTAATCGTTGAAATCCAAAACGACAAAGCAGTTGAAGAATTACCAACACCATATGCGGGGACTATCGTGAAGATTCACCATGGTGAAGGCGATGTTCTAACAGTTGGTGAACCATTAGTTGACATCGATGCGCCAGATTATCAAGGTGACGGACCAACTGCTTCAGCAGAAGAAGCTCCTGCACAAGCAGAACAAACGCTAGCAACAGGAACACCAGGTGAAGCAACGGGAGCTGCCGGAACAAATAATCCAGCGGGCCGTGTTCTAGCGATGCCTTCTGTACGTAAATTAGCACGTGATAAAGGAATTGACATCACTCAAGTAACACCATCTGGTAAAGGTGGCCGAGTAACAGCAGAAGATGTGAATGCGTTCGATCCAAATGCATCAACTTCAACTGCAACAGCAGAAGCATCTCAAACTCAAGAAACACAACAAGCATCAAGTGAAGCGACTGCTAAACCAATTCCAGAAGCACAACCTATCCCAACAGGTGAACGTCAAACACGTGAACCAATGACAGGAATGCGTAAAGCAATCTCGAAAGCAATGGTTACATCTGCATACACTTCACCACATGTGACTCACTTTGACGAAATTGAAGTTTCTGCATTATGGGATCACCGTAAGAAATTCAAAGATATCGCTGCTGAACGCGACACGAAATTAACATTCTTACCATATGTTGTTAAAGCTTTAGTGGCTGCTGCGAAGAAATACCCAATCATCAATGCTTCTTATGACGAAACAACTCAAGAAATCGTCTACAAGAACTATTACAATGTGGGTATCGCAACAGATACAGAACGTGGACTATATGTTCCAAACATTAAGGATGCTAACAGCTTAAGTATGTTTGACATCGCTGACCAAATTACTGATTTAGCTTCACAAGCACATGAAGGTAAATTAGGAGCCAAAGATATGCAAGATGGTACAATTACGATCTCAAATATCGGTTCAGCTGGTGGTAAATGGTTCACACCAATTATCAACTATCCAGAATCAGTGATCTTAGGATTTGGTTCAATCGTCCAACAACCTGTTGTTGACGAAAATGGTGAACTAGCTGTCGGTCGCGTTGTGAAATTATCATTAAGCTACGACCACCGTTTAATCGATGGTGCAACGGCACAAAATGCGATGAACGAAGTGAAGAAATATTTAGCAAATCCAGAATTATTATTAATGGAAGGATAAGGTGAAATAATACATGGTTGTAGGAGATTTCGCAATTGAATTAGACACAGTCGTCGTAGGTTCAGGCCCAGGTGGGTATGTCGCTGCGATTCGTGCCGCTCAATTAGGCCAAAAAGTAGCCATCATTGAGCGTGATTATATTGGTGGAGCGTGTCTAAATGTGGGATGTATCCCATCTAAAGCATTAATCAATGCTGGACACACTTACCATAACGCTAAACATGGTTCATTCTTCGGTGTAGAAACCCAAGATATTAAAGTCAATTGGGACCGCACGCAAGAATGGAAAGACCAAGAAGTTGTCGCACGCCTAACTTCTGGTGTTGAAATGTTATTGAAGAAAAATAAAGTTGAAATCATCGAAGGAGAAGCATTCTTTCAAGATGAGCATCACTTACGTGTTATTACGGAAGATGGCGCACAATCTTATTCATTCAATAATGCGATTGTTGCGACAGGAAGTCGTCCGATTGAAATTCCAGGATTCCCGTTCGGAGAGCGCATCCTGGACTCAACTGGCGCATTAGCAATCAAAGAAATTCCAAAAGAATTAGTCGTTATCGGTGGAGGATATATTGGTTCCGAATTAGCAGGTGTATTCGCTAATTATGGTACGAAAATCACCATCTTAGAAGGTGCAGATCAAATTATCCCAACCTTCGAAAAAGATATGGTTAAACTCGTTGAAAATGATTTCAAATCGAAAGACGTCGAAATTGTAACCAATGCCATGGCTAAAAACGCGACTGTTGATGGAGACCGTGTAACCGTAGAATATGAAGCTGGCGGCGAAACAAAAACCGTTGAAGCGGACTATGTTCTCGTTACGGTAGGTCGTCGTCCAAACACTGACGAATTAGGCTTAGACGTTGCTGGCGTGAAAATGTCAGATCGTGGCTTAGTGGAAGTCGACAAACAAGGACGCACAAATATCCCATCAATCTATGCGATTGGAGACATCGTCCCAGGAGCAGCCTTAGCGCATAAAGCTTCTTACGAAGGTAAAGTAGCTGCTGCCGCAATCGCTGGTCAAGCAGACGAAGTGGATTATGTTGGTATGCCAGCAGTATGTTTCACAGATCCAGAATTAGCATCTGTCGGACATACGAAAGCATCCGCAAAAGAAGCAGGATTAGATGTTAAAGTATCTAAATTCCCACTTGGCGGAAATGGCCGTGCGATTTCATTGGATCAGACTGAAGGATTCGTACGTTTATTGACAACTAAAGAAGGCAATATTATTGTTGGTGGACAAATTGCAGGACCTAATGCCTCTGAATTAATCGGAGAAATTACGCTTGCTGTTGAATCAGGTATGAATGCAGAAGATATTGCATTAACCATCCACTCACATCCATCCGTTGCAGAAGCAATCATGGATACTGCCGAATTAGCATTAGGAATGCCAATTCATATTTAATTAAAACATTCACAATCATCCCTTTCGAAACAAGCATGTTTCGGAAGGTATTTTTTTTGTTATTAGTATTAAATATAAATTTAATTAATAATATAATAATATTTTTTTATAGGATTACTATTTGAATATGATATCTTTATGAAAAAATATTCAAAAATTGATTAAAATTCTATTTACTTTTGTACAACAAAGTAGCATAATGAATTTAGAATATTATGTTTTTAATTTACAGGTTTGTTTCTAAAAATAAAAGAAAGGAGAGCAATTTAAAAAGAAGTTTTTAAAAATTTTGTCTTTATTATTTATTCTAAATTAAAAAAGTAACAAAATAACTGGTGGATTATTAACATAAAATTAAAAATGGAGGAGTATCTCCATAAAAAAGAGAAAATCATCTAAATTTCCATTTTCCAAAAGAGGGAGATTTAGTCTTAGAAAGTTGAGTTTTGGTTTAGTATCTGTATCTTTAGGTTTTATAATCTCAACGGATGCGGTGGCTGCACAAGAAGAATCAGTATCAGAAGTAGCACCAGTAATTGAATATACATCACAGACAGTAGAGGTTCCCCCATCTCAACCTACGTATGAAATGGTTGAGGCAGTTGAGAGTGATATTGTTGAACCGGCACCTTCAGAAGAACCCGTTGTAACAGTTGATACTACCGAAGAAGTAGAAGAACCAGTAGTTGATGCAACAACTGACAATTCAACAGAATCTCTAGATGCTCCTTCAATTACAGAAGAATCCACAGTTACTGAGATTGTTGAGACACCAGAATCTACTAATGAAATCACATCTGATGAAACGAGTGCGGACTCGTCAGAACAATCTACTGATTCGGAAATATCTTCAATTAATACAGTGGATTCACAAGAGATGTCTGGAGACTCTAATCAAACAGTAAATACTGTAGAAGATGAATCATCCGATATTCCATTTGATACTGAGGAACTGTCAGCTATTCCCGCTCTTGTTCCAAGAGCGAGCAACCGAAGCATTAGCCAAGATGCGAGTGATATAGCACTGGCAGCAGTTGCGGCGGTTGATAGTAATAACACAGTAGAAGTTGATGGTATTCCGGTTGCAATGGGTGACGGAAATAGCACCTTAACTACTACGGGAGAAGGGGTTGTGTATGGTACTGGAGGCATTCCAGCTAATTATACAGTGACTGCAACACCTAATCGTAATACAAATATGGTTGATTTTGAGCTCGAATACAAAATTGACCCTGCTGCAGCAAATAGACTGAGTAGATCAACTCTACACGATCCACGTTTTGGTATTGAATTAGGCGAAGGCTTTGCGCCTCCTGCAACGGGAATACGTACTACTGCGAGTGTTCCAGGAAATACACTCATTAAAGAAAGAGCATTTGACATAAAATTAGGGGGAGCCAATGGATATTCTGGTTATTCTACCGGATCAGGTCTTTCTTTAAGTAATGTGGATGTTGGTCAAGGACGCTCAGTTGTTTATAAATTTCAGTTCCAGTAAAAGACTGGAATGGGGAACTTGATTACAAAATGACGATTGGGATGTTCAATCAATCTCAAGGTACAGGCGATGTAGATCTTGAAACAAGAGCGAACTATTTCTATGGTTCACATCAAACAATGGGTGACTTGAATCCAGATGCGAATTTCGGGACTCGTGAAGAGCGCCGTGAAGAGAAAATTCCATTCAGAGTTCGCTATCAAACGACGACCGATTTGCCTGCAGGAGAATCGCAAACGATTCAGCAAGGTGCTGATTGAGTCAAAGAGACTACCGAAGTCATTCGTACTTATAAAGATATTGATTTAGGCAGAATTGATACTAGAACAGAAATCATTACACTAGCTACAGATGAGATTGTACTCTTAGGGATTGGAACACCAGAATCAACTCAGCCTTTACTACCACCAGTCATTGAACCAAGATTATCTGGAGAAACATCTGTAAGTGGTTCTGCTGATCCGAACAAAAATATCACCATTACCGTTGGTGGCAATACTTACGAAACAACAACAGATGATCAAGGACACTTCGATATTGAAGTTCTTCCATTAAAAGAAGGGGAAATCATTTCCGCAGTCGCTAGTGATGAAACACAAACGAGCCGACCTGGTAAGACTATTGTTCCACGAAATGGCTTAACACCAAAAGTAGATGTGATTGATAACGGTGATGGTACTCATACTGTTAGAGTAACTGATCCAGATGGCACAGTTACTGAGACAATTATCAGTAATGGTAAAGATGGAGCCAAAGGTGACAAAGGTGACCCAGGAGCATCCCCAACAGTCGAAGTTAAAGATAATGGTGATGGTACACATACCGTTACAGTAACCAACCCCGATGGGTCAACGTCTGAAACAATCGTTAAAGATGGAGCTAAAGGTGACAAAGGTGATCAAGGCGCTCAAGGTGAAAAAGGCGAGAACGGCCGTGACGGAAACTATGTAGTAATAGAACCAAACCCAGATGGTGGATATGACATTATCATCCGTGACGGTGAAACAGACGAAGAAATCAGTCGTGAAACAGTCCGTGATGGCCAGAAAGGTGAAAAAGGTGACCCAGGCCAAGATGGTCAATCACCAACGGCCGAAGTCCGTGACAATGGGGACGGCACACACACAGTGATTTTTACCAACCCAAACGGATTAACGAGTGAAACAACGATTCGTGATGGTAAAGATGGAGCAGATGGCTCCGATGGTCAATCACCAACGGCCGAAGTTCGCGACAATGGCGATGGCACACACAGTGATTATCACGAACCCAGACGGATCAACCACAGAAACCACGATCCGTGATGGTGAAAAAAGTGAGAAAGGTGCAGACGGTCAATCATCAACGGCTGAAGTCCGTGACAATGGCGATGGCACACATACAGTGATTATTACCAATCCAGATGGATCAACGAGCGAAACAATCATACGTGACGGTCAAGATGGAGCTGATGGAGCAGACGGCGCAGATGGCGCAGACGGGAAATCACCAACAATTTCTTCTCGTGATACCGAAACAGGTGTAGAGATTACGATTACTAATCCTGATGGATCATCGCATACGCACATTATTCGCGATGGTCGCGACGGCAAAGATGGCGAAGATGGCGAAGATGGAAAATCCATCACGGCCACAACAGAACCAGGTAGCTTCAATGGTCAAACTGGCGTGTGGATTATTATCCGTGACCGTGAGACAGGTCAAGAATTAGATCGTGACTTTGTCGCAGATGGTAAAGATGGTCAAGACGGCGAAGATGGTCAATCTTCAACTATCACGACAGAACCTGTCGTCGACCGTGATGGCAATAAAATCGGTGTGATTATTCGTATCACTCATCCAGATGGTACGACTGAAACACGTACGATTTACCATGGTCGTGACGGTAAGGATGGTCAAGACGGCCAAGATGGAGAAACACCACAAGTTCGCACAGAGCCAGGCGAAGATGGTCAAGGTAATACTGGTTACTGGTTAATCATTACACGTCCGAATGGCGACGAAATCGTGCGTGAATTCATCCGTGACGGTAAAGACGGCCTAGACGGCCAAGATGGTCAAGACGGCAAAACACCATCCGTCAAAGTAGAACCTGGTAAGAATGAAAAAGGTGAAAGTGGCCAATGGATCATCATTTATGATGGCGACGGTAATGAAGTCTCTCGTGAATTTGTCCGTGATGGCAAAGACGGCGAAGACGGACGTTCACCAAGTATCGAAACCATTCCAGGAACCAATGAAAATGGCGACACTGGACTATGGGTGATTGTGAAAGACGCTGATGGTAATGAGTCTAGTCGTCACTTCATCCGTGATGGTAAAGATGGACGCGGCATCAAGAAAATCTATACGATTGATGGTCAATTAACCATTGTGTACACTGAAAATTCAACGGTAACGATTGAGATTCCTTGTTGCATGCCAGGTAAACCAGGCGAACCAGGTGAACCAGGACAACCAGGTGAACCGGGCGAACCAGGCGAACCAGAAACACCTGGAAATCCGACACCTAATCCAGCAGATCCAAGTGATCCAGTAGAACCAGCGGAACCAAGTGTTGATGAACAAGTAGCATTAGTTAAACAAAGTATTGGTACATTACCAGAGACTGGTGAAAACGATCAGACAATGGAAACCTTAGCCTTAGCAATGGTAACTTTATTGTCCGGAGCAGGTCTCATGGTTGTTGATACAAAACGTCGTACGAAAGAATAGTCACTTCACAAAGATGAACTTTCTAAGACAACAGAAACTCTCATGCGTTACTGACGCGACGCATGGGAGTTTTTGTCGTCAAAATATTTTTAGAGAGAATCATACAAATAAATTTATAGTAACAATTTAATAATGTGTTTTTTTGCCATATAACCGTAATACTTTAAAAAACCATCATTATATTGTAAATCCAATAAATATTCATTTAACAAATTAAGTTAATATGATATTGAAATTCAATGATTAAAGTTGCAAAATATTGATGGGAATTATTTTATTTAATATTAATGAAATGGGGGAGGTAATATTTTAAATCATATTTTAAAGTTTGCGTGTGTATTGGGTCTATTAATCGGGACAAGCTCCCAAGAAATAAGTTCTGAGGAACCAAGTTCCGTAGAAACAAGCTCCGAAGGAGTAAGTAGTGAAGAAAGTACCGATATTTCTTCTTCAGTGGAAGATGGACATCAAAATTATTCAGAAACAGAGTCAGTAATTGTACAGATTGTTGAAAATAATGATGATAATAATGGTAATAACCGAATTGTAACTGAAGATTGGCTTCCTGAAACAGGTGAAAAAGAAAACTCATTTATCTTTGTAGCGCTGTCTTTAATCGTATTGGGATTATCGTTTATTTTAGCTGGACATAAAAAAGAAAACCATTAAAAAATACAGTTTCTAAGCGTGTCGATACCTTCGTATCGGCACGTTTTATCCTTTTAACATGTACTATTAACAATCATTAAACGGTCATCTTTAATTTATTGCAACCCTTTTCAATTATTGCTAAACTTAAATAGTATCAATGAAAGGAGTTGTTTCGATGCAACCCACTCAAAAATCTGTCTATATTGCTTTATTAGCCGCACAAGCGACTGTTATCGCAATCATCGAAAGTTTCATTCCGAATCTTTTTGCCTTTGCACCGGGTGCAAAACTGGGGTTATCTAATATTATTACCATGGTCGCTATCTTCACTTTATCTAAGCGTGATGCGTTTCGTGTTGTAACATTACGTTTGTTATTAACAACCATACTAACTGGAACGGTGTCGACATTCTTGTATTCTTTTGCGGGATCTTATTTATCTTTCATAGGTATGGTGTTGATTCGTTATTTAGGTCCCAAGCGGGTTAGTTTTGTAGGAATATCTGTCAGCGGAGGTGTTTTGTTTAATATCGGCCAGCTGATTGTTGCCAGTGTGATTGCTGGGTCATTTACCGTGATGTTATATTTGCCCATTTTAACCTTTTCTGGGATGTTGGCTGGAATCGTGGTGGGGATGATTGCGAATTATATGATGCAGAATATTGCTTCCATTGAAAAGATTCAGAGTCAAGACGCACAAATGGATGCTTTATCACAAGCGTGGTATCAGGCGCAACAATAAGGGGCATTTTAATTAGTATGAATTCTAACTTTTTTTGTAAATCCATTGTTCAATGATGAACAATGCGTTATAATATTATCGTAGGAGTGACATTACAATATAAAGGAGTTTTGATATGAGCAAAAAGTTTTGGGCAGACTGGACTTTTCCATTGATGTCGTTAATTAGCTTTGCGACGCTACTTGGCGCAATGTTAAGTCAAATGTCTGCGATTAGTGTTGGGAGTCTGATCTCATTTTCTTCAGGTCTATTAGCATACACCATGATGTTAGCGGTAACATTCATGGGGTCACGGCCTCGTTTCTTGGAGAAATTCTTCGGAATGCCTCAAATATTTGAAGTCCATGGTGTGATGTCGATGGTGATGTCGGCACTCATTTTATTTCATGTGGTTATTCAATGGAATGGTTTCCAAAGTATTTCTGAAATGTCGATTGTCTCACAAACCGGTTGGATTGCGGTTATTGCACTTATTTTGATTGTTTATACTGGTGTTTTCTCATTATCCGAGATTTTTGTCCAATATATTCCTGTGTTAAATGCTTATAAACAAAAACACAATCGAGAAGCGAGTTTATGGGTTCACCGTCTAGCGGTCGTTTCAATTATTTTTGTTTATATTCATTTAATTAAATTACCATTTTTAGCGAACAATACGGTATTTATGGTGTTGTTAACGGCTTATACGGCCTTTGTGTTAATATATTGGGTCGTTTGGAAATTAAAAGTTTTAACACTGCCTAAGTATGAAGTGATTAAATTGTACCGTGGAACCCCTTCCATTTGGGTGCTGGAAGTTGCTCCGAAGAAAGGGCAAATTCCGCAATTCAATGGGGGCGAGTATTTCTGGATTTATTTCCGTGATGGGGCAAATATTTCTAAAGAAGGCCATCCTTTCTCGACGTCATCAGCGAATACTAATCGTTACAGCAATTCCATTGAATTCATGATTAAAGATGCTGGGGATTGGACTGAATCATTGAAGAATATCAATATTGGTGACACATTAGTGTTAGAGGGACCACATGGTGATATGTTACCTCCAGCTATCCAAGAAGAACCAGAAGATGTACCTTATGTACTTCTTGCAGGAGGAATTGGTTTAACACCGATGTTAAGTATTTTGCGCCAAGAGACTCAACGAGGCTCACAGCGTCCGATGCATCTTGTCTGGGGGCTTTCTGTAGAAGAAGATCTCTTTATGTTAGATGAATTGAAAGAAATGCAAGAAAAGAATCCAAATTTAGATGTTCAATTAATTTTCTCTGGAGAAGAAGTAGAAGGTTATGCGTTTGGATTCATTGATAATGAATATCTCGAGAGTATTGGTGCAGGGCATTACCGAAACGGACATTTCTTTGTCTGTGGACCGGGTCCAATGATCGATGCCACAAAGCGTTTGCTCGATAATGGCAATGTCCCTTATGAGCAACGCCATATTGATGACTTTAGATTCTAGGGATAGGTAGAAAGGAACGTATTATGGGTAATAAAACAAGTTTAGGATTGAAGATTTTCTTTGCCTCTATTTTTACTATGTTGTTAACGACCTTCCTCTTTACCTCAGATATCTCTCTATCCGATGATACAGATACTGCCAGTAGCGGGTCTGAGACGGCCGGCGCATTGACAGGAACGGCAGATGGTCACAATGGCCCTGTCACTGTATCTGTGACGCAAGAAGGCGATCAAATTACTGCGGTTGAAGTGGTAGAACATGAAGAATCGCCGGGGTATTCTGATAGAGCATTGGAAGATATTCCAACAGCCATTGTGGAAGCGAATGGGACCGAAGGGGTTGAAGTCGTATCAGGAGCGTCTGTCACCTCTACAGCCATCTTGATAGCGGTTGACAATGCGTTGGCCGGTGAAGGCACAAGTTCTGAAGGATCGGGAGACACAGTCACAGCTACAGCAGAAGGTCATAATGGCCCTGTCACCGTTGATGTAACATTCGATGGTGATACGATTACGGCAGTAGAAGTTGTTGAACATGAAGAGTCTGAAGGTTATTCAGATAAAGCCTTGGAAGATATTCCGACAGCGATTGTGGAAGCGAATGGAACTGAAGGGGTTGAAGTCGTGTCTGGAGCATCTGTGACATCAGAAGCGATTCTTACCGCAGTAAACACTGCACTCGACGAAAGAGGGATTGTGGTAGCACCTGTTGCAGAGACTTCTGAATCAGAATCGGAAGAATCAAAAGAAACTTCAGAATCATCTGCGTCCGAAGAAGAAAGTACTGAATCGTTAGAAAGCGACGAACGTGATACTGGAGGTGGTGGTGTCTTAGAAGGGACAGCCGAAGGCCATAATGGTCCGATTAAAGTTGAAGTATCTGTCGAAGATGATAAGATTACTGATGTCAAAGTAATCGATCACGAAGAGTCTGATGGGTATTCAGACAAAGCTTTAGAAGACATACCGGCAGCCATTGTTAAAGAAAATGGTACTGACGTTGAAGTTGTCTCTGGAGCAACGAAGACATCTGAAGGTATTATAAATGCAGTGGAGGATGCGCTAGCGGCAGATGATAAAGCAGAGAAAGATTCAACGGCTGCAGGAGCGACCACTTTGGATGATGCGACCGTGGAAGTCGATGGCGATAAAGTAACGGTGGAAATTGAAGGTCATAATGGACCATTGACGATTGCGGTGACCTTTGACGGAGACGACATAAAAGATGTTGAAATTGTTGAACACGAGGAGTCTAAAGGTTACTCTGACAAAGCCATCAAAGATATTCCAAAGGCTATTGTTGACAAGAATTCAGCAGACGTTGAAGTCATCTCTGGAGCTTC
The DNA here is from genome assembly GCA_015863185.1 of Aerococcaceae bacterium DSM 111020. Taxonomy (GTDB): domain Bacteria; phylum Bacillota; class Bacilli; order Lactobacillales; family Aerococcaceae; genus DSM-111022. The sequence goes on from JACBXP010000004.1 coordinate 116,094, forward strand.
TGTTACATCTCAAGCCATTATCGATGCGGTTGAATTAGCCATCGAAGCACGTAAATAATGAAAATACAGTTGAAACGTTTCTTTGAACAATTGAAACCGTGGGATTTGTTCTTATTCTTACTATTTATTGGGGTATCTTTCGTTCCGTTGATGTATTTTAATCACTTACAATCGGCGGAAGCGACACACCAGACAGCGATTATATCGGTGTCTGGTCAAGTAGCCTATGAAGTGCCCTTGATTGATGATGGTGAGCGGGAAGAATTTCTGATTGAATCGGATCATGGTCATTATAATCGAATTGTTCGAGAAGGCACTGAAATATCGATTGAAGATGCGGATTGTACGGATCAATTATGTGTAGATATGGGTTCAATTGACAGAACAGGAGAGACGATTGTGTGTCTACCTCATCAAGTCTTAATTGAAGTAACGAGTGAATCAACGGAGGATGTCCCTGAAGTGGACGCGATCTCTTAAGCGCGAGATTGATTCGTCATGATTGATTGGAATATATGATGAATTAAAAATAAATCGACTATGATTGTTATCAAAAGATAAGCCATACGAAGCGAATATGACGGATTAAGTCAGTGGCTATCAATGACTGACAATTAATGGTCGATTTTTATCTTATGAAATTTTTAAAAATTAAATGAATGATTTGTGTTGTTCATTTATAGAGAATAGATAGAATGAGGAGGAACAAATGACGCAACTGAAACAGTGGGGAAAAATGATAGCATTGCTAGTGATTAGTGGATTAATTTTTACCGGATGTGGTGCCACTCAGCAGGCTACTCTGTTAGAAGAACCTTACCAAGCAACGGAATTTAAGATGGGGACGTATGTATCCTTACGGATTTATGATGAAGATAAAGAAGCAGTGTTAGATGAAGCATTTAGCTTGGTCGATGATTTGGCTGCTAAGATTACAACAAATGCATCCGGTTCTGATATTGATGCAGTCAATAAAGCATCTGGAAATCAGCCGGTGCAAGTGTCGCCGGAGATTTATCCTTTAGTTGAGGCAGCTTATGATTATTCGGTATTACCTCAAAGTGGTTTTGATATGACTATTGGACCGATTACGGATTTATGGCGTATGGGATTTGATGATGCTCGGGTTCCAAAGTCTGAAGAAATTGAAGATGCTCTGCCCTTAGTGGACGCGGAACAAGTGGAATTAAATGAAGAAACCAATGAAGTTTATCTTACAGAAGAAGGAATGAAATTGGATTTAGGCGCTATTGCCAAAGGTTATATAGCAGACGAAATCAAAGATCTGTTTCAAGAGCGAGGCGTCACCACGGCCATCATTGATTTAGGTGGGAATGTATTGATAATGGGAGATTCTCCTAAACGAGAAGGAGAAGGTTTCGTTGTAGGAGTTCAAGACCCCATCCATGAACGGGGCGATTTTATTGGGACACTCGCTTTGAAGGATCAATCCATTGTAACTTCCGGGATATATGAGCGCTATCTGGAACGTGATGGCCAAGTGTATCATCATTTGATGAATCCAGCAACAGGGTATCCTTTTGATAATGAATTATTAAGTGTCACCGTCATCACACCGCGCTCTCTCGATGCGGATGCTTTATCGACGGTTGGTTTTGGTCTCGGCTTAGAAGAAGGAGTAGCGTTCTTTGATGATCGTTCGGATGCAGAAGCCGTCTTCATTACTGAAGACTTAGACGTCTATACGACCGATGGATTAAAAGATCAATTTGAATTAACCAATGATGAATTTAATTGGGTCAACCCCGACTAAATAAAATAACACCATCTCTGAACTGTAAACCAGTCGGAGATGGTGTTGTTGTTTCAAAGCAAATAAAATAAGAGGAGCCATAAAATATAGAGTAGTCCCATCATCCCGTCATGTCTGGAGAATCTTAGCGGATAATAATGACTCCGAGAGGCTCCGCCACGATAATCACGGGCATCCATCGCCATCGCTAAATCAAAGGCACGTTCATATGACCGATTGAATAAAGGAATCAAAATAGGAATATATTTCTTCAATCTCTCCACCCAATTCCCCTCGGTGAAGTCCATGCCACGAAGTCTTTGTGCATCGAGAATAATTTCGGCTTCATCTAAAAGAGAGGGGATAAAACGGATCCCGATTGCCAACATCAGAGGAATTTCTGCAATAAAAGTTCCGAAACGTTTGAAGGGCGTTAAGAAATAATCCAATGCATTTGTTAAGTTTAAGGGTTCCGTCGTCAAGGTCAACATCAGCGATTTCATGAGAATTAAGCTAAATCTCAGAAAAGTAAAGACCGCCATACGTACGCCTTCTCTCGTAATCGTCAACCATCCCAATGAAAATAAGACGGTCGATCCCGATTGAAAAATCAACTGAATCAGTGCAGTAAATAATAATAGGCTGAGCATGGGACGCACCCCGCGCATGAATTGCGAGAAAGGGATACGCGAGAGAATAATCTCCAATAGAAGTATACCAATCAATAATAAATAATGGAGGGTTGATTGAGCCAATAATGTCATGCCAATATAAACAAAGGTGGCAATAAATTTGGTTCGAGGATCTAATTGATGCATCCATGAATCCAAGGGCAAGTAGCGACCCATGATGAGTTTATCTTTCATCGCTTCCCCCTTTCATATGTTTAGCAATCATATCAGCTAATTCAGTAACAGTCAGTGGCAAGTTGTCAATCGGCCAGGCGAAAGTGTCTGCGACGTCTCGAGCAATCTCCATCACTGCCGGCGGTTTGAGACCGGTTTGAGAAGCAAAGTTATCCCAGGTGAATACTTCTTGCGGACTTCCTGTGATTAATAATCTCCCCGCTTCAATGACAAAGACTTGTTCTGCATACTGAGCAACCTGTTCCATTTGGTGAGAGATTAGAATAATAGTGACACCAAGCGTTTGATTTAACTGTTTAAATAAATCAAGTAATGCTTTTTGTCCTTTGGGATCTAATCCAATCGTTGGTTCATCCAGGATGAGTATCTCAGGTTCTAAAGCGAGAATTCCCGCTATCGCGACCCGGCGCTGTTCGCCACCCGATAGATCAAAGGGTGAGACCGTTAAATAAGAGTTATCGAGGCCAACGAGTTGTAATTTTTCTTGAGCAATCTCTTGGGCTACATCTTTGGAGACCCCATAATTCATAGGTCCAAAGATAATATCTTCTTCGACGGTTTGCCCGAATAATTGCATCTCTGGAAATTGAATCACTGTCCCGACTAGTTTTCTTAATTCTTTAATCGTCGACGGAGGCGTATGATGCGTATAGGTTTTTCTGCCAATTCTAATCGTTCCGGTATCGGGAATTAATAATGCATTGATTAATTTAATCAGTGTCGACTTTCCGGAGCCTGTCGGTCCAATAATGGCATTAAATGTCCCTGATTGAATGGTCAAGGTGGTGGAAGCTAATGCATGAATAGGTTGGGCTGTATTAGCATCATAAGTATAACTTACATTGTTGAGTTGTATGTCCATAGGGCGTTCTTCAAGCTTTCTGTATTGATGAGAGGTTCTTCTATGTGAATCGATTGTTTAGCTAATGCGTGACGCAATTGTTCGAGAACCGGTAAAGTAAGGTCATGTTCTTCAATGAGTTGCGGATTATCAAAGAGTCTGCGCGGTGTGGCGATCGTTGTGATGGCTCCTTCGCGCATCAAAACGACCCGATCACTCAACAATACTTCTTCCATATTATGAGTAATCGCAATGACAGTTAATGATTGCGATTCACTTACTTGACGAACTAACGATAAAATCATATCACGACTCGCTGGGTCCAACATCGATGTCGCTTCATCGAGAATGAGGACTTGTGGTCGAGAAGCAATGGCACTTGCGACTGCAGTGCGTTGCTTTTGTCCGCCTGATAATTGCGCCGGAGTGCGGTGACGTAAAGGCCATAAATCAATGGCTTGTAATAATGAAGTCACGCGTTCATGCATTTGATCTGTTGGCATGCCTAAGTTCTCTAAACCAAAGGCAATATCCGCTTCGACCGTACTCCCAACGAATTGATTGTCAGGATTTTGGAAGACCATGCCAATCATTTGGCGGATGGTGGGGAGGGTATCGTCCGTTAATATTTGCCCATTAACCTTTATCGTCCCTTCTTGTGGGCGAACTAAGCCATTGATTGTTTTGGCTAAGGTTGATTTACCAGATCCATTCGGTCCGACAATGCTAATCCATTCACCAGCCTGGATAGTTAGACTCACATTATTGAGAGCTAGATGATTGGGAGAGCCAGGATAATGATAGCTTAAATGATTCAATTCGATCAAATCTTGCATGCGCTTTCTCCTTGTTATTTAATCTCGTTAATCATAACAAATTATTGTTATTTCTTCAAAATATCTTTATCCTCATAACAATGGATAATAATTGAAACCGTTTTTCTAATGTGATAAAATGAACATGTAAAAGGGGGAGATATTTTGAAAAAAACATTATTAACTCTATTGTCGTGTTCATTAGTATTATCTGGTCTACCTACACAGGTGTTGGCGCAATCTGACGATTCTGCGGAAGAAAGTTCAGAAGTGGTATCTACAGAGGAGACAACGGATGTTTCAACAGAAGAAGTATCATCTGAAGAAGCAACGGAAGAGACAGGTTCAGAAGAAGCAGAAGCGGAAAATGCTGAAGAAACTTCAGATGATGCTGCTGCGACAGAATCTGAAACAGAAGAGGAAACGGAATCAGCAGACGAACAAGCAGAGAATGCCGTAACCATTAAAATGGGCTATGGTGCACCTCATGGTGACAAATCCTTTGCGGTGACTTATGTTGTCATGGATGGCGATGTGGTAACGCACGCATACATTGATGAATTCCAATTCCTAGAAGAAGCTGAAGGTGTTCCAAATAGTGATGGTGCCTTTGCGGATGGTTTCGCAGAAGGTGTTGTATTAGCAAGCAAACGTCAAAATGACGAAGCTTACTCTGCAAACATGGAAGAAATCGCTGGCGCAACACAAACCTATGGTGAAAGCATGGACGCTGTTCAAGCATTCGCTGAAGGGAAAACACTCGAAGAAATTCAAGCAGCTATTGATGAATTAGGTGCTCTACCAGAAGATGGTAGCCCAGCTGACGTCGTATCAGGATCAACATTTGCTGATACAAGTGGTTACTTACAAACAATCATTGACGTAGCTGAAGAAGGCTTTGAGTTCCAAGGTGAAGCAGCTGGAGATATCGCAAATGCAGAATTCTCTTACTCATTACAACCATTAAGCCAAGATACGGCTGTATCTTTAGTGGGTGTGTTACATGATGGAGAGACAATCTATGCTGTTGCTCAAGATGAGTTACAATTCAACGCTGAAGGGGAAGGCGTACCAAACTCAGATGCTGGATTTGGTGAAGGAATTGCTGAAGGCAATGTCTTAATCTCTAAATTAGAAAACGATGAAGCATACTCTGCAAATATGACAGAAATTGCAGGCGCTACTCAAACTTATTCAGAATCCCTTAAAGGAATCTCTGAAGCAGTGGCTGGTAAAACAGTTGAAGAAGTAGAAGCAATGCTTGAGGAAGTAAATAATTTAGGTGAAGAAGATAATGTGGCAGACGTTGTATCTGGTTCAACATTCTCTTCAATGAATGAATATTTAGAAGCGATTATCAATACATTAAAATAATCGTAACTGAACAGTAAAATAACTAAACTATCGATTGATGGAAAAAGTGAAGAGTGGTTTAAGATCTTTCGATCTTAAACCACTTTTTTTGTGATCTTTTATTTTGACACTATACAAATAAGAAACACTCGCAATTGAAAGATAAACGGAATTAATCGATATATAATCAAAGTTTATTGATAACAATAAAATGAAATCGATTTCGATTAAATATCGGTAAGAAATCCGTAAATATCCTGACAAATGCTAGCATTATCAAATTTACAGGCGTATAATAATTGAGTCTTTAGGTGACACTGAAGAAATAAACATTTTGGAAAGAAGGAAAGTCAATGGGTAGTAGCACTGTCACATTTGAACTGTTCGGTCTGCCAATTGGATTGAATGTTCTCTTGAGTTTAATTGCCACCGTCCTTATTATTAGTCTTCTCGTTTTTTGGATGACGCGGAGATTATCCGTTACCGATCCACCGAAATCTCAACTAGTCCTTGAATATTTAGTTGATTTTGTGGGGGATATTGTACGGGACCAAATCGGTTCATCCACGCGTCCGATTTATATTGGTTTATCTCTGGCATTGTTTTTATTTATCTTAGTAGCCAATATTTTGGGATTACCCATATTAGTCGAACACCATGAAATCTCTTATTGGAAGAGCCCGACGGCTGAATTAGCGGTCACATTGGCAATGGCTATATTGATGAATGTCATCTCACATATTTTAGGAATGCGTGCTAAAGGAATAGGACAATACTGGGTCGATACTTATTTAAGACCGAGCCCGTTCTTGTTACCCGTGAAGGTCGCTGAAGAGTTGATTAATATGTTGACGCTCGCGATGCGTTTATTTGGGAATATCTTTGCCGGTGAAATCCTCCTCAATCTCATCGCGAAATTGGGAAATAGTTTTGGTGTCACAACATGGCTCGTCGGTATCCCATTACAAATCATTTGGCAAGGTTTCTCTGTCTTTATCGGAGCCATCCAAGCTTATGTATTTGTCACTTTATCTATGGTTTATTTAGCTGAAAAAGTAGAGATAGAAGAATAAAGGAGTAATGTATTATGAATGGAATAGCAGCAGCAATAGCAATCGGTATCGCAGCCTTAGGGGCCTCAATCGGTAATGGGATGGTTATCTCTAAAGCCTTAGAATCCATGGCTCGTCAACCGGAAATGGAAAGTCGTATTCGTTCAACCATGTTTATCGGGGTTGGTCTAATTGAAGCGATTCCTATTATGGCGGTCGTTGTCGCCTTTATCTTAGTCTTCAGTTAATTGGAGGGATTGGAATGTTATTTTCACCAACATCATTAGGGAATGCGTTAATGACACTCATTGCCTTCTTGATTTTGTTTTATGTGATTTATCGCTTTGCTTATCAACCGGTCATGAATATATTAAATGAAAGAAGAGCGCTCATCGATCAAGAGATTGAAAAAGGTTCCAAAGCTCAAGCAGACGGTGAAGCAACGGTCATTGAAGCCAATGAATTAATGCAGCAAGCACGGACAGAAAGTGTGCAAATTGTTCAAGATGCTAGAAAACAAGCCAAAGAAGAACAACAACAGACTCTTCGTGAAACGGAACAATCGATCGTTCAGATGAAAGACGATGCCCAAATGCAGTTAGATCATGAACGTGCCCAAATGCGTCAAGAAATGGAACAAGATACCATCACACTCGCTGTGGAATTGACAAAAAAACTCGTGCAGAAAGAAGTCACAGCTCAGGATCATCAAGATATTATTCAACAATTTATCGAGAGATTGGAAGCGAATGCCTCATGACAAATTTAGAACACAATGATCATTTACATGTGATCAAATTGGCACAAGCAGAAGACTTGATCACTGAACGAACAGGATCTGTTCATCCGATTACCATTAAGAGTGCCATTGATCTATCCTCCGAACAAATTGAACGCATTGTCAAAGCAGTTCGGCAGATTACTCATGAAGATTTCACTCATGTGTTTCATCTTGTTGATGATGCAATGTTGATGGGTGTGAGTGTCAATACGGATGCTTTTTATTATGAATTATCTGGGCAAAAAATGTTAGAAGAATTAGCCCTCGTTATGCATGAAAGTTAAGGTGGCATTATGGAACAGAAAAAGTTAGATCTTATTCACAAAATCCAAGCCCATCAATTTAAAGACGAACCTGAAGATGTCGGGATTGTCACTTATGTAGGGGATGGGATTGCTCGTATTAGTGGATTGCGTTCTGTGATGTATGGCGAAATGATCCATTTCCAGAATCAATCCGTTGGCATGATCCAAAATCTTAACACCAATGAAGTAGGTGCGATTGTCTTTGGGAATTATCATGATATCAATGACGGGGAAATTGTTCATCGTTTAAATCGCGTCATGGAAGTCCCCGTCGGCGACGAATTGCTCGGTCGGGTCGTTAATCCATTGGGTGAACCGATTGATGGGTTGGGTCCGATTCAGACGGTGAAGACACGTCCAGTGGAAGCCGAAGCGCCTAGCATCATGGATCGTCAAAGTGTGGAAGAACCGATGCAGACCGGAATTAAAGCAATCGATAGTTTGGTCCCTATCGGTCGAGGGCAACGGGAACTCATTATTGGTGACCGTAAGACCGGGAAAACAACAGTTGCTATTGATATGATCCTCAATCAAAAAGATAAAGATGTTTTGTGCATTTATGTAGCGATTGGTCAAAAAGAATCGACCGTTAAGAATATTGCCCGTGTCTTAAAGGAACAGGATGCGATGAAGTATTCAATTATCGTCTCAGCCAGTGCGTCGAATCCGTCAAGTTTACTCTATTTAGCACCTTATGCCGCGATGGCGATGGCTGAAGAATTTATGTATCAAGGTAGACATGTGCTTATTATTTTTGATGATTTATCGAAACAAGCAACCGCTTATCGTGAAATGAGTTTACTCTTAAAACGACCACCTGGCCGAGAAGCTTATCCAGGTGATGTCTTCTATCTTCATTCGCGCCTACTCGAACGGGCAGCGAAGTTGAATGATGACTTAGGCGGTGGTTCGATTACTGCTATTCCAATCGTGGAGACGCAAGCAGGAGATATTTCGGCCTATATTCCAACCAATGTGATTTCGATTACGGATGGGCAAATCTTCCTTGAATCAGATTTATTTAATAGTGGTGTCAGACCAGCGATTAATGCCGGATTATCCGTCTCCCGTGTTGGCGGTTCCGCTCAAATTAAAGCGATGAAACAAGTCTCAGGAACTTTACGGATTGACTTATCCAGTTACCGTGAATTAGAGGCGTTCAGTCAATTCGGTTCTGAACTGGATGCATTGACTCAACAAAATCTCCAAAAAGGAGAGAAAACAGTCGAACTATTAAAACAATCCGCTCATGTTACAATTCCTGTCGCCAAACAAGTCGCTATTCTTTTTGCATTGGCGCATGGCTATTTAACCGAGATACCTGTTCATGAGGTACGTACCTATGAACTAGAATTGTATGATTATTTAGAGACACATCATTCAACATTGTTAGACGGAATCGCTGAATCAGGTCAATTACAAGATCCGGAAAGTTTAGAACATGCCATTGATGCCTTTACAACTACATTCAAAGGTATGCATCATGTCACAGAAACAGATTAAGAAGGTGAGTGCAGATTGGCTTTAAATGATATCAAAAAACAAATGCATTCGATTTCTAAGACGGCTCAAATCACGAATGCGATGCAATTAATTTCAACGACGAAATATAATCGTATTAGTGACCATGCGAAGAATTATCAAATATATAGCGAACAAATACGCCAAGCTGTTATTCGATTGGTCCAATCCGTCAGTGATATTCACTTATTAAGTACGGAGAGCTTTCTGGAAGCAGATATGATTCAGTCGCACGACTTATTAATCCAGCGTCCTATCCAGAAGAAAGCCATCTTAGTTATAACTTCCAGCCAAGGCTTAGCAGGGAATTATAATTCCTCAATTATTAAGACACTGGAACAAACATTGGCGAATAGTCATCCTGACGATATCCATATTATTGGGATCGGGCATCCAGCAATTCAATTTGCTAAAAAAAATGGCTATTCCCTCCTATTAGAACGGGAACAAGTATCTTCTTATCCTGATTTTGTGGAAGTCCAATTATTTATCCGCCAAATCGTGAAGATGTTCCGTGAAGGCGTGTTTGATGAATTGGACATTCTGTATAATCATGCGGTTAATGTGATGCAAATTGATACCTTGCAAGAACTGCTTTTGCCTTTGGATCCTAAACAATTGATTCCGCATGATGAGACGATGGTGCCACAATCTGAGTATCTCGTGGAACCCGATTGGCAAACTGTCTTGGACCGCCTGCTACCACTCTATGTGGAGTCGCAAATTTATGGCGCGATTATTGCAGCGAAATCGGCAGAATATTCTAGTCGGATGCAGGCAATGCGTCAGGCAACAGATAATGCAAATGAATTAATTGAAGATCTCAATCAAGAATATCATCATGAACGTCAAAAACGTATTACAAATGAAATTATTGAAATTATAAATGGCGCAAATGCGCAAGGATGAAAGAAGGAATGACATGTTAATTGGACGAATTACACAGATTGTAGGCCCTGTGGTCGATGTGCAATTTCCAATGGAATCGGATATTCCGGAAATTCATAATGCACTGATCGTCTTTAGAACGGAAGATCCTAACACCATCTCACCAGAGGATATGACCTTTGATGAAAAAGTGGTCTTGGAAGTAGCCCTTGATTTAGGTGAAGGCGTCGTTAGAACCATCGCGATGTCTGCGACTGAAGGATTATCTCGTCATCTGGTTGTGGCGGATACCGGTACGACCATTCATGTGCCAACAGGTCCCGTCACATTAGGCCGGGTCTTCAATGTCCTCGGTCAACCCATTGATGAATTAGGTCCGCTTGAGGATGATTATCCAACTAAATCCATCTATCGTGATGCACCAACCTATGAAAAATTAGACAGCGATTATCAAATCTTTGAAACAGGCATCAAAGTGATTGACTTGTTAGCCCCTTATTTAAAAGGTGGCAAGATTGGGTTATTCGGGGGTGCCGGAGTTGGTAAGACCGTCTTAATTCAAGAGTTGATCCATAACATCGCCGAAGAATCCAATGGGATTTCGGTGTTTACTGGTGTTGGTGAACGGTCGCGTGAAGGAAACGACTTAGTTAAAGAAATGCGGGAATCTGGAGTCGACCAGAAGACTGCCATGGTATTCGGTCAGATGAATGAACCACCTGGTGCTCGGATGAAGACGGTTCTAACTGGATTGACGATGGCTGAATATTACCGTGATCAACTCAAACAAAATGTATTGCTATTTGTTGATAATATCTACCGTTTCACCCAAGCAGGGTCTGAAGTCTCTGCCTTACTAGGGCGGATGCCTTCTGCGGTAGGATATCAACCGACTTTGGCGAGTGAAATGGGAGCGATGCAAGAACGAATTGCTTCAACAGAGGACGGATCGATTACCTCTATTCAAGCCGTTTATGTTCCTGCTGATGACTATACCGATCCGGCACCGGCAACCACTTTTACCCATTTGGATGCGACTACTAATTTGGATCGTCGCTTGACCTCTCAAGGGATTTATCCGGCCGTCGACCCATTAGCATCCACCTCGGTTGCTTTAAGTGAAGAGATTGTCGGTACTAGACATTATCGTATCGCTCGCCGTGTGCAACAAATTCTACAACAATATAAAGATTTGCAAGATATTATTGCGATTCTTGGGATTGAAGAATTAAGTGATGAAGAGAAAACCGTGGTTAATCGGGCCCGCCGACTCCAATTATTCTTATCGCAAAATTTCCATGTGGCCGAAGCTTTTACGGGAATTCCGGGGTCCTATGTGACCATTACCGAAACTTTGGATGGCTTTGAAGGGATTATCGAAGGTCGTTATGACCAACTTCCTGAAGAAGCCTTTCGAAATGTTGGAAATATCGACATGGCTATCGCCAAAGCTAAACAATTAGGTGTCGAATATCAACCAGAATAGGAGGATACATTATGGCAAATAATGACATGAACTATATTCAAATTGCTATCTATTCTCCGGGGGGGTTGATATATAATCATCGTGGGCTGGGGTGTAAGCTTCAGACCGAAGAAGGGGGATTGAGTATCTTACCGCACCATGTTCCAGTGATTGTCAGTCTTGATATCGGGGCCGTGGTTGTCAAACGTCTCGATGGGGACCCCGATTATATTGCCGTTGATGGAGGTGTGGCAACCTTTGAAAACAACACACTCACTATTATGGCAACTTACGCGATTCGAGCGCGAGATATTGATACCGCCAAGGTCGAAATTGAAAAACAAAATGCCCAAGCGGCCATGTTTGATGCCCAACAACAAGATGATCTCAGCGCCTATCGCCGTGCGAAAGTTGAATTGAGCCGTGCCATTAATCAAATTAATGTCAGTCGTCAGCGTCGTCAACAAGGTTAACAATGAGTCGATCTATTATTTTTCGAATAGGAGAAATAATGGACCGGCTTTTTTTATAAGGAGGAAATAATGCAAGCAGCAGAATGGATCGAATATTATGAACTACTTCCCCATCCAGAAGGGGGTTACTTTAAACAAGTTGCCAAATCATCTGACATCCTTCAAGAAGAGAGGAAAGAAAGAGCGCGTTATACTAGTATTTATTTCTTATTGACCGATGATAATCCATCACGATTTCATAGACTTACCGCCGATGAAATATGGTATTTTCATGCTGGAGCTCCTTTAACTGTACATATGATTTCGCCTGAAGGAGACTATCAAACGGTGAAAATCGGGGCAAATCCTCAACAAGATGAGCAGCTACAATTTACTGTTCCCGCAGGCTATATTTTTGGTTCGACAGTTGACACACCGGATGCTTATGCACTCGTCAGTTGTATGGTCGCTCCGGGATTTGAATTTGAAGACTTTGAATTATTCCATCGGGAAGATTTATTAGCACAATACCCTGACCATCAAGAAATTATTACACGACTGACGAAATAAGCAGTAAATTAACAAACGAGAGGTGGGTATGTTATTATTACTTAGAAATCGAACTAAAATCAGAAAGTGAGTGTTTAAATGTTTGAGAAATATGGCATTGATTCCATTAAAGGACTGGAATTTGGTCTCTATACTTTAGGGGACCATATTGCGGATCCGGCAACAGGAAAGCGTGTTTCACCACAAGAACGGATTCAACAATTCATCGAAATGGCCAAGCTAGCGGATCAAGCCGGCTTGGATGTATTTAGTATTGGTGAGAGTCATCAAGAATATTTTGTGAGTCAAGCGCATGCGGTCATCTTAGCTGCTGTTGCTCAAGCGACGAAAAACATTCGCATTTCTTCCGCGTCTACGATTGTATCAACGTCAGATCCTGTACGTATTTATGAAAATTTTGCAACCTTGGATTTAATTTCAGGTGGAAGAGCCGAAATTATTGGGGGTAGAGCTTCTCGTGTGGGCCTCTTTGATTTATTGGGCTATGATCTGCAAGATTATGAAGCATTATTCGAAGAGAAATTTGCCTTATTGAATCTAATCAATGATAGTCAAGGCGAACCGATTAATTGGGAGGGAGAATACCGCGCCCCTCTCAAAGACGCTGTTGTCCTTCCGGAACCCGTACAGGAAAAATTGCCCATCTGGCGCGCTGTGGGTGGTGCCCCGGCTTCAGCGATTAAAGCAGGGATGCAAGGTGTACCGATGTATCTCGCAGGACTGGGTGGTCCCATGACGAGTTATAAGCGAACGATTGATGCTTACCGTGATGCCCTAAGTTATAGCGGATATAATCCTGAAGAATATCCCGTGGCTTTGGCTGGATTCTTATTGATTGCGGAAGATAGTCAACAGGCTTTAAGGCAATATTATCCATCGATTAATGAAGGGATGATGCGTACTAATGGTCAAGGCTTTCAGAAGCGTGCTTTTGCTCAAGGAGTGGACCCTCGTAGTATCATGAATATTGGTAGCCCACAACAAATCATTGAGAAAATACTGCAACAGCATGAATTATTTGGTCATCAACGGTATGTGGGACAGATGGACTTTGGCGGGGTACCTTTCAACGTGATTATGAAGAACATTGACATCATTGGTGAAGAAATATTACCTGCCATTCGCAAGTACACCAAGCCAGATAAGGAGGACACGAAATGAGAATAATCGGATTATCCGGATCGATTGTCGGCAAGAATACTAGCACGGCGATGAAGCAAGTTGCTAAAGCTTTTGTAGAGTATTATCCAGAGATTGATTTTGAATTGATAGACTTGGCTGATTTATCGATTGATTTTGCTGACGGTCGTCATTTTCAAGATTATTATGGCGATACGGGGCATCTAATTGAACAAATTATGCTGGCAGATGCCTTGATTATTGGTACCCCTATTTTTCAAGCCTCCATTCCAGCTCCGTTGAAGAATGTGTTTGATTTATTACCTGAAGAAGCTTTACAGGATAAAGTGGTCTCATTACTGATCACCGCAGGGTCATCGAAGCATTTCTTTGTTGCTGAAACACAAATCAAACCGATTCTGTCTTATTTGAAGGCAACGATTTTACAGAAATACTTATTTATTACCGGACAAAATTTTTTCAATGGCGAATTAGTAGCGGATGACTTATATTTCCGCATTCAAAATCTTATCGAAGATACGGTATTAATGACTGAGGCACAACAATCTCTGATTGAAGCACGCGATGCGAAATATGACTTCTGACAAATAATAAATCCAGAATGCGAATAGGCCGCATTCTGGATTTTGTATTCTATGGGCAATTGGAAGGTGTGTTAAGATTCATCAGTCTGTTTGTAGACCCCAACAAAGCGTCCTTCTTGATCGAAGAAGTAGGGGTAAGCGAGATAGACCGCAATGACTGACGTGATTGTCGCGGTAGAAATCATCATAAAATAAACCATGATTTGATACATAATCGCATCCATTGGTGTCGTTCCTGCTAACATCATTCCGGTCATCATTCCTGGAAGCGTGACTAAACCGACGGTACGAACATTATCAATGGTTGGTTGCAAGGAACCTTTTATGGTTTCTTGAATGATTTCTTTGGATGCTTGCTTGGTCGTTGCACCTAAGGCAAGCTTTTCGTTCACGGATTGTCTTTTGTCACGGTATAACATGGTTAAATTGCGAAATGTTAAGCCGATGATACCCATTCCATTTCCAACTAACATTCCGGTGACGGGAATCAGTTGCGATGACGAGAATAAGAGTGTCCCTGAGAGAACAAGAATGACGATGGCGACCATGGTCCCCACTAATATTGCAATCAGCGATATTTTGAAGGCATTCGGAATGCCATTTGCACGTTTACTCGCATTGTAAGCCGCATTAACAATCATTACTAATATAACACCAAGTGTCACCAGTTTGGAATCCCACTGGAAGACATAGGTTAAGATATAGCCGGCGGCAACCAATTGAATAATCATTCGGGCAACCGCAATAATCAATTCCTTATTGAGTTCTAACTTTTCCTTGGAGCTAATGGCCATCGCTATTAAAACTAAAGAAAAGGAAAAAGCCAATGAAAGAGGACTAATCACTAATTCATGCATGAGTCGTTACCTCCTCAGTATTATGTTTGATATCTTCGATTGTTCCGTGTTCTGATAAATAAATTTGTTGTTTGAATAAATTTTGTTCATCTTCATTATGACTAATCCAAAGCATGGTGATATCATTTTTCTTCACAAAATCAAAGAGATAACGCCATAACCCTTCACGCGTGCTATGATCTAATCCACTAGTTATCTCATCAAGCAGTAATATTTTCGGTGGATAGAAGAAATGACGAATTAAAGCAATTCGTTGTCTTTCACCACCCGAAAGACTATTAATATCTTTATCTAAATTGAGATAATCGAGTCCCACTCTCTCCATGAATGCTTGCGCTTGTTCTTCATCAAAGTTGTCATCTCGAATGATGGAAGGAAAGCTGAGATTATCACGAATTGTTTCTCCAAATAATTGGGGTGATTGATGGACATAACTGACTTGTTGACGGTAATCAGTGTATTCATAAGACGTTTGGTCTTGGTCTTTAAATTGAACGGTCCCTTGTGAGGGTTCGATCAGTCCGGCAATAAGCTTCAAAATGGTACTTTTTCCACTGCCAGATGGCCCGTTGATGCTCGTATGTTGTCCCTGATCGACTGAGAATTCAATATGCTCGACAATTGTTTGGTCGTCAGGAATAAATGCTAGATCATGAACTTCTAATAGGCTCACATTGATCCCTTCTTTCGTTATTGATATTCTCTATCTTAACATATAAAGTAGAAAGATTCTAATTTAAGAACTGAATCTCTTTAGTGATTCTCACGATAGATTTTTGTGATGAAAATATTGGTTTGGAAACGGTTAAGTATTTTTAATAGTGAGGACTATGTTATAATAAACAATGGTTTTGTGCTTGTGTGAAAATAGTTTAAATTAAAAGTGAGGCGATGATCAGATGGAGAATTATTCTTTTCCTATTAATCCCGATTGGTCGACAGAAGAAATTGTTCATGTCGTGAATTTTCTTGCGGCAGTAGAACAAGCACATCAAGAAGGTATTGCTCGTAAGGAATTAGAGCCATTATATCGTCAATTTAAGACGGTGGTCACAAGTATTAGTAGCGAAAAACAATTAGATAAAGCCTTCAAGAAACAGTCGGGCTATTCAATCTACGCTGTCACGAAACAATTAAAACAATCCACATCAGCAAAGATACAAGTATAAGGAAGTGATTGTATGCATACAAAAAGACAAGCCATGATTGTTGAGTGGTTAACTGATGTAGCCGACAAACTACGAGCCTCTTTCAAACAAGATATTGAAGTCGCAGAAAAAACTTCCCGACACGATCTCGTTACAGAAATGGATCGTTGGGCAGAGTCATACTTAGTCGATAAGATTCGCCAGTATTATCCAGATGATCAAATCATTGGCGAAGAAGGGTGCGGTGACGATGTCACTTCAACGGACGGCACGATTTGGGTGATTGATCCGATTGATGGTACCTTAAATTTCGTCAAATCACAAAATTATTTTGCGATTATGGTTGGAATTTTTGAAGACGGAGAACCTATTGAAGGTTATATCTACGATGTGATGCCAGATGATTTATATGTCGGTATTGTTGGTGAAGGGGCTTATTGTAACGGCCGTCCGTTCCGTCAACCGGCGGATCATAGTTTACACGATTCACTAATGATTGGAAATGTCACCCACTTTATTGATAATCGTATGAATATGCAAGCATTGGCTGAAGCGTCCATCGGAATTTGCAGCATCGGTTCCGCAGCCTTACAATCACTGAGCGTCTTCAAGGGGGAGGTCGCGTTATACTTCTCGATTGGCTTAGAACCTTGGGACTTGGCTGCACCTGTGGCCATCGCCACTTCCCTTGGTTTGAAAGCAACCGACCATACAGGGGCACCACTCTCGATCTTGAAACGTCAAGCTGTCCTGATCGCGACCCCCCAAGCACATCAAGAAGCACTAACAATTATTAAGCAAACGAATCATTGAGGAGAAATGAATGAATTTTAGAGAAAATATTAAAAATATCGCAATTATTGCCCATGTTGACCACGGAAAAACATCTTTAGTGAATGAATTGTTATCTCAATCAGACACTTTAGATACCCATATGGAACTTGATGACCGTGCCATGGATAATAATGACATCGAACGGGAACGTGGAATCACGATTCTAGCTAAGAATACAGCCGTGGACTACAAAGGGACCCGTATCAATATCTTAGACACACCAGGACATGCGGACTTTGGTGGTGAAGTGGAACGAATTATGAAGATGGTTGACGGCGTTATTCTCGTGGTCGATTCGTATGAAGGAACGATGCCTCAGACACGTTTCGTACTAAAAAAAGCTCTCGAACAAGGATTGGTGCCTGTTGTTGTTATCAACAAAATTGACAAACCAACTGCTCGTCCAGAAGCCGTTGTAGATGAAGTGTTAGAATTATTTATTGAGCTAGGAGCGGACGATGATCAAATTGAATTCCCAATTGTTTATACGTCTGCCTTAAATGGAACCTCAAGCTTATCTGATGATCCGGCAGACCAAGAAGAAACGATGGACCATGTTTTTGATTCTGTGATTGAACATATTCCCGCACCGATTGATAACAGCGATGAGCCGTTACAATTCCAAGTGTCACTACTTGATTATAGTGATTATTTAGGACGGATAGGAATTGGCCGGGTATTCAGAGGAACCATCAAAGTTGGCGACAGTGTGACTTTACTGAAAAACGATGGCAGCTCTAAAAATTTCCGTGTGTCTAAACTTTACGGCTTCTTTGGCTTGAATCGTGTCGAAATTGACGAAGCAAAAGCAGGTGACTTAATCGCCTTATCCGGTATGGATGATATCTTTGTCGGAGAAACAGTGGCCGATTCTAATCATCCAGAACCAATGCCATTACTACATATTGATGAACCAACTTTACAAATGACGTTTAGAACAAATAATTCACCCTTTGCAGGACGTGAAGGGAAATTTGTTACTGCACGTCAAATAGAAGACCGTTTAGCTCGTGAGATTCATACGGACGTTTCCTTGAAGGTAGAACCGGGCGATTCGCCAGATGCCTTCATCGTTTCTGGACGGGGAGAATTGCATTTATCGATTTTAATTGAAAATATGCGTCGTGAAGGCTTTGAATTACAAGTCTCACGTCCTCAAGTTATTGTTCGTGAAATTGATGGTGTTAAATCAGAACCATTTGAACGTGTCCAAATTGATACACCGGACGAACATGTAGGTAGTATTATTGAAGCACTCGGTCAAAGAAAGGCTGAGATGGCGGATATGGTTTCCAATGGGAATGGCCAAACACGTTTGATTTTTTCTATTCCAGCACGTGGTTTAATCGGATTTTCAACAGAGTTTATGTCCTTAACACGAGGCTATGGCATTATTAATCATACTTTTGATGAATACCGTCCATACATTAATCAAGCGATTGGACGTCGTCGTAATGGGACACTGGTATCCATTGATACCGGACAAGCAACTACTTATAGTATTATGAATCTTGAAGACCGTGGAACAATCTTTGTTCAACCGGGACAAGAAGTCTATGAAGGCATGATTGTTGGGGAAAATAATCGTGAGAATGACTTAACCGTCAATATCACCAAAGCGAAAGCCCTCACGAATGTCCGTTCAGCCAACAAAGACCAGACATCTGTCATCAAGCAACCGAAAGTGATGACTTTAGAAGAATCGATTCAATTTATGGATGACGATGAATATTGTGAAGTGACACCAGAGAGCATTCGTTTACGGAAACAAATATTAAACAAATCCGAACGAGAAAAAGCGTCAAAAAAAGATAAAAAATCATAATTCTCGAACATAAGCATTAAGTTTGGTAAAGGTTTTCAATGATGATATGATAAGAATAGAACAATCAAGGAGGAATTTGATTATGACATTTAAATTGCCAGAATTACCATACGCTACAGACGCGCTTGAACCAGTCATTGATAAAGAAACGATGGAATTACACCATGGTAAACACCACAATACTTATGTTACCAATTTGAATAAAGCGGTAGAAGGTACAGAGTGGGCCGACAAATCAATTGAAGAAGTTGTCGCCAATCTTGATCAAGTCCCTGAAGATATTCGCACTGCAGTGCGCAATAATGGTGGCGGACATCTTAACCACAATTTATTCTGGGAAGAGATGCAATCTCCATCCGATAGCAATGACATTCCAGCAGTTCTTGCTGAGAAGTTAGAAGAAGCGTTCGGATCAGTGGATGAATTCAAAGAAAAATTCGAAAGTGCAGCGACAGGTCAATTTGGTTCAGGTTGGGCTTGGTTAGTAGACAATAATGGCACATTAGAAGTCGTTGGGACACCAAACCAAGATAATCCAATCACTGATGGTAAGAAACCATTATTAGGAATTGACGTTTGGGAACATGCGTACTACTTAAATTACCGTAATGTTCGTGCTGACTATGTTAAAGCATTCTGGAAAGTCATTAATTGGGATGTTGTTAAAGAACGTCTTAATAGCTAACCTATATCTTTAGATTTTTTGACCACCGTTTAGACGGTGGTCTTTTTTATTTGACTCGATGCATGACTTTTCATGGCAATGGCTTTATCCTTTAGTCTATTTGTTATATAATAGCAATTAATCAAAAATTATAGAGGAGATGGCAAATGAAAGAACATCATACATCATCTTCACATATCAAACGGCTTTTAAATGGTCATCGCCGACCTTTCAGCAAAGTCGAGATTAAATCTGGGCTAGATAAGCCTTTATTTTTTGTGACATGTGCATTAATTATTATTGGCTTAATTATGGTCTTCAGTGCTACGACTTCCATCGGTCCCAATGGTGAAGTGACGGATCCTGTAGGGCACTTTACACTTCAATTGACTGCCGTTTTGTTAGGAGTGGTATTCAGTTGGGGAATATTACATCTAGAAGAATTTGTTTTTAAAGAATATGCTTTTATTTTGGCATCATTATTGGTGATGCTGATTTTACTCTTAGCCGTGCATTTTTTTGGAGTTGAAGCAGGTGGAGCGAAGAGTTGGTTACCCATTGGTGGGGCAACAGTTCAGCCGAGTGAATTTCTGAAGATTATATCAATCTTAACGATTGCTCGTCTATTAAGTGATACGGACCGTATCCCTTTACTCAGTGAGATTAATTGGCGAACAGTTCCCAGAGTGAAACTTATTATCGTTGGCATTCTCCTAGCTTGTTTTATTTTGATATTAGCTCAATCCGATGTGGGAATGCTCCTGATTATCTTGACAACCTGTATATTAATGGTGTCACTGACAAAATGGTCATTACGTGTGAATCTCTTAGGTCTTATCGGTGCTCTCGTTGCAGTGGTCTTGATGACTGGCTTGATTCGTCTGCTCTTTGGTGATGCGAATCCTAATCGTCATTACATTCTTAATCGTTTTATTGCTTTTGTGAATCCTTATGAATTTCAAGATAGTCTTGGGTTTCAATTAGTTCAAGGATATCAAGCGATTGCTAATGGAGGACTATTTGGTCGTGGGCTCGGTCAGTCCTTAATGAAACATGATGGTAGATTACCGGCTGCTGAAAATGACTTTATTTTAGCAATCTTAGTGGAAGAGTTTGGGATTGTTGGTGGGATTGCTGTATTGGGATTATTTTTTATTTTGATTTTCCGATTAATTCGTTGGTCCACGCATAGCCAAGATTCATTTCGCAGTAAAGTGTTTTTAGGAATCGCGATTTTGTTTTTTGTACAAATTGTTGTCAATGTGGGCGGTATGTTAGGATTAATTCCATTATCAGGAGTCACCTTACCCTTTATTAGTGAGGGTGGAACCAGTATGTTAATGTTTATTATGATGATGGCGATTGCTTTGCGCTTAATTATCATCGAAAAAGAATCGAGCACCATCGTTCAGGAGAAGGAGGAATCAGCATGACATTTGAGATGATTGACCGTCAAGAAATCGTGGTGAATTTGTACTCTACACGGAATACAAGACCATTACAACATTACGGACATGTCCAATATGTCAGTCGGCGGATGAAATATGCGATCGTCTATATTAACAAAGAAGTTAGCGATCAGCTCATTGAGGAGATTGAAAAGATTGATTTCGTTAAATCGGTCTCCTTGTCTCCAAAAAAAGAGATTGATATGAATTTTGAACAGGTTCTGGGCGAAGATAATACGGACTTTATTCGCAGTTTAAGTGGCAATTATCATGAACGGTCGTTGGATGATATTGTGGCAAGTTTTAAATCTACAAAGTCAGATAATCCAAAGGAAGAAGGCTAATATGCGCGTTATTTCAGGTAAATATCGGAGTCGTCCCTTAAAGGCCGTTCCAGGAAAAGAAACGCGACCGACAACAGATAAGATTAAAGAAAGTCTCTTTAATATTTTGCCACCGATGACACAGCAAAAGTATTGTTTGGATTTCTATGGAGGGACGGGAGCTTTAGCAATTGAAGCTGTTTCCCGCGGCTTTGAGCATGGAGTAATCTGTGAAAAGGACCGCCAAGCACTCAAGACGATTCATGACAATCTACAAATGACAAAAGAGCCTGAATTATTTACTATTTTAAAAGGTAATAATCAAACGCAACTCAAAAGATATCATGCGAATCACCCTGATATTCAATATGATTTAGTGTTTTTAGATCCACCTTATGCTTTGAATTACTATATGAATGATATTGAATTGTTGGAACAATTAGATGCAGTGCATCAACGAACCGTCATTGTGTGTGAGTCAGATGTGGCATTGGAACTTCCCAAACAGATCGGTTCTTTTGATTTAATAAAACACAAACACTATGGACAAACGAATCTATGGATTTATCGTCAGGAGGAATTATGACAAAGAAAATTGGCTTATATGCTGGCAGTTTCGATCCTATTACCAATGGGCATTTGGATATTATTCAACGCAGTAGTCAGCTTTTTGATGAACTCATCGTGTTAATTGCGATTAATACGGCTAAGAAACATCTTTTCTCAGAGCAAGAACGTTTAACATTGGTCACCAAAGCGATGAGCGGTATTGATAATATACGTGTGGATATCTTACGGGATGGTTTAGTCGCCAATTATGCTAAGGAGCAGGGCGTCACATCGATGGTTCGAGGTGTCCGAAATACGACTGACTTTGATTATGAATTTACCATTGCTTCTGCCAATCGAACACAAAATCCAGAATTAGAAACCGTCGTGTTATATTCTTCGGATGCGTATCGCTATTTAAGTTCGTCGATTATCAAAGAAATTGCCTATTATCACGGCGACATTTCCACGATGGTTCCAGAAAATGTCAATCAAGCGATGCAACAAAAATATCAAAAATAGCGCACGACGTTAGAGATAGCCAATAGAATCAATTCATTGATAATCGCATCAATGCAATGACTAAAAGACACTCATTTTGAGTGTCTTTTTTTGTGTCAAAAAATATTACATGTAATTATTTATAATATGAATAAGAAAACGAATCATAATTAATTCGCCAAAAATGGAAAAACATTAATAAAAGTTGTCGTGCATCAAAAATATTTGTAATAAAATATAACAAAATATTGAATTGTGTAAAAAAAGTTTACAATTATTTTGAGTATGATACAATGATGATATTAATTATAACATTCTAATGAAAAGAGGATAACTATGATTCGATTTAAAAATGTAGACAAATATTATGGGGATTTTCATGCATTGAAAAATATCAATCTTGATATTCATCCGGGAGAAGTCGTGACATTGTTGGGGCCATCTGGTTCTGGTAAAAGTACTCTGTTACGCTGTATAAATGGCCTTGAAGCAATCACTGATGGAGAACTCTATGTTTTTGATCAAAATATCGCTGATAAAAATACCGATATTCGTAAAATACGAGAGCAATTAGGAATGGTTTTTCAGCATTTCGAACTCTATCCTCATTTGAGTATCATGGATAATATCACATTAGCCCCTGTAAAAGTGTTGGGGATTACAAAAGATGAAGCTGTGGCGACAGCGGAACGTTTATTAACACGTGTTGGAATGTTAGAACATAAAGATAAATATCCGCATCAAATATCCGGCGGTCAAAAACAAAGAGTGGCCATTGCCAGAGGGTTGGCAATGAAACCGAAAGCGATGCTTTTTGATGAACCCACATCTGCTTTGGATCCAGAAACAATTGGTGAAGTGTTACGTATTATGAAACAAATTGCGTTTGAGGATAAAATGACCATGGTTGTTGTCACTCATGAGATGGGCTTTGCTAAGGAAGTTTCGGACCGTACCGTCTTTATGGTTAAAGGCGAGATTATCGAAGATCGGTCGAGCGATGACTTTTTCGAGCATCCACAAGATGAACGTGCACGGGAATTCTTAGCTCAAGTCATCGATAAGCAATAGAAGGAGTGTTATTATGTTCAAGAAGATAAGACAGTTAGGCATTGCTTTTATTTTTCTCTTAACGCTTTGTGTAACAACTTCCCCCATCCAAGCAAAGACAGGCCAAGCAAATATCGCTGATCGTGTCCTTAATCAAGACGAACCGGTCTTGCGATGGGGTGTAAAAGCTGATACCAAGCTCTTTGGTTATTATAATATCGCAGAGGGCCAAATTGAAGGATTCGATATTGATATCGCCAAAGCCTTAACGGATGAAATAACGAATGGCACCGGCCGTGCAGAATTTGTCGAAGTAACTTCAAAAACACGTGTCCAATTGCTATTGAATGGAAATATTGATGCTATTATCGCTACAATGACGATTACACCTGAACGAGAAGAAGTCGTTGATTTCACAGAGAGTTATTTTGATGCGGGACAGTCTTTACTTGTTTCTCACGATTCCAGCATTAATCACCTTGATGATTTAACAGCAGAAGATACGATTATCGCTGTGAAGGGATCAACGTCAGCGCGTAATATTCGGGAATTAAAGCCTGAAGTGAATGTGGTTGAATTAGAAAATTATAGTGAAGGATTCGTAGCTTTGCAATCAGGTCAGGGAGAAGCTTTAACAACCGATAATGCGATCTTAATGGGAATGGCGTCAGACAATGATAATTATCGCCTTATTGGTGAGAATTTTACAGAAGAACCATATGGAATTGCCATATCACCGGAACAGAACGAATTCTTAACCTTGGCGAATGAAGCATTGACAACCATCAAGGAAAATGGGGTCTATGATGCGATTTACGATAAGTGGTTTGGCGATATATTGGAGGGGGCGAATTAATGGAAATCATCAATCTATTTCAAACTTATTGGCCTATGTTATTAGAAGGGCTCAAGAATACATTAATTGCGAGTGCGATCGCTTTGGTGGGCAGTTTAATCATTGGGACCTTAATGGCGATAATGGAGCTCCATTCCAATCGTGTCATTGCTCGTTTGGCCACGGCTTATGTTGAATTTTTTAGAAATATTCCTTTATTAATTATTGTGATGTTCTTCTATGTCGCGGTGCCGCTTTATGGATTTCCAATTAGTGGTTTTTGGGCAGGTGTTATCGGGTTGACAATTTATACGTCCAGTTTTATCGCTGATAATGTGCGTGCAGGAATTTTATCGATTGATAAAGGACAACGAGAAGCGGGACTTTCGCAAGGATTGACAGAAGACGAAGTGATGCGCTATATCGTTTTACCTCAGGCCGCAAGAAAAGTTCTGCCCCCACTCGGCAATCAGACCATTAATCTCGTAAAGAACTCATCCATTCTAGCCATGGTTGCAGGACTCGATTTAATGTATTATGGGGATTTGGTAGCTTCGGAAACTTTTTTGACAATTGACACTTATGTACTGGTCGGTATTCTCTATTTATTTATCACAGTTCCACTAACAATTGGTATTCAACGTATTGAACGGCATTTGGGCGACAGATATTAGGAGGTTAACATGGATTTTATAGGAGCTCTCTCATGGGTTAATATGCGTTTTCTATTGCAAGGATTTTTGGTAACGATTCAAGTAGCCGCCGTTGTGATGATCATTAGTTTATTGATGGGAATTTTATTAGGAGTTTTGCGGTATTTAGAACTACCTTTTTTATCTAAGGGATTAGGCTTGATAATTGATACGATTCGTAATCTGCCACTATTATTGATTATCTTTTTCACTTATTTTGCTTTGCCGCAAATAGGTGTGCGCTTGAATTTGTTTTGGTCAACAGTATTGGCCATGTCAGTATTTGAATCAGCCATGATTTCAGAAATTATTCGCGGGGGCTTATTAGCTTTACCACAGGGACAGTATGAGGCCGCACTGGCGACTGGAATGACGATTCCTCAAACATTGCTATTAATTTTATTACCGCAAGCACTCCGTCAAACACTTCCTTCCGTCGTGAGTCAATTAATCGCGCTTATTAAAGATACATCATTAGCAACCATTATTTCCTTACCAGAAATGATGCATCATGCCAAAATTATTTATGGTCAAAACACGGCTTATGTGATTCCGATGTTCGTGATGACGGCGTTCTTATATTTTATTATTTGCTATTCTTTGTCACGTTTTTCAAAATATTTAGCTCAATCAAGTGTGTCTTAATTAAAGGAAACGCGACAACTCATTACAGCCTCACTATTCATTAAATGGGATAGTAAGGGCTGTTTTTATTTTGCTTAAAATATCGCATTATCCGATATTTTTAATGAATTAAATGTCCTTTGGTTATTTACTATTAGGTGATGAGAATGGAGAAACAACAATGGATGCAACATATTAATCTAAAATATCTCGTCGTTGCAGTGGGAGTAGCGATGATTTGGCTATTTAATCAATGGCAATCATTGGCTCAGCCCTCTCAAGAGGATTTTTTTGCGTCTGAAGAAACAATCGCAGAAGTTAGCGAAACATATCAAGGGATTGAAGCTGATAACACAGAAGAACCAACAATCATCTATGCAGAAATTAAGGGTGCGGTGATGCATCCAGGGGTGTATACCTTTCATGAAGGGGATCGAGTGATGGATTTAATCCATAAAGCCGGTGGTCCGACCGATGAAGCGGCGATGATGGCAATCAATCAGGCCTTACTGATACAAGATCAAATGAGTTTAAGTGTACCGACCTATCAGGAATGGGAAACAGAACAGGAAATCAGCGATTCCTTAACGACACATTCTCATACTGTTATCGAAGCGGGAAGCGAAGGATCGGCGATTATAAATATTAACACAGCGGACAGCTCACAATTACAGTCATTGCCAGGAATTGGTCCGAAAAAAGCAGAAGCTATTATTGCTTATCGTGAGGAACACGGCAGTTTTCAAGCAACGGAAGAAATGATGGCAATTTCTGGTATTGGAGAGAAGACCTATGAAAAATTAGCACCATTAATTAAGGTGGGTCCATGAAATGTTGGTCTCTTTTAAATACTATGGTTTATTTTATTTTGTCTTTGTCTTGTTAATTTGTATAGCCATGCTTGAACAACAATGGCTATGGTATCTACTGACCGCCCTTTGTGCAGGACGCATATGTTGGATTGATCGAAAATTTCGTTGGGCTTTATGTCTGGTCAGTGTGTTATTTTATTGGCGAATCTCAGCTCTGCAAACGGAATTAACGGCGCGTCAAGCATTACCATTGCACGAGTCTGCTTCCCTGATGATACAAATTGATCCCCATGATGTGACAGAGGCCCCAGAGATGATTCGGGGAGAAGGAACACTTCACATAACCAATCGTACCGTTCCCATTCAATGGTATAGTCGGGAAACAGGGGTGATAGAATCTTTTCAGCAAAAGGCCATCATTGGCGTCGAGCAATGGAGCATTATTGGATCGATTCATGAAGTGTCTCCTGCTTTAAATTTTAATGTCTTTGATTATCAAAATTTTCTTTCAAAGAAAGGAATTTATCATTCCATTGAGATTCACCAATTAATGCAAAGAAAGAGTCCGCCACATATTTTTTCAAGGTGGACAAGCTTCGTGTATCAATTAAAAATTCCTTTGATACGACACGATTATTTGTGGGTGCATCTGCATAATCGGCTATTATATCGATTGGAAGATGCTGCCATTAATGATTTTATGGACTTAATGAGTCTTTGGGGAGTGGTGCATTTGTTCTCCATTTCCGGGATTCAAGTTCATTGGTTACGCAAAAAAGGGGTGCATTTATTTGCCTGGTCAGGTATGCGTCTCGATAGAGCTCGTGGATTGATGGAAATCCTGTTGTTTTGTTATGGTTGGGTGATTGGATGGCCAATAGGAATCCTAAGGGCATTAGGAACGCACTATTTAAGGAGTTTCGCAAAACTGTTTCATTGGCCACTTTCGCGACTCGATGAGATTGCTTGTGTAGGGATGATTTTATTATTTTTGAATCCATTGCAATTATATTCTCTAGGCTTTCAATTGAGTTTTGGTTTAACCATAATGATTCATTTGTTCATGCATCAATATCCTGATTTTCGTTCTTTATCACCGTTGAAGCAACAAGGACTATTAACTTCTTTGAGTATGTTGATCGTCTGGCCTGTGATGATGCACTTATCCCATCATTGGTATCCATTACAATGGGTGATGAGTTTAGTGATTAGTTATTTTTTCAGTGATTATTTGCTAGGAATGATGATTGGAACGAGTATTTTGCTTTTTGTGGGTCTGGGAGAAGTGAAGGCTTTTTGGGTGTTTCTATCAGATGGACTCACACTTTTTTATGAATGGGCTATGTATCTCAATCCGATGCAACTTTTTGAACACATTACGGGTCATTTATCTGTGTTTTCCTTAGCTATTTTACTGCTTTGTCCGTTGATTTATCTTTATCGACTGAAAAAGTCGCCTCTTCAAACACTCGTAATAATTGTTGGTATATATGGTCTCGTCCTTTACATCATGCCGCACTTTTCTTCTGATGCGGTCATCACGATCCTTTATGTAGGACAAGGTGATGCCTTATTAATTCAATGGCCTCATCGACAAGAGACTTGGCTAATTGATACTGGTGGACGGATGAATTGGGGAGAGGGCACAGCCGAGATAAATCATGACGAGGCAAGTAGACATTTAATCCCGGCACTCAAAGCATTGGGTGTCAATCAACTGACAGGGGTTATTATCACGCATCCTGATATGGATCATATGGGGAATTTAGTGGGGCTGGTTGAAGCGATACCCGTAAGGCATATTTATTTAACAGAATACACAGCCCAGAGCGAATTATTTAAATCATACCTACCTTTGTTGAAAACTATTGATCCTCGAATAGAATATCATTTAGTCTTAACGGAACAACCACAGATTATCGTTAAAGGTATCATTGAGGTGATAGCACAAGATCCCAGTCGTATTTATTCAGGAGACGATGTATCGAATCGGACGTCGATTATTTCAGCACTGCGATTTTATGGGCGAACTTTGTTAACTTTAGGAGATATAACCACTAGCGAAGAAGAAAAATATTTACCTTATTTTCAAAAGATTCAACCAGATATGATAAAATTAGCGCATCATGGCAGTCATACTGGTACCTCTCAGCATTTATTAAAGGGAATTCAAGCCCAATGGGCTTTTATTTCAGCAGGACAAGATAATCGTTATGGTCATCCGCATCCTGAAGTACTGCAAAGATTAATAAAAGCTGATTATTGTTATTTATCAACTAGTGAGGTGGGAGCGATTCAAATTCGTATTCAAGCAAATGGGCAGTATACCGTTCGAGTACGGCAACATTTGTCAGCGGTACAAGGGGCGAATTAATAAAGTGATAGATACCGTCTGTTTAATCTTTCGAATGTGAGATTCAAGTTTTCGTTAAATTATTCTCTGAATTGTGATAGAATGAATAGGAATAAATAGATGAAGAGAGGGACACGATATTGAATCGCCAAGAAGAAGCATTAAAAGCTTTTGTCGGTGTGCGTCGAACCAATGAGAAACTCAATCAATTAGATCGTTTAGCGACCCAAGCCTATTCGCTGAATCTGAATGAATTTGCGGTGTTGGAATTATTATTACATAAGGGTGACACTCCTATTCAACAAATTAAAGAAAAAATATTGATTGCGAGTAGTTCGACCACTTATATTATTGACCAATTAGTCAAAAAAGGACTTGTTGAGAGAATTCCTTGCAGTAATGACCGACGTGTAACTTATGCCTCATTGACACTCGAAGGACGGACAGTCATTGAAGAGGCCTTCCCTATTCATGCTTCTTATATCGAAGAAACATTTTCTGTTTTATCCGATGAAGAGCTAGCGAATTTTAGG
Organism: Aerococcaceae bacterium DSM 111020; assembly: GCA_015863185.1. Taxonomy (GTDB): domain Bacteria; phylum Bacillota; class Bacilli; order Lactobacillales; family Aerococcaceae; genus DSM-111022. The sequence goes on from JACBXP010000004.1 coordinate 145,528, forward strand.
GAATATTTGAAACGTATCAGTCGTCAAAGTGAGACCATCGATGTAAAGACAGCCGATGATGAATCAATGGATTAGAAAGAGGAAGTATGAATGAAAATATTTTTGCTGGCGTTGTTGACGGTATTTATGTTAAGTGGTTGCCAATCACAAGACACTTCAGATAATGAGAATGTAGAATCAGAAGAAACGGTGGATGTGTCAACGGAAGAATCTGTTGAACATGCGACGAGCGAATCAGAAACAACGGATTTGACTCAACGTGAAGATGGGGTGCCCCATGCTTGGACTGATTATTCTGCTTATGCGGAACCGAATGAAGAAGGATATGCTTACGAAATTTATCCTGATCCAGATATTTCATCGGAAATTCTACCTATTACCCCGTCATCAGAAGACGTGCTTTTGTTTACTTTTGATGATGCACCACAATCACCTGGTACACATGCTTTAGAAATGGCTCAATTGATGAAAGAAAAAGACGTCAATGCCATTTTCTTAGTCAATGGGATGTATCTCGAAAATGATGAGAATATTGAAACCATGAAACAAGTGCATGAATTAGGTTTTGAAATTGGTAATCATACCGAAACGCATGAAGACCAACGTCTTCTAACTTATGAGCAAAAATATCAAGAAATCAAAGCTACCAATGACAAAATTGAAGCCATTACTGGACAACCTGTTCGTTGGTTTAGACCCCCATTTGGCAGCTTTGATATGGATACAATTTTAATTTGTAATGAATTAGGTTTGCAATTAATTAATTGGTCCTTTGGTTATGACTGGATGGATGAATATCTAGATGGGGACGCACTCGCAGCAATCTCATTGGACAATGAATATTTAAGAGGTGGCGCTAATATTTTAATGCATGACCGTGAATGGACCTATCATGCATTAGAACGAATGATTGATGGTTACCGTGAAAAAGGGTATCATATCGTGGATCCTTATTTAATTAAACATCAACGAAATTCAGAAGAATTAATGCAATAATCTAGCATTTTTGAGTGAAGATTTACTTTCGCTCTTTAATAACTAAGCAATGTCGACATATTATTTCTGTGAAAGAATGCTGAGTAACTCAGTAAATTAGACAAAAGAAACCTGAATTACATTCAACAGGGAGATTGTCTAATTTTCTTCATCTTAAATAAATATGTCGATTTTTTTATCAGATGAAGTACAAATACGTCAGAAAGGAGACGAGAGATGAAACAGTGGCAAAAGAATTTTCTGTATATTATCGGAGGGCTAGTAACCGGTAGCTATTTATTTGATCGTTATTATCGTCGTCAATTTGATTTTGTTAAACATGAAGAATTTGAAACAGTGATTGACCCAGATGATACGAAACTTCCGTGGATTCATTGGGTTTCAGAGTTAAATTATGGCAAAGAAATGACAGAAGTGGTTATTCCAGCGATTTATCAAGATTATCGTGTTTATCATCATCGTCATAAGGCGATTGATTTTACGATTCAACATTTCGTTCCGGATAGTGATCAACCAGATGCAACGATTCTTATCTTACATGGTTTTAAAGAGTTTAAAGAAGTCTATTCAGAAGTTATTTATTATTTATTACAGTTGAATTATGAAGTCTTTATTTATGATCATCGTGGGCATGGCGAATCGAATGTGCCCGCCGATAGCGATATTGAAATCAACGATTTTGAATTGTATACCGAAGATGCATTGGCGATTATTCAAAATGTGATCTTGCCCCATCAATTAGCTAAAGCAATCATTGTTCTAGGACATTCGATGGGTGGATTGGTCAGCTTAAATTTAGTGGAACAAGCGCCTTATCTATTTAATGGAGCTATCTTAAATTCGCCTGAATTGATGCTGAATACGGGCAATTTACCGGTCTCATTTGCGAATTTGATTGTCGCTGTTTTAGATCAGTTTGATTTTGGGGCAGACTTATTTCTAACAGAAGAAACGTTAAATGATCCACGACTTAGATATTTATTAAAGGATCTTATCCTCAGTCGTTCTGACTATCGCCGTGAATATCTCTATGCTCTCGGTTCAGAATTATATGACCATGTATCTCAAGCAGGTGGGATTCAATGGATTCATCAATCGTTTAAGGCAATGATGCGAATTGTGAATCCAGAAAATTTGGAAAAAGTGACACGACCCGTCGCTTTAATTCGTGCTGAAAATGATGACTTAGTCCAATCAGCTGGTTTATACACGGCGACACATTATTTGTCGAATGCCCATTTATATTGTGTTCCTGGAGGGCGCCATGAAAATTTACTTGATAAAGATGCCCCTTTGTATGCTTTAATCGCTTGTATTCATGAAGAAATTCAAGACATGTTAATATGAAGTTCTGTTAGTGAAAAATGTGCCTATTTTTTAAATGTCGTCCTTCAAGAAATCCCCTTTAAATCTTATTAAATGAACATCATAAAAAAGCTCCTCGAACTACCATTCGAGGAGCTTTGTTGATGATTGATTATGCTGTTTCAAATCCAGCGATAATTCCTTGTTGTTCAGCATAGAATTCACAGAGGCCACCCATTTCAACAATCGAAATGTTTGCATCAGGATATTTTTCAATAATTTTTGTACGTAATGTTTCTGCTAGAGAAGGATTGGTAGCATGTGCGATTTCAATGCGTTTGCCATTGAATTGATGTGACTTTAATTCTTCCATAAAGGTTCGAAGGGCGCGTTTTTCTCCACGTGCTTTATTTGCTAACTCAATCAGTCCATCAGAGGTTCTTTGGCCAATTAAGAAAATATTTAATAATCCGACCATTTGTCCCATTAATTTATTGACGCGTCCAGCACGTACTAGATTGTCAATGTTTTTCAGAATAAAGAGCACATCCGTTTTACTACCATATTCTTTAATCTGTGATGTCATTTCTTCGAAACTTACCCCTTGATTTGCTAATTCGAGCGCTTTTTGGACTTGAATATTCATTTCTGAGCAAGCTGAAGCGGTGTTAATGACTTCAATATTAATCTCAGGATTTTCTTCCAAGAGTAAGTCTTTACCTAACATGGCGCTATTGTAGCTACCTGAGAGATTTTTTGATACACAGAAACAAATGACATTTTCAGCACCACGAAATGCATTCGCATAATGGTCTGGTGCTGGACAAGCAGTAGATGCACCTTTTTTTGAGTTTTTCAAAGCTTGTCGGTATGATTCCATATCGATATCTTGGTCATCAATAATGGATTGATCATCAATATTAATAATCAGTGGTACTGATTCAAATGCGATCGACGCATCTAAATCTTTCACTTCACGAATGTCGCAAATTGAATCAGCGACGATTTTCCATTTTTTCATGCTTTGGCCTCCCCGTTATTTCTAAAAGTAGTATACCTGAGACAATTAAAATGTTCAAATATTTAAATTTGTGACACTTAATACGAGAATAGGTATCTGTTCGATAATTTGTTATAATGAGCAAGGAGTATTAATTGTGAGAAAAGGGCATTGGCAAAGGGGATTATTTATGTTTAAAATCATTCATACTAATGATATCCATAGCCATCTTGAGAATTGGCCGGGGATTAAACAATTCATCACACAGCGTACAGCAACTTATCAAGCGTCACAAACGCCTTTCTTATTAATGGACATTGGGGACGCGATAGATGCTTATCATCCCATGATTGAAGCAACCCAGGGTAGAATAATGATTGAATTATTTAATGAAGTTGCGTATGATTGTGTGACGATTGGGAATAATGAAGGGATAAATATCCCACCAGAACATTTAGCGGCACTCTATGAGGAAGGGACTTTTGATGTGACAATAGCTAATTTGCTGGATGGCAATTATCATCAAACCCCAAATTATGCTAAACCTTATCTCGAATATGAGATTGACAATAAAAAAATCATTGTCTTCGGCCTGACGGCGCCATACCCAACGTATCATTATAATCATTATCATATATTGTCGCCCGTAGAAACATTAAGACCACTCTTGAAAGAGATTAAGAAGCAGAAACCAGATTTTATTATTTTACTGTCCCATCTTGGACTGAATGAAGACCGATATTTAGCGCAGGTTTTTCCACAGATTGATTTAATTCTTGGTGGCCATACGCATCACCTTTTGCCTGAAGGAGAATGGGTCAATCAAACATTGTTGACGGGATGTGGTCGATATGGTCAATATATTGGTGAAGTAACGGTGGACTATAATCAAATGACGAATCAATGGGATATTTATGCAGAAACATTCGCCATCAAATCACGTCCAGATCCTTATATAGCAATCGGCGAAAATCGTTTGGCTGAACAATTATTGCCAATGTTTTCTCATCCATTGCGATCAGATGTTTTAATCGGTCAACAAAGTTTTGTTCAATTTGCTTTGGAGACCATTCAAACCTTTGCATCAGCAGATGTGGCGGTGTTAAATAATGGCTTGTTTTTGAGTGACTTATCACCTGAACAAACGAATGCCTTTGAATTGCAAAAGGCTTTACCCCATCCGATGCATCTTGCGAAACTGACGATGACCGGTGAAGAGCTCCGAAATATCTTGGAACAGTTCCAGACAAAACGAGATGCTTTAATTGATCGTCCGATAAAAGGTTTGGGATTCCGAGGTGAATTTTTTGGCGAATTAATGGTCAAAGATGCCTATTATGACCGTGAGTATGAACAGTGGTATGTTAATGGCTCAGCATTGAATTCCACGGCACAGTACACATTAGTCACGGTCGATCATTTGCTTTTCTTGCCATTTTTTACCTATTTACAAGATATTGATGAAAGAGAGCTTTTATTTCCTGAATTACTAAGAGAAGTGATTGCAAGGGGATTGGAGTCCATAGAGAGGAATTAAGACGATGTCTGAATCAAATTTATCTAATGAAATAACAAATTTATTGAATGAACTGACAACAGAAGATAACGAATCTGCTTTGATCTCACAAGTAGATGCAGAGACCATAATTATTGAAGAAGAAACATATCTCTTGGTTGAAGATTACCGTGAAGGGTTCGAATTAGATGCTTTTAAAGCACGCTATCAACCTTTCTTTGAAAAATTCGACTTCATTGTCGGTGATTGGGGTCACGAGCAATTACGCTTGCGCGGTTTTTATCAAATTAATCAATCGGGTGTCCCCTATGATCAAACGATCGATTTAGTTGAAGATTATCTGTTAGAATATTGTAATTTTGGTTGTCGTTATTTTGTGCTAGGAAAGCAAGATTCAGTAGAAGAATACAAAGAACTCTATCCTAAATACGTCGATAAGATGCCTAAATTGAACCGACGGATGAAACCCAAAACTAAGACGGGTAAGAAGATTAATCCTAAAAAAGGAACGATCACCAAAAATAAAGCTCAAAAAGAAAAAAGTAAAAAAAGTCGTAAACCATTTAAGATGAAAGACGCAAACACTCAAAAAAACAAACAGAAAAAAACGAAAGCGACGAATAAACAAGCCAATTTTACTATTCGTATGAAAACACAATGATAATAAATAAGGGAGGCAATTAGATTTGAAGCAGTATCAAGGATATTTAATTGATCTTGATGGCACCACTTATTATGGTAAAAAACGTATTACGAGCGCAGAAATATTTATCCGTTCGCTCATTCAAAAGGATGTGCCATTTCAGTTTGTAACGAATAATGCGACGCGCTCACCGGAGCAAATTGCGGCAGTATTAAATGAATCCTATGATTTGCCCGTTACGAGTGACTATGTCTATTCTTCAGCACAGGCAATGATTGATTATCTTAAAGAACATCATGTTGACGAAAAAATCTATTGTATTGGTGAACCCCCTTTACATACTCTGATTGAAGAATCAGGATTAACACTTGTTCAAGATACTTCAGCTGAAGTTGTGGTCCAAGCACTCAATCGTCAAGTCGATTATCAAGATTTAACCATTGCAGTGCAAGCAATATTAAATGGAGCAACATTTATTACAACGAATAAAGATCGTCTAATCCCAACAGAATCAGGTTTACAGCCAAGCTCTGGAGCAACTACGGCTTTTATTGAATACGCGACCGGTGTCACGGCATTAACGATGGGGAAACCATTTACACCGATTGTAGAAGGTGCGATGGATCGATTAAATTTACCTAAAGATCAGTTGTTATTAATTGGAGATAATTATCAAACAGATATTCAAGCAGGGATCAATATTGGGATGGATACATTATTAGTTCTAACTGGAGTGACAAATCCAGAAGATATCGCGACATTTCCAACGCCGCCCACTTATGTAGTGAGGGATTTATCCGAATGGAAAAATCAATGAAAGGGCTAAAACTTGTGGGATGTTTTCTGGCGTTATTGGTTGGATTGTTTTCAATCAGTATTACTATAACAACACTCGCCTCCATTCCTGTTTATTATCTTTATAGTCAGTTGTTTAATTTGGGCGAGAGTGTAGGGCTTACGCATCAACAATTGCAAGTCTCATACCAAAGTATTGTGCAATATTTATTACATCCCTTTACTGAAATATTAACCATTCCCTATTTTAGTAGTTCTGCTCAAGGACTTCAGCACTTTCAAGATGTGAAATTGCTGATTCAATTGAATGCACTCATCAGTGTCTTAGCTTGTGTGGGACTCCCTTGGATCGTTCGACAACTCAAAGTGGCACGTGAATATTTATTTGTGCAAGCGGGCTTTTATTTTCTATATAGTGTGCCATTGTTGTTCTTATTTATGATTTTTGTAAACTTTGAACGTATCTTTATTTTATTTCATGAAATTGTCTTTACGAATGATTATTGGCTTTTCGATCCAATATATGATCCCATTATTACTGTTCTCCCTGAATCCTTTTTCATGCTATTGTTTATTATTGTTATTTTACTTTATGAGCTCTTTGTCTTTATTATCAGTCAATGGTATCAGCGACGCTAAAGCAAAAAAGACCATCTTGCCTTTATCAGGGGAGATGGTCTTTTTGATAGATGTCTTAATGCTTTCCTTGATAGGAAGTTTCCGGTTTAGGATTTTGATTGATATTATCATGTGTGGGTTGACTGTGAGCAATACGACTGGCAGCAGCTGCTGCTAAAGCACCCACAATATCATCAATAAATGTATTACATTGTTCAGATTTTTCGTTATTTAATTTCCCGATAATTCCAGGTTTTAATTTATCAACATAACCGAAATTCGTTAATCCAATCGATCCATAGACATTCACAATTGATAAAACTAATATTTCGTCAATTCCGTATAATCCTTCGTCACGCATTAATAAATCGGAGAGAACATCTGAAAATGCACCAGTTTCTGCCGCAATATCGATTTCGATTCCTGTAATGATGGCATTTTGAACTTCTCTTTTTTGAATGACTTTTTTGACATTTTCGATACAATATTCCATCGTTAAATCATCAACATAATTTTTTTGTAGATCATATACGATAGAAGCTATGTCTTCTATCTTGACACCTCTCTGTTTAAGTAATTGGGTCGCGTGATCTTGTAATATACTTTCTTTAATTAATTTTTCTTGAGCTGACATAATATCTCCTTCAATAATTTATAATTTTGTACTATGAACAGGGGCGATATTGGCATCTGGGTCAATGGCAAGCAATGCTCCATTGACTGCTTGAGGAGCTTCGCCAAATCCTGTAGCAATCAGTTTGACTTTCCCTGGATAATAACAACTATCCCCAATCGCAAAGATTCCTGGGCGACTCGTCTCATAATGGAGGGGGGTCACTTGGAAAGCGCCACGTTCCATTGCCAAGTCCCAGTGACGCATGGAACCGAAATTAGAAATAAAACCATAGCTAACAATTAACTCATCAATTGCAATCACTTGGGTAACTGTGTCACGATTTTTTTGAATGGTCATGCTGGTTACTTGCCCATCTTGTCCTTGGATGGATGCTGGTAAATAGGGTGTCAACACTTCCACCGAGGACTTTTCTAATTGACGAATCGATTGTTCATGCGCACGGAATTGAGGACGTCGATGCATTAAATATACTTTATCTGCAATGGTTTCAAGGGCAAGCGCCCAATCAATCGCAGAATCCCCCCCGCCGCAGACCATGACTGTTTTATGGACGAATTGTTGTAATGAAGGAATGACATAATGTAAACTTTTTCCTTCATAAAGCGGGGCTTCCGGTAATTGCAAGCGACGAGGACTGAATGCGCCATTGCCGGCAGCAATAATAATCGTGCGCGTATAATGTGTTTGTTTAGGTGTAGTCAATTTATAATAGCGTTGCCTCAGCTCATCGAAACATTCTTCAATCGTTTGCGCTTCCTCTCCAGTAATAATCGTGGGGTGGTGAATTTCTGCTTGAATGAGTAAATTCTCACTCAGTTGCGCTCCTGTAATCCCTGGCTGACCGGGGATATCGTAGATTCGTTTTTCAGCAAATAGATGCGCTGGTTGGCCACCAATTTCTTCCAAGCTTTCAATTAATTTAACTTTGCTTTCTCGTAAGCTGGCATAATAAGTGGCGAAGAGTCCAACAGGTCCACCACCTATGATGGTAATATCGTACATCATTTCTTCAATATGCATAGTGACTCCTTCTAATTATTTAAAGACAATAAAATTAAAAAAGACCGCAACAAGCATTCCTGTCAGGACACCCATAATGACTTCACTTGGCTTATGTCCTAAATATTTTTTCACAATCATCCGCTCATATTCTCTGAGATCCGTATCTAAGATGATCGGATTAATATCCGCATCAGCTTGGCTATGTTTAAAGGATATTTGTTTATTATGTGTTTGAATATAGTGCTTTACTAGTTCATCTAAAACAAGACCTTGTTCTCCGCTTTGGCGACGCACCCCCATGGAATCAAACATAACGATAACACCAAAGACTGTGGCAATCGCTACATAGGGAGAACTGAATCCATAGTTGAAAATCAAAGAAGAAATCAAGCTGCTGACTGCCGCTGAATGCGAACTTGGCATCCCGCCGGTCGAGGTGATGATATTAATTTGTGCACTCTTGCGATTAAATAAATACGCAATGGGAAGTTTAATGACTTGCGTAAAGATAATCGCAGCGAGGGATGTAAACAGAACTTGATTCATAAGATTCTCCTTTGGTACAAAATAATTATTACACAGTATCAATAATAACAAAAAACCCCACATAATGATATTAAGTATTTGTTAAAACATGAATAAATGATAGAATATATATAACATATAAGAAAGGAGTTTGAAATGACAGAATATAAACAACTAGGATTGACACAGCAAGATACAAAAGTCACATTACATACGAATAAAGGGGATATTGCCTTAGCGCTTTTTGAAGAGGAAGCCCCTTTAGCAGTTAAGAATTTCATTGAACTGGCAGAGAAAGGATATTATGACGGTGTTATTTTCCACCGCGTCATTAAAGATTTTATGATTCAAGGAGGCGATCCTTCCGGTACAGGAATGGGTGGCGAGAGTATCTATGGTGAATCTTTCGCCGATGAATTCTCACCAGAATTGTTCAATCTTTACGGAGCTTTATCAATGGCTAATGCAGGACCGAATACAAATGGAAGCCAATTCTTCATTGTGACAGCAAAAGAAGTACCGGCTCAAATGATGGACCAAATGGCGCCTGCAGGCTATCCTGAACCGATTATTGAAGCATACCGTGAGAATGGTGGAACACCGTGGTTAGATCATCGTCATACAGTGTTTGGTCACGTTGTTTCTGGTATGGAAACAGTCGAAGCCATCCAAGAAGTATCTGTGAATGCTAGTGATAAACCAACCGAAGATGTAGTGATTGAATCAATCACTGTGAACGCATAGTATATTAGGAATAAGAATGACTTCACAAAAACAATATCAGATTGGCGATGTTGTCGAAGGGACCGTTTCTGGTATTCAACATTATGGTGTGTTTGTTCAACTTGATAGTTACACGCAAGGTTTGATTCATATATCCGAGTGTAAACATGGTTATGTTACGGATATTAATCAGTTTGTCCAATTGGGAGAAACGCTTCGGGTGATGGTTATTGATGTGGATGAATACACTCATAAGATTAGTTTATCATTGCGTGCCTTGGAACAAACAAATGTCCCACCTTATCCTGCGAAGATAAAATATCGTAGACGGAAGCATCAACCGAAAATCGGATTTAAACCCCTCGAGCAAGCTCTACCAAAAATGGTTAGACAAGGATTAGATGAAATCGAATATGATGAATACCATATACCAACCTAATAGGAGGATAGTATGACTAAATTAACATTTGATTATAAAAAAGCTGCCCCGTTTTTCCAAGAGCATGAATTAGATTATCTAGCACCTTATGTAGAATTAGCAGATCAACAACTAAGATCAGGGACAGGTGCTGGTAGTGACTTCACAGATTGGGTAACATGGCCAGAAGATTATGATAAAGAAGAATATGATCGTATCAAACAAGCTGCTGAAAAAATCCGCCGTGATTCAGACGTATTGGTGGTTATTGGGATCGGTGGCTCATATTTAGGTGCCCGGGCTGCGATTGAATTTCTGAATGGTTCATTCTACAGTCGTCATGCGGGGGAAAAAGGTAATCCTTTAGTAGTATTTGCCGGCAATAGCATTAGTTCTACTTATTTACATGAATTAATTGAAATGATCGGCGATCGTGATTTCTCTATTAATATGATCTCTAAATCTGGAACAACAACTGAACCAGCTATTGCATTTAGAGTCTTAAAAGAATTATTAATTGAGAAATATGGAGAAGCAGAAGCAACCACACGTATTTACGCTACTACAGACAAAGAAAAAGGTGCACTAAAATCAGAAGCCAATGAAATGGGGTATGAAACATTTACCATTCCAGATGGTATTGGTGGACGCTTTACCGTATTAACGGCGGTTGGATTATTGCCAATTGCTGTTGCAGGTAATGATATTGATGCGCTTATGGCAGGTGCGCGTAGCGCAATGGAAGCCTATAGTAATCCAAAATTATCAGAAAATCCAGCCTATCAATATGCTGCGCTTCGTAATATCTTACACCGTAAAGGAAAAGATATCGAGATTTTGGTCAACTATGAGCCAGCTATGGCTTACTTCTCTGAGTGGTGGAAACAATTGTTTGGAGAATCAGAAGGAAAGGACCAAAAAGGTATTTACCCAGCAAGTGCAAACTTCTCAACCGATTTACACTCAATTGGACAAACCATTCAAGATGGAAAACGAAACATCTTTAATACGGTCGTAAAAGTAGAAAATCCTCGCTATAATTTAGAGATTCCTTCATTAGAAGAAGATCTCGATGGATTGAAATATCTTGAAGGAAAAACTATCGATTATGTTAATACGCAAGCATATAATGGAACGCTATTAGCGCATACAGATGGTAATGTACCAAATTTATTAATCAATATTGATGCGCTTGATGAAACATCTTTAGGAGAATTGATCTATTTCTTCGAGATTGCTGTTGCAATCTCAGGTTACTTAAATGGTGTTAATCCATTTGACCAACCAGGAGTAGAAGATTATAAACGTAATATGTTTGCTTTATTAGGTAAACCTGGTTATGAGGAGTTATCTGAAGAGTTAAATCGTCGTCTCGATTAATTTAAAGTAAATTAACATATTATAATAGAAACAGCTCTCAATAATAAGAGAGCTGTTTTTTATTAAAAAATGTTGACTTTTTAATTTCACCCATGGTATATTATTACTTGTCGCCAAGAGGCCGTCATATTTTTGAAATAATTTCAAAAAGTGCTTGACAACTTTGAGACGGTGATGTTATATTAGATAACGTTGCGCTAGCGACCCACCGAAACAGGAAAGA